>JAILAI010000265.1 GCA_024681705.1 Prevotella sp.
CAAGGACCTGTGTCGCCCATTTCCCAGAAGTTGTCGTGTTTGTTGCCGTTGATGATGTGGTCTGCGGGCACGTGTTTCAGCCAGAAACCGGCGGCTTCGTCGTCGCGCTCCAGTCCTTCGGTGGCGTCGCCCTCGAAGACCGTCACGTAGAGGTCCTCGGGATTGAGCTTGAGCACATCCACTAGGTATTCCCATGCCATATCGATGGCGCCCTCCTTGAAGTAGTCGCCAAACGACCAGTTGCCGAGCATCTCGAACATTGTGTGGTGGTAGGTGTCGTGACCAACCTCCTCAAGGTCGTTGTGTTTACCGCTCACGCGCAAGCACTTTTGCGAGTCGGCGCGTCGGCGTGGCTCTGGGTCGCGTGTGCCCAGAATGATGTCTTTCCACTGGTTCATACCAGCGTTGGTGAACATCAGTGTTGGGTCGTCTTTGATGACCATCGGTGCAGAGGGCACGATGGCGTGTTGTTTCGACTCGAAGAACTTCTTGAACGAGTCGCGAATCTCATTGGCTGTCATCATTTTTATCGTTTTTTCTCTTTTTACTCTTTTAAGGTGCAAAGGTACGAATAAGCGAGCAAAACAACGAAAGAAAAAACAATTATTTTCGTTTTTTCGGGTGGAAGTACTTTGTTTAAAGCCAACCTTGTGTGTGTTAGTGAAGTATCAGCAATCATCCGTTTGTTGTGATTTATTGTCATGACACTTTGGCTTTATGTTGTGAGTTTTTTTGCAAAAGCAAGAAAAATAAAATATCTTCCAATTTTTTTCGAAAGAAAAGAGTGGGATGTCTTATTTTTTTCTTAATTTTGCAGAACAATCAAGAATATGGTATTATGGCACTGAATACAGACAAGAACTTGAAGCTTTATTACACCATCAAAGAGGTAGCTGGCATGGTGGGCATGACAGAAAGCAACTTGCGTTTCTGGGAGAAGGAAATACCGCAGCTGAAGCCGAAAACATCGGCAAATGGCTTGCGGCAGTACACCGAGCACGACATTGAGAATGTGCGCACGGTTTATAACTTGGTGAAAGTGCGCGGCTTCAAATTGTCCGCCGCCCGCAAAATGCTCTATCAGAACAAGCGCGGCGTAGACAACAAGGCCCGTGTCATGGAGTCGCTCATACGAGTGCGCGACGAACTAAAGTCGCTGAAAAAACAACTCGATTACCTGACGTAACCCTGTACCGCCCATCCTTATAGGCAAAGCAACACTGCATTAGTTCCTTTTACGGGCCAGTTACTGAGCATAATAAAAAAGAAATCCCCGATTCTTCTCAATGAGGAATCGGGGGATTTTTATATCCACACATTCTAGAATAATAATGTTAACGAAGTGTTCAACGTCGTCATCATGTAGCGTGCTGATTAGAATATAGCGGTGTTTGATTGTCGTAGGCGACGCCTTTGAAGTGGTGCGCTGGTGATTTGCGTTGTTGTGGTTGGCGGGAGTGCATGAAAAAATCTAGAAAATTTTCATCGAAATTGGCGCTTTTGATGAAAAAAATCTAGATTTTTTATTCGAAACTTGGCGGAATGGGTTGCCAAGGGTGCGGAAGAACGGTGTCAGGGGTGACGCTTTGTCAACGAGCTTTTGCTGGTAGCCAAGCGTTGTCGGCTCCAAACACCTCTTCAGGTGTGATGCGCTGGGCTTGTTTCTTAGTGAGTTGGTGGCTCCAAGGTGCGCGCTGCTTGGTGTCGGCACCTTCGCCGCTGTTGTTGTATTCCTCGTAGCGGGTGGTCTGTTCGTTGGTTTGTTTGCCCCAGTTGTGCCATCCTTCGGGACGGATATGGTTGCCCATGCGGCAGTTCATGAACAACGTGTGGGCATAGGGACGCCAAGGACGGCCAAGGAAAACTTGGTCGGCACCGTCGTCGGCTATCAGGTCGCAATCGTTGAACACGTAGCCGTAGGCCACACCCTTTGGGGTGGAAGCTGCAGTGATATAGCTGTTTGTCTTGCTCTTGATGGTGCAATGCTCGAACCAAGCCGTTGAAGGACCGAAGATAAAGTCGGTGGTTCCCTCGATGTAACAGTTCAGGAAGAATATGCGCGTGTTGCCGACGCCGGTGTAAACGGTGTCTTGGTTGCCAAGTAAGCGGCAGCCGTTGAAGACCAGTCGGTCGCCCTCGGTGTGTAGTGCAACTGCCTGACCTAGTCGGGGCGCATTGTTCTCGATGGTGATGTTCTTGAAGGTGATGTCGGAACCTTCCACCTTGACGGTGAAGGTGCGGAAGGTGCCCATGGGCTGCTGACCGCTTTCTTTCTCTGGTTGGGGCGAAGCCTCGAAACCAATCTTCGGAATTGGGATGTTTGCGTGGTCGTCGTAGGTGATGATGGTTGTGGCAGCGTCCTCACCACAAATCTCAATATTGGTGAGCCATGATGGAACGATGATTTTCTCTTTGTAGACGCCTTTTTTGACGAATATCACCTTGTGGTATTCCATGAATGCGCGGCATACCTCTATGGCTGAGCCGATGGTGCGGAACTCAGCTGTGCCATCGCGGGCTACGAAGAGCGTGTCGGGGTTGTCATAGCTCTTTGCCCATGTGGGGCAACAATAAAAAAATCCGAGAACCAACGACAGCATGGCTATCATTGATCCCCGGTGTTTCGGGATGGGATTGATTGTTCTCATGATGATGTTATGCGTGTAATGTGAAGTCGGGTGGTGGATAGAGTGGGGTGTAGCGGTGCGATTCGAGCAATCAGTTGATGTTCTGTATCTCCTGTACACCGTTTACGTCCTTCAGCTGTTCGATGATTTTCTGAACGTCTTCGCGGTCGTGCACACGTAGTTCTATGAGTCCGTCGAAGATGCTTTCCTCGCATGTGAACACGACCTTGCGGATGTTGACGTTGAGTTGTCGCGAGATGATCTGCGTCACTTCGTTGAGCAGGCCGATGCGGTCGATGCCTCTTAGCTTGATGGTACCCGAGAAGAAGAGCTGCTTGTGCATGTCCCATTTCACATCGAGGATGCGGTTGCCGAAGCTCGACTTCAGCTTGTTGGCCACAGGGCAGTTGCGCTTGTGTATCTCGATGCGGTTCTTGCCGTCGATGAATCCAAGGGCGTCGTCGCCGGGAATAGGTCGGCAGCAGGAAGGGAAGATGAATTGCGAGATGTTGTTCTCGGTGATGATGATGGGTTCCTTGCGGTTGAAGTCCTTCGGCACGATGAAGTAGTTCTGACTTTCAACGAGCGTTTGTGAAGATTTTGACTTGTCTTTGCCGATGAAGGGCACGTAGCGGCGCCAGCCTTTCTTCGCGTTGTCGCCCTTGTTCTTGTTGTGTAGTTCGTCGAGGTCCTTTTCTCCAAGGATGATGCGCTTGTCGCCCAATGCCTGGAAAAGGTTCTCGGGTTTCTTCACTTCGTGGAACTCGCAGAGCTTGTCGAGCACCGATGTAGTCATCTCCATCGAGTTTCGTTCGAGCCAGTCTATCAGAATCTTCTCTCCCTTCTTCTGAATCTCTCGTCCTTCTCTTCGCAGCACGGCCTGAATCTTGTTCTTTGCCTTGGCCGTTGAGACGAAATTGATCCATTCGGGCGACACGTGCTGTGAGTTGCTGGTGAGGATTTCCACCTGATCGCCGCTCTGCAACTTGTGGCTCAGCGGCACCAGTTTGTGGTTTACTTTGGCGCCAATGCAGTGGCTGCCGAGGAAAGTGTGAATCTGGAAGGCAAAGTCGAGTGCTGTACAGCCTGCGGGCATGGTCTTGATTTCGCCTTTGGGTGTAAACACGAATATCTCGCTGGCAAAGAGGTTCAGCTTGATGGCATCGAGGAAGTCCATCGCATCGGGCTGCGGATCGTCCAGAATCTCCTTGATGGTGCGTAGCCAGTTGTTCAGTTCGCCCTCGTCCTCGGTATACTCGTCATCGGGTTCTCCGTCCTTGTATTTCCAATGGGCAGCAAAGCCTTGCTCGGCTATCTCGTTCATTCTGTCAGAACGTATCTGCACTTCAATCCATCTGCCCTGATGCGACATCAAGGTTACGTGCAGAGCTTGGTAGCCATTGGCTTTCGGATGGCTGAGCCAGTCGCGCAGACGGTCGGGATGACTCTTGTAGATCTGGCTGATGCGGACGTAGATGTTGAAGCATTCGTTGATTTCCTCTTCGCGTTTCTTGGGTGTGAAGATGATGCGGACGGCCAGAATATCGTAGATTTCGTTGAACGTGATATTCTTGTTCTGCATCTTGTTCCAGATGGAGTAGGGGCTTTTTACGCGTGCCTTTATCTCGTAGTCCACTCCCATCTGGTCGAGTGCCTGGCGGATGGGCGCGGTGAAGTTGCTGAACAGTTCGTCGCGCTGCTCTTGCGTGATTTCCAGTTTCTTTGTGATGGCCTTGTATTCCTCGGGGTGTTCAAAGCGGAAGCTGAGGTTCTCGAGCTCGGTCTTTATCTTGTTGAGTCCCAGACGGTTGGCAAGCGGCGCATAGATGTAGAGCGTCTCGCCGGCAATCTTGTACTGCTTGTTGGCGGGCTGACTCTCAAGTGTGCGCATGTTGTGCAGACGGTCGGCAATCTTGATGAGGATGACGCGGATGTCGTCGCTCATGGTGAGCAGCAGCTTTTTGAAGTTCTCGGCCTGTGCCGATGCCTGTTCGCCGAAGATGCCGCCGGAGATTTTGGTCAGTCCGTCGACAATCTGCGCAATCTTGGGGCCGAAAATGTTCTCGATATCTTCAACGGTGTAGTCGGTGTCTTCGACCACATCGTGAAGCAATGCTGAGCAAATACTGGTGGAGCCGAGCCCGATTTCCGAACAGGCAATCTGGGCAACAGCGATGGGATGCATAATATAAGGCTCGCCCGACAAGCGCTTCACGCCTTTGTGAGCCTGCCTTGCGAAGTTAAATGCCTTGGTGATGATGTCTACCTTTTTGCGGTGACGCGAACTGAGATAGCTTTCCAGCAATTTCTGAAAAGCGTCGTTTACCATTTGATCCTCGGCTGATTCTTTGGCCGTGTTCTTAATCGTCTCATCCATAGGCCTTTGATTCTAAAAAGTAAAAAGGTAGGTGGCCACCACGAAGATGGCCTTTTCGTGTGCAGCTTCGCTCAGTCTTTATTTCACGCGAAGCTTCTTTCCGGCACGGATATTGTCGCCTTTGATGCCGTTCAGCTTACGCAGTTTGTCGACTGTTGTTCCGTGCTTGCGCGCCAGGCTTGTGAGGGTTTGTCCTTGTTCTACGGTTACGCTCTGCGACTGCTGACGTGCTGCCTTCCCTCGGCGGCCTTTCCCACGTTGTTGTCTGGCTGCTTGTTGCTGGGCGGCCTGTTGCTGTTTCCTTGAAGTTCTACTGTAACGACTACTGCGCGATGACTGTCTGCTTTGACGTGTCTGCGCCGTTTCTCCACGCTTGTACGAACGTGTTGAGGCCGTGTAGTTTGTGCGGCTCTGTGTGTATCCTGTGCGATTCTGTGTGTAGGATTGGCGCGGTGCGGCCTCTGGTTGGGTGTCGGCCTGCGTGATGGCCACCTCCGAGCGCTTTGTTATCAGTCGGTTCGCGTCGTAAGCATAGATGCTGTCCTCATTGTCAATGAATTGAGTGACGTATTGTTGCGGCAGACGAATGACAGAAGGTTTACTGCTTCCGTTCACGATGTCGCGGCGATACTGCGGGTTGAGCGTCCGCAACTCGTCAACGCTGATACCCATTACACCAGCAATCTGCTTGAAATGAACATCGCGCGACACCATGATGGTGTCCGACTTCAGCGGCAGCTCAGTGCGCATGGGGCAGATATTGTGCTCGCAATAGTAACTCATGATGTAGTTGGCGGCAATGAAAGCTGGCACGTAGCCCTGCGTTTCCTTGGGCAGATACTTGTAGATGGTCCAGTAGTCTGTCGATCCACCTGCGCGGTGCATGGCTTTGTTGATGGTACCGGGACCGCAGTTGTAGGCTGCGATGACGGTATTCCAATCGCCGTAGATTTTGTAGAGGTCCTTCAGAAGCTGTGCTGCCGCATAAGAAGACTTGATAGGGTCGCGGCGCTCGTCAACAAGAGAGTTGATCTCTAGTCCGTATTGCTTTCCCGATTCCACCATGAACTGCCACAATCCCGATGCTCCGGCAGGTGAAGTGACGGAAGGATGAAGTCCCGATTCGATGACCGGCAGGTAGCGAAGTTCCAAAGGCAGGTTGTTGGCTTCCAAAGCCTGCTCGAAGATAGGCATGTAGAAGTTGGAAGCTCCCAGCATATAGGCCACCGAACGGCGCAGGTTCACGGCATAGCGGTCGATGAATTTGCGCACCACTTCGTTGTAGGGCATCTCCATCACTGTGGGCAGACGGCGCAGACGTTCGACGTAGGTCTCCTTGCTGTATTCCGGATTCGTGTTGTCGAAGTTGCAGTCTTGCTCGTTCAGATAGGTGCGTGAGTTATAGAGATTGAGCAGGCTGTCAATCTCCACAAGCATGCCTTCAGGCACATCGATGGATTCCTGAGAACCGTCTTCTGCCGTGAAGGTGATCTCGTCGTTATCAACAGTCTGTGCTTGGGTGGCGCAATGGGAGCCGAGCAAAATGGCGGCCACGATCAAGTATTTCTTCATTTTCATCTTCTTATTTGGGATTTCTATTTTCTATTCCTTGTGGTTATGACAGATACGTCTTGAGGTCTTGTCAGAAATTCAGCGCGCAACTCAGTCCTACGCCCGATGAATGGAGCGGATTAGTCCCCTTGTTCCCGTTTTGAATGACGGTGGGAGCAACGCGCATGCTGAGGTCGTCGGAGATGTCGAACTCTGAAAGTGAGGCGTCGACATAGGCGTCGATGATGGACAAAGCGTAGACACCGATGAGGATAAATGCACTCATGTCGCGGTAGCGGCGGTAGTAGTCCTTACGCTTCTTGAACTTTGTCTGGTAGGTCGACATGTTCTCCTCCGTGATGGTTCGCCCCAAGTGCAGGAACTGGTTGTAGCTTTGCGTCTCGGGATTGTCGTCCATGATGTCCATATATGCCTGCGAATAGTCGCGATACATTATATTATTCCATCGCATGGCGTAGATACATCCCACGAACCCTCCATATATGATGGGCAGCTTCCAGTACTTGCGGTTGTAGATTTGTCCGGCACCAGGCAGCACGATGGCCAACCACATGGCCCTTTTCGCGTTGGGTCGCCATTGGCTCCAGTCGCGTTTGGGCTTCTTCAATGAGATGGTGTCGAACATGAACGATCCTTCCTCAAGACCGTAGTCGTCGTCGATGAACACGGGTGTCTCGTCTTCGTAGACAGGCTGTGGTATGGAATCGGGCGGCAGTGTCCAGATGGAGTCTGCCTCTTCCTGTGCCCCTGCTGCCGTAGAGAGCAGAGTCACCACCATCAGAAGGATGTATTTGACTATTCTCACTGCAGTTTGCCGAACACGTTCATGATGCGTTCCAGTTCCTCTTCGTTGGCGAAGGGGATGCTGATTTTACCTTTACCCTTGGCATTGCAGGTCATTTCGACGCGTGTGCTGAGCACGTCAGCCAGTTTTATTCTGGCGGCGCTGACATTTTCGGGCAACTGCTTCTTGGTCGTCAGTTTCTTGCGTCCAGCCTGCATGTCCTCGCCGTTCTTCACCATTCTCACCATTTCCTCCACCTTTCTTACGGAGTAGGCGTTCTTCTGAATCTCGCGGAAGAGGGCGATTTGCTGTGCCGGACTATCGAGTGACAGCAAGGCACGGGCGTGGCCCATGTCTATTTCCTTTTTCTGAAGTGCCATCTGCACTTGTGCAGGCAGCTTCAGCAGTCTCAGGTAGTTGGTGATGGCGGTGCGGCTTTTTCCCACTCGCTCAGCCACTTTATCCTGTGTCTTGTCAGTGGTTTCCATCAGATGCTGGTAGGCAAGGGCAATCTCGATGGCGTTGAGGTCTTCGCGCTGTATGTTTTCCACCAAAGCCATCTCCATCACCTCCTCGTCCTTGATGGTGCGGATATAGGCAGGCACCGACGTCAGACCTGCAATCTGCGAGGCACGCCAACGTCGTTCGCCGGCCACTATCTGGAAACGGTTTTCGCCCGTCTGCCTCAGTGTCAGCGGCACCACGATGCCAATCTCGCCGATGCTCTGTGCCAGTTCCTGCAAAGCCGTCTCGTCGAACTCCCGACGCGGTTGGTTCGGGTTGGGTTCTATCTGGCTGAGAGGTATCTCGTTGATGGTCGATGAGCCCTGTGTCTTCACATCGTTTGTCGAAATGAGGGCATCGAGGCCTCGGCCGAGCGCACTATATTTCTTCTTTACTGCCATATATGCAATTATCGGTAGGGTCTTTCCCGCCAATGCGGGAGCGTCCCAACTATTTGTTACGGTTAATGATTTCCTTGGCCAGCGACAAGTGGTTCTTCGCACCGGTAGAGTCGGCGTCGTAGAGAATGACGGGCAGTCCGTGCGACGGACTTTCCGACAACTTCACGTTGCGCTGAATGACGGTCTTGAACACCAGTTCCTGGAAGTGGCGTTTCACCTCGTCGTATATCTGATTGGCCAGACGCAGACGCTGGTCGTACATGGTCAGCAGGAATCCTTCTATCTCCAGCTTCGGGTTCAGACGGCTCTTGATGATCTTGATGGTGTTCAGCAACTTACTGATGCCTTCCAATGCAAAATACTCACATTGTACGGGTATGATGACCGAGTCGGCAGCTGTCAGCGCGTTTACGGTGATGAGTCCGAGCGACGGCGAGCAGTCAATCAGTATGTAGTCGTATTCTTTCTTGATAGGATCCAGCAGGTTCTTCAGTACCTGTTCGCGCTGTTCCATTTCGAGCATTTCAATCTCAGCTCCCACCAGGTTCACATGACTCGGAATAATGTCCAGTCCCTCGATGTCAGTGGTGTACATCGCGTCGCGTATGTCAGCTTGGTCGATGATGCATTCGTAGATGCTGCAGTCGATGTCGTTGATGTTGACGCCCAGTCCGCTCGATGCGTTTGCCTGCGGGTCGGCATCAATCACCAGCACCGTTTTCTCCAGCGTTGCCAGCGAAGCTGCCAGGTTGATGGTCGTGGTTGTCTTGCCGACGCCACCTTTCTGGTTAGCTAATGCAATGATTTTTCCCATATCTTACCTTTATATATACCTTGACATCACCTGACTATGGGCATTCGCGAAGTCAGGAGACGCTTTTATCATAAGAAAATTTGTGCAAAGATACAACTTTTTTTCGGAATAGACACAATCCATTCCGATTTTAACGAGATTTACATACGTTTAACCAACGCACAGAAGCTCGACGGCTATTCGTTGAGTGGTCGATGGTTGTCGGCAGTGTCTTCGACGGGGTGTTGTCGGTTCACATTGGTTTTCCGTCGATGAAACGGGCATTGTGGCAGGTGTTCAAGGCCACGAATACCATAAGGTTTTGACATTCTTCAGATAAGATGCTAGCGCCGTTTTTTGCCCAGAACGACGCTCAAGTACAGTTGAAAATCCGTCTCTTATAGCCGATTTTAACGGTCTGTAGGCAACTTTTCAGACCGATAGGCCGCAGATTCCGTCTTTTTTCGTAACTTTGCAGTCCAAACTTTTTGCGTGACAATGAACAACAACCGACCACTCATATTGATTTCCAACGACGATGGCTACCAGTCGAAGGGCATCAACTGCCTTATCGAGTATCTACGAGATATGGCCGACCTCCTGGTTTGTGCGCCCGAAGGTCCGCGTTCGGGCTTTGCCTGTGCCTTCTCGGCCACCGAACCGCTACGTCTCACCGTGCGCCGTGAGGAACCAGGATTGCTCGTCCTCTCGTCGAATGGCACGCCTGTCGACTGCGTGAAACTCGCTCTCAACCAGTATTGCCAGCAGCGCCGGCCCGACATGGTGATTGGCGGCATCAATCATGGCGACAATGCCTCCGTCAACACCCATTATTCAGGCACGATGGGTGTGACGATGGAAGGCTGTATGAAATACATTCCAAGCGTGGCTTTCTCGATTTGCGACCATCGTGATGAGGCCGATTTCGAGCCCCTCAGGGACTACATTCGCAAGATGACCCGTCGCGTGCTTGACAACGGACTGCCCAGAGGTGTCTGCCTGAACATCAACTTCCCGTTGCTCAGCGAGTTTCGTGGCGTGCGCGTATGCCGAATGGCCTATGGTACGTGGGGAAATGAGTGCGTGAAGATGCACCATCCGCGCGGCTACGACTACTTCTGGATGGTGGGCAGCTACACCAATGATGAGCCCGAGGCCGAAGATACCGACAACTGGGCTTTGACCCATGGCTACGTGGCCATCACGCCCACGCGAATCGACGTTACGGACTACGATTTGCTCAGTCGCATGGACGATTGGAAGGAATAGTCGCTTTTGTCCAGCAAAAACGTCAGTTTGTAGAACGAAATCTGACGATATTGATTAACAAAACTGACAATATCGCTTAGTTATTCTGCCGCGTTGCAAGAAAAAAATCTAGAAAAAATTTGTCGAAAGCGCCAATTTCGATGAAAAAAATCTAGATTTTTTATGAAAGGGTTGTCGAAAAAGGTGGAACAAGTAGCAGAACCCGAAGTTGCATCTTGCCTTTCCGGTACGACGACCGAGTCAAGTTAAAAAGACGAAGAGAATGAAATACTACCTGATAGTTGGCGAAGCCAGTGGCGACCTGCACGCCTCCCATCTGATGAAGTCGCTCCAGCAGCACGACCCCGAAGTCGAGTTCCGCTTCTTTGGCGGCGACCTGATGACGGCGGTGGGCGGCACTCGTGTGCGCCATTTCCGCGAACTCGCCTACATGGGATTTGTGCCCGTGCTGCTTCATCTGCCCACAATATTGCGCAACATGCGCATGTGCAAACGGGACATTGCAGAGTGGCAGCCCGATGCCGTCGTCCTTGTGGACTATCCGGGTTTCAATCTCAGCATCGCCAAATATGTGCACAGCCATCGGCCTTTCTCCGACTCACGGTCTACGCAGGTCTTCTATTACATCTCGCCGAAGATTTGGGCGTGGAAGGAATATCGCATCAAGAGCATCCGCCGCGATGTGGACGAGTTGTTTTCCATATTGCCTTTCGAGGTGCCGTTCTTCGAGCAGAAACATCAATATCCCATACACTACGTGGGCAATCCTACTGCTGATGAGGTGAGAAGTTTCAAGGCCGAAAACAACGAGAGCCTAGCGCAGTTCGTCGAGCGGATGAACGCGCAGAAGCAGGCCGATAGTAATGCTCCGGCTGTATTCCGTCAGGAGCTTGACGAACGACCCATCATCGCTCTGTTGGCCGGCAGCCGACAACAGGAAATCAAGGATAACTTGCCCGCAATGATTGAGGCAACGCGAGGACTCGACGACTATCAGCTGGTGCTGGCTGGCGCCCCGTCCATCGACGACACCTACTACGAGCCGTATCTCAACGGCAGCTCAGTTCGCGTGGTGCGCAACCAGACGTATGCTCTGCTGGCGCAAGCGACGGCGGCGCTCGTCACCAGTGGAACGGCAACCCTCGAGACCGCCCTCTTCGGTGTGCCCCAGGTGGTGTGCTACAAGACCCCAGTGCCGAAACTCGTCCGCTTTGTCTACAACCACGTCATCAAGTGCCGATTCATCTCGCTCGTCAATCTCATTGCCGATCGCGAGGTGGTTCCCGAACTGCTGGCCGACCGTTTCTCTGTGCAGAACATCCGTACGGAGCTTAATGGAATCCTGCCCGGTGGCGCTGCCCGCGAGGCGCAGATTAGTGGCTATCGGCAGGTGGCCGAAGCACTCGGCACAACCAGTGCTCCCGACAATGCCGCACGGCAGATGTTGGCATTGTTGAAGTAGTGCCTTTTGGAAACGAAAAAACGGTGCATCCTTGCGGAAACACCGTTTTCAGATTGTCAGAGCAAGAACCTAATTGCGGTTCCTGCTTTGTTTTGTTTTTAGTATCGAAAGTTTGTTCTACAACAACGAAAGCGTGTAGATGTAGACCACAGCTGCAGGGAATGCCAAGAGTGAGGAGTCGAAACGGTCGAGCATGCCGCCGTGACCAGGCAATATGGTGCCGCTGTCCTTCACGCCGATGGTGCGCTTGAACAGGCTTTCCACCAAGTCGCCCCATGTGCCGAAGACGCACACTACGATGCCCAGTCCCATCCAGGCTGCAAACTCGCCTAGCGCTCCGCCGCCGAATGCCTCACCTGCGAAAGGAGAGATGCCATTCTGATGCGCCAGATGACCAACGATGGCTGCGGCAATCAGGACGAAGACTCCGCCACCGATGCTACCCTCCCACGACTTGCCAGGACTGACACGCGGGAAGAGTTTGTGCTTGCCAATGAGCGAACCAACGCAATAGGCTCCAGAATCGCTTACCCAGAGGAAGATGAATACCGACAACGGCAGAAGCGTGCTGAAGTGGATTTCGCCATCGGCACCCGCACTGAAAGCAAGGACGGGAATCATAGAGAAGGGCAGGGCGATGTACATTTGCGACAGCATGGTGTAGGCCCAGTCGTTCACAGGGTTCTCTTGTTTCAGGTAGAGCTCGCTCACCATCAGGTAGATGAGTGTGAGCAGATAGGGGATGAACACTCCGCTCGAGGGCGTGATGCCACTCACGTATCCACCCATAGCTAGGAAGAAATAGACGCCCGCTACGGTGCAGATGAACCGGTTGGTGGTAGTAGCGGCCACGTGGTCGTTCACCAGTCCGCAGAACTCCCAAACGGTGAGTCCCGTGACCACGGCGAAGAGGAACAGCATGGCGTCGGGTCGCAGGAAACATGTGACGATGGCAGCCACGAAGATGACGCCGGTGATGGAACGCACAATCAGATTCTTCATGCCTCTTCCTCCTTCTTTTCCTCGGCGGGACGGCGTTCTTCGGCCATCTTCTCAGCCAGAGCGCGACGCTCTGCTTCAGCGAGTTTCTCGTTCTCCTCGATGATTTCTTGCGAGCGGCTCACCCACGGGCGTTTACCGAACACACGTTCAACGTCCTCCGCGAAGATCACCTCGCGCGATACAAGCAGGTCGGCCAGCGCGTTGTGGCCCTCCTTGTGCTCCTCGAGCAGTTGCTTTGCGCGGGCATATTGGTCGTTGATCATCTTGAGCACTTCCTCGTCGATAATCTTGCCGGTAGTCTCAGAATAGGGTTTTTGGAACGAGTATTCCTGGTTGTTGTAGTAGCAGATGTTGGGCAGACGGTCGCTCATGCCTGCGAAGGCAATCATGCCGTATGCGCTCTTTGTGGCACGTTCCAGGTCGTTCATGGCACCTGTGGAGATGTGTCCAGTGAACAGTTCCTCAGCGGCACGGCCACCCAGCAGGGCGCACATCTCGTCGAGCATCTGCTCCTTTGTGGTAATCTGGCGCTCCTCAGGCAGGTACCAGGCGGCTCCAAGGGCCTGACCACGCGGCACGATGGTCACCTTGACCAGCGGAGCGGCGTGCTCGCAGAACCAACTGATGGTGGCGTGTCCAGCCTCATGGAGGGCGATGGAGCGCTTCTCCTCGGCCGTCATCACCTTGGTCTTCTTCTCCAGTCCGCCAATGATGCGGTCCACAGCATCGAGGAAGTCTTGCTTCGAGACGGTCTTGCTATCGTGGCGGGCGGCGATGAGGGCAGCCTCGTTGCACACGTTGGCGATGTCGGCACCCGAGAATCCAGGTGTCTGACGTGCCAAGAAGTCGATGTCGAGCGTGTTGTCCACCTTGATGGGCTTGAGGTGCACTTGGAAGATTTCCTTGCGCTCGCTCAGGTCAGGCAGGTCTACGTGGATCTGGCGGTCGAAGCGGCCGGCACGCAACAGGGCCGAGTCGAGCATGTCGACACGGTTGGTGGCGGCTAGGATGATGACGCCCGAGTTGGTGCCGAAACCGTCCATCTCGGTGAGAAGGGCGTTCAGCGTGTTCTCGCGTTCGTCGTTTCCACCCATCGAAGGATTCTTCGAGCGTGCACGACCTACGGCATCAATCTCGTCGATGAAGATGATGCAGGGCGACTTCTCCTTCGCCTGGCGGAACAAGTCGCGCACACGACTGGCACCCACACCGACGAACATCTCCACGAAATCGCTACCCGACATCGAGAAGAAAGGTACGCCAGCCTCGCCAGCTACGGCCTTGGCCAACAAAGTCTTACCCGTTCCCGGAGGGCCAACCAATAGGGCTCCCTTGGGGATTTTACCGCCCAGATCGGTATATTTCTTCGGGTTCTTCAGGAATTCCACAATCTCCTGTATCTCTTGCTTGGCGCCTGCCTGGCCGGCCACGTCCTTGAACGTGATGCCCAGTTCGCCACCTTTCTCATACATTTTGGCCTTCGACTTGCCCACATTGAAGATGCCTCCCATGCCACCTCCCATGCCTCCGCGGCCCATGCCGAACATCAGGTAGAGGAAGAACAGTATCATAATGATGGGGAAGGCTACGTTCAGCAGGTTCCAGAAGTCGTTGGAACTAGGCTTGTCATAGCCAAAATCGCCTTTGAACTTGCCGGCTTCTATCTGTGAGTTCACAAATTGTTCCACCTGGTCGACGCTTCCTATCTGTACCATTACGTAAGGTTCGGGACCCGTTTGGTCGGCTCCTTTGTTGAACACCGTGCGGAAATGCTCGGGCAGGACGTACATTCTCAGGTTGTTCTTTTCCTTGCTTACCAAGATCTTCGATGCATATCCGTTTTGCACATACACCTTGAACTGCTTGTAGGTGCACTCACCGCCCATGCTTCCCTTCACGTCGTCGCCGCCCATCATGTATATACCGATGAGGCTGAGCAATGCGATGATGTAGATCCAGCTCATGTTGAACCGGGGCATTTTCGGCTGTTTTTCGTCGTCTCTATTTTTAGGTTCCATTTCTTCTTGTCGGTTTTAGTGAGTTAGTCAAGGTCGGGAATACGTTCGGTCTTGGCATCTTCCCATAGGTTCTCCAGCTTGTAGTAGTCGCGGGCATCGGGCACAAAGATGTGCACCATGGCGTCTGTGTAGTCCATGGCCACCCATGTGGCGTTCTCGCGTCCGGCTATTCTCACGGGTTTTTCACCAGTGTCCACCCTTACTGTTTCTTCCACCGAGTCGGTAATAGCTTCCACCTGCTGAGGCGAATTGCCTTGGCAGATGACGAAGTATTGGCAGATGCTGCCCTCAATGGTCCTAAGGTCGGTCACAACGATGCCCGAACCTTTCTTTTCCTGAATCCCTTTGACAATTGTCTGTACTAATTCTTTTGTCTTTACCATTCAATAATAATATGTATACTTTCAATCTGCAAAGGTACGCTGAAATCTCCGAATATGCAGCAAAAAAGCGTAAGATTTTGGTTATTTTCGCACTTTTTTTCAATTTTGGAGCAATTTTCTTTGGAAAAAACTTGGAGATTCAAAAAAAAGCAGTACCTTTGCACCCGCTATTCAGCCGTCAGGTGATGGTGATAGCAAAGGAATTGGGGTATGGTGTAATGGTAACACTGCAGATTCTGGTCCTGCCTTTCCTGGTTCGAGTCCGGGTACCCCAACAGAAATAATCGCTAAGTAGCTGTCCATCAGCCCTTGGCGATTTTTCTTATCCTATGATTCCCGAGCTTTCCCCGAGTCTTTTTTCTCATATGATTGCTGTTCTACACTTGGTCGTTTCCCCCGATGTTTTTCCATCGGTTTGAAACAAGAAGACAATATAAGAACCACCTTATGTCAGGCTTTCAATTACTCTGGTTTTGAATAATAGACAGTGAACGTCTTGTCGATAAGTTCTTTAGCTATTGATGGTAAAGAAATAACTCCGACGGAGTATGTAACTGGGTCAAAAAGAAGTGGATGATACAGTGAAATAGAAAAAAAAGAAGGTTTATTTGGCATTTTCGTAAAAAAAAACTATCTTTGCGCTTTAGAAAAACAGAATTGTCATATTCAAACTAAAGAGCCAATATGAAATCGTCAATATTTAAACGTAAAGGCCGGGAAGACTCTGAGTCGACGCGTCAGTGGGACACGTTGATAACGAAGATAATGGAAGGCAACGTAGTACCTGTTATTGGGCCAGAGTTTATGGTCGATAGTGAGCGTGGTACTAACCCCCATCAGATACTTATTGACGATTTGGCAGAAGCCTACGAAGTGGAAGGTCATCCTACATCGTTCTCGCAGTTGTTGTTCGACAAGAATTTCGATGCAGAGGACCGTAAGAACATTTACGTGATGCTTGGTGACGCCTTCGAACAGAAACTCTTTGAACCATCGGCACTTCTCAAACGCCTTCTCAGCATTCGTCAGTTCCCCTTTGTCATCACGACTTCGTTTACCCCTGTAGTAGAGGATGCTATGCGGGAAATCTGGGGCAACGAGCTGCGCGTGATGAAGTTCTCGAACGACCCCGCGCGCAACGACGACATCAAGACACGTCAGGACATCCGCAAGCCCACGGTCTACTACATGTTCGGTCGCGTTTGCCACTCGGAGAAGAAGTACGTGGTGACCGACACCGACATGCTGGCCTTCTGCAAGTCGTGGCTCAGTTCGGCCGAGCGTCCGCAGAACCTGGCTTCCGAGCTTCAGTCGAAATACCTGCTCATTCTGGGAAACAGCTATAGCGACTGGCTGTGCCGCTTCGTGTGGTACAGCATGAAGTCGCGCTTCGAAGCCCAGCCTGTCGGCATGATGGTCGACCCTGTGGCCGACGACAATCTGTTGCAGTTTATGCGACGCATCGATGCTTTCACTCAGAATAATATGGAAGAAGTGCTCGACAAGATGGAGAGCATGATAGAGGCGAGGATGAAGGAAGAGCAGAGTAGTGGTGCGCCGATGAAAGGCGCCGACGTGTTCCTGAGTTATTCACGTAGCGATTCTGATGTGGCCAAGCAACTTTACAACACTCTTAAGGCTCGTGGCATGCGTGTGTGGTTCGACCGTGACAGCCTGTCGTATGGTGCCTCTTTCATGGATGAGATTATCGCTGCCATCAAGTCGGCTCGCCTGTTTGTGCCCATCATGACGCAGAATATTGAGCGCGAAAAGAACGACTATCACCCTTATCGAACCGAATGGCAGACAGCTATCGATATGGCCACAGGCTACGGGCGCAACTTTATCTTCCCCGTCAGTGAACGTAGTTTCGACTTCTATGGAAGCAATGTTCCGCCGCAGTTGCAACGTCACAACGCCTTCCTCTACGATCCGCAGCAACCTAGCTTCGAAGAATTTGCCGATCAGATTGCCAATGTGTTGGCAAATCTCTGACCCAAACCCATTCCAAGAACTACGAACAGTGAACCCTGAACTATGAACAACCCATGGAAAGGCCTAGATTCCTATAAGGAGTCTGAGAAAATATACGGTCGCGACGAAGAGACCGAGGTGCTCTTCAGTCGCATAGAATACAACGTGCAGACCGTGGTCTACGGACGGTCGGGCATCGGCAAGTCGAGCATCATCAACGCCGGCATCTTCCCCAAGGCGCGAAGGGCCGGCATGATGCCCGTTAGCATACGCCTCATCCACACGACAGACACGGAGAACCCGAGCGACCCCTATCTGGCGCAGATCAGACGGGCCATAGAGAGCGAACTGGCGCAGAGCGGCGGCAAGGCCGAGCAGCTGGTGGAGCAATGTGGCACCCACGAGGAGACGCTCTGGGAATATCTGCACCGCTATCGCTTCTTCGGAGCCGACGGAATGGTGCTGAAGCCGCTGCTTGTGTTTGACCAGTTCGAGGAGATCTTCACTCTCGAGAAGGACCGGCAGCGCGTTTACGACTTCTTCAGCCAGATGGGCGACCTGATCAACGAGGTGCGTCCGCCCTATCTGGAACAGAGCGAAAGAACCACGCAGCAGCCCCTGCCCACGGCAGCCGGCGGTTCCATCTTCGGCAACATCAAGGGGCGCATGAGGAAGAAAGGGCCGGAATATCTGGAGGAAAGCCTCTTCCACATCGTCTTCACTCTGCGCGAAGACTACCTCTCCTATCTGGAACGCAGCACCGCACACATTCCCTCGCTGAAGCTGAACCGCTACAGTCTGCAGCCCATCAACGAGGAACAGGCCGCGGAAATCATCATGAAGCCCGTGCCGGGACTGGTGGACAAAGGCGTTGCTGAACTGATTATCCAGAAGGTGACAGGCGAAGCCAACGTCACGATAGACGGCATTCCCACGCTGCAGGTGGACTCGGCCATCCTCTCGCTCTACCTGAGCCGACTCTACCTGAAGTGCAGCGAGACGGGAGGAAAGATAACCCGGGAACTGGTGGACCGCTTCAGCGACAACATCATTCAGGACTTCTACATGGAGAGCATTGCCGGTCTGCCCGACAGCATCGTGGAGTATCTGGAGGACAACCTGCTGAACAACGACGGTCGCCGCGAGAACATCTCGGTCTATAATGCCATGCATGTGGGCCATCTCAGTGAGCAACAGCTCGACCTGCTGGCCAGTGAGCGCAAGCTGCTGCGGCGCTTTGCCTACGGCGGTGACATGCGCATAGAATACATCCACGACATCCTGTGTCCCGTGGTGCAGGAACGGCGCGACTACCGCTCCATGCTGAAGCGGCAGGAAGCAGAGCGCAACAAGCTGCTCATGGAGGAGAAAAAGAAGCGCGAGGAAATGGAGGAGAAGGCGCGCAGGGAGAAAGAAGAGATGGAGCGGCAGGCCCAGCGGCTGAAGCGAAAAAACCGGCGCAGGCTGGTGGTGGCGGCATCGGCGGCCATCCTGCTTTTCCTGTTGTGGGCCGGCTATGCGCTGCTCTACCTGGCCAGCTATAGCGACAGCTACGGCTCATTCACATGGAAAAACGGCTGGCCCGTAGGCGTGGGAAAGAAGCTCGACGGCGACGAGAAGAAGCAGATGGTGGTGTACTACCGGCTGACGCGCGAGGGAATCTTCAAGCCTGGAACACTGCAACGGACGGAGTTTACGAAGGTGGAGGTGATGAATGCCAAGGGAAAACACACCACCAACAAGTTCGTGGCGTCGCCCCTGGTGGCACTCTACGAGAGCGAGGGCGACGACATGAAGGCCCGCGCCTTCGCGCTGATGCAGCAGAAAGTGGCGCGATGGGAGTACACAGCCGACAACAAAGGCGACCTCACCCGCGAAACGGCATACGACATCGACGGGAATGAGCTCTACGGAATACAGTTCTTCCGCTCGGGAAACCAGAACATCGTGGACGGGCAGGACGTGGAGACCACCACGGCAGGCGACATGCAGCTGTGGGCCAACTACACCGACTCGGAGGGAAAGGCGATGCGCGTGCGCGACAATGGCGCCGACCGCATGCGCCTGACCATGAAGAACGGCTTCATCACAGGCTATGCCTTCTTCAGCGAGTCGGGCACGCCTCAGCAGAACGGAAACCGCGGACAGGGAGTCTATGGCTACAGATACAAGGTGAACGAGGACGGATGCATCACGAAGAAAGTGCCCGTGGACGTGTTCAACGACGATATCAGCAGTCAGGCCGTCAGCTACACTGCGTTCGACGAATACGGCAGATGGACGAAGTCGTCGGAGGGAACAGCCCGTTACGACGCGAAGATGGTGGTCTACAACATGGGCGCACAGTGCGACACCTTGCGGTTTGACAATGGTGGACGGCTGGTCAGCCGGTCGGCCATGACCGCAGGAAGCCGCTACCAGATATATAGCTACAACGATGCACAGGAACTGAACGTCAGAAAGGATTTTACGAAGAAAAACGGCCAATGGCAGTTGGAAGAGAGCATGGAGACGTTCTTCGACCAGAAGACAGGAAAGAAACAGAAGGTGGTGACCTTCAACAACGATGCCCCCATGAAATACAAGGCCGAAGTGTATGACTACCAGGGACAGAAAACCATTGTAACCTATTATGAAGGCAGCACCGCCGAAAAGATAGACCAGCCATCGGAAAAAGACGACAGGAAAGGCGGCTATCACAGGCTCGTGAAGGAGACCGCCACAGAGAAGGACATGCAGAAGGAAACGCTGACCTACTACGACAAAGACGGGAAACCCTGCGAGAACAGGGAGTTCTTCAGGCAGGAGACCTTCTACAATGCCGACCAGTATCCTGTCCGTCGAGTGCTGTACAACAGCGGCGGCATCTATAAGACCGTGCTCTATGAATACGACGAGAACGGGAAGATGGTGGCGCAGTCGGCCATGGGCGTCGACAACACACCTATACGTTGTTCGCAGTGGGAGATGCAGGGATTCAGCTATTACAAGCTGAAATTCATACAGAATTTCACGGGCTCGAATGTCGCTGTGAAGGCCATCAACGAGTTCGGCGACGAGACATGGGTGGTCTATTCCGACGACAACTACAGCTATGTGCGCGAGGTGGTTCCGTCGAAAGAGTTCTTCCATCAGGACAGTGAGGAGGTCTATGTTCGCGCCGTTCCCATCTATCAGGAGTCGCTCAAACGCATCGAACACAAGAACGCGGTGACCTATATACATATTTTAAATAAGGAAGGCACCTACTACAAAGCCACCTCGACAGTGGCAGGCGGACTGCGCGACGGCGACCTGTTGCTGGAAAACCACCAGGCGGGCGAGAACACTGCAGGAAAAGTGGTCGTGGCGCGCCCCAATCCCAAGGCCAACAACTTCCTCGTCCTCACATTCAATGTCGCGGCCGGCAGCCGTGGGGCTGAGACGTACCCTGTTTATTACACATACGAAGAAATGAGAAGACTGGAATCATCAATCGGTAAGAAGAAATGAAAAGCAAGATAAAAACCCTTCTGCTGGCCGCCATTTTGCTCCCTTCGGTGGTCTATGCACAGATAGAGAACGACAGTCCGCTGACAAAGCGCGAGGCGAGAAAGGCTGTTGGTGCGCAGCGAGCTGGCTTGTTCGGTTCTGACAGCGATAAGAAGCCTGTCAGAAAGAAAGCACCTTCTGCCCGGCCAGTGCAGAAGCAAGGGGACAAGTTCAATGCAATGCGAGACAGTGTACTGCCACATGTACAGACAAGAACTTTTCCCGATACAAAAGGATATGACTACCGATACTATGCCCATGTGACAAGGAAGCATGGCTGGTATGTGGGGGTTGGCGAGCCGCTCACCGAAGAGCATACCAAACATTTGATGTTGTACTATAAGCTATCAAGAAAAGGTAAGAGCGGGCCATGGACAATTCTGCAGGCCATGAACTCTTATGGAAAACTGAATGAAAGCAACAACGTGCTGCCTTATGTGGACTATTCGAGCCGACAAGCCAAAGACTGGGCTGACGACATCAGCTCCGTGTGTCAATGGGAGACCATAGGCGACAATGGCATGGTGCTACAGGAAAACGCTTACGATGAGGAAGGCAGGCTCGTGTATTCGTTTATGCCCACGTCGGTGAGTGACAATCAGATTGTCGGTCATTTCGTAGATAAATACGGCATGACAACAACCTTGAGAGACAATGACGACGATTCGCCAAGCTATATTATCATAACGTTAGATAAAAATGGCTTTGAATCCAGATTCGACTTTGTCGATGAGAGCGGCTACTATAAGCGGGATGCAAGCGGAAATGCGTTTGTCAACGTGAGAAAATATGATGAAAAAGGAAACGTCATGAGCGACACCTCGTGCGACATCATGGGCAATCCCGTCAACGACAGTTGGGGCAACAGCAGCTGGAAAGCTGAATATGACAAATGGGGAAACACCATGTTAGTGGCCTATTTTGATGATAAGGGACAGTTGATGAGACTGCCATCAATAAAGACTTACGATGACGTCTTTATGAAATACTATGAGCGAGACAAGTGGGGAAGGGAGTTAAAGGAACGGTTTTTCAAGTTCAACGGTGACGGGGAACTGGTGCCAGACACGACCAGCTTGGGTGTTCACTGCCATGTTCATGAATACAACGATAAGGGGAAAACGACACTCTATAGGATTGAAGGTCTTGACAAAAATGTGTTGATAAATGATAACTCAGGTGCCGCATTCAGCATCAGGGCCTACGATGACGACGGGAATCAGACACTATTCGCTCGATACACAGCCGATTCGCTTTTGGTAAACGACAACGATGATGACTGTATTAGTAGGCACCGCTATGAAAATGGAATAATTGTAGAGAGCCTCTATTATTCAACCACCAACGGACGCGACTCCGTACTTAATTTCGTGTACACTTCGGACGGAAGGACAAAGATAAGGAAAAACATCGCAGAGGGCAGGATTAATGTGGAGAAATACGACGATAGAGGCAACCTCACGGAAGACGCGTATTATGACCTAGACATGAATCCGATAGAAAGAAACGGCTATTCAAAAAAGACTATCAATTATGAATACAGGCCCAAGTGGATGAGAACGGAGGAGAGATATGTGGATGCAGAAAACCATCCGGTTCTCCATAATTCATGTAGTGTTCAGGTTATTGTGACGGATTCCGTTTCGAATATGAAGGAAGTCATTTCCTATGATGAGAACATGAAGGTGATAGAGCATAACCGTTCTCACTATGATGATGCTTTCGAGAAACAGCTGGACTATCAGTGCTTCACGGCTACCGGTGAGCCAGGCCGCACCATGCTTGATGGTGATTTCTTCTACAAAATAAAAGCTCAGCGAACCATCAAGGGAGGTATTGCGAACACCGTTGCTGTGAACGAGTTCGACGAGCCTTCATATATGATGGGTGGAGACTTGAACGATATTAGATATGTCTATTACGACAACGTGCGCTATGATCCTTATTATTATGATGAGAAGGGAGACAGCATCGTAGACCCTAGCGGATTCAAACAACGTCACTGCAAGGCATTTTGCGTGGAAATGCTCGATTCCACGGGAGGAGCCTGGAAACAGGGCCTTAGAAGTGGCGATCTGCTGCTGCAATATGGCGAGTGGACGTATTACATCTCTAAGCGGTGGAGCGACCTTCATGAAGACTATCTTTGTTTGGCTACCATCAATAATGCTCCACGAATAAAGGAGGTGGTGGTGATGAGGCACGATCCAGTGACGCGAACTAGCCGCGTGATACCAATGATGTTCGAAGAGGGTACCCCGCAGCAACTTGGCTTTGTGTATCATAAGATACTAATGACACCAAGGGAGGAAGAACGATACGACAGTGTGGCAAGGGCTTTCATTGAAGGACAGGGTTTGAGTATACGCGACTATGAATTGTCATATAAACTGTACAACGATTCTCTTGATGTCTGTGTGTTCAAGCCTTACCTCGTGGACATGAAAAACCAGAATGTGGCATCAAAGGGACTTCTGGAACAGGTTGCCATTGTCGGGGCAAAGGTGTACAGTGACGGTAAGTCGGCTCTCTATCTGCTGGGTGATACCATATCGCTGCTTGACATGATGAAAAATGGCGAGCGCGATTCGCTCACCATCTATTATACCAATGACGGGCGTACTGTAAGGAGCATCACCATGGACGAAGAAGGCATTGCTGCCATGTTTTCTCTGAGTTCTTCTCCCGACAGGCTCTACGGACATCTCCGGGAAATGGCAGCCAAGATAGGCGAGGAGTATGCAGCGTCGGATGAGCCAAAGATGCAGATGGTTGACGTAATGCTGTCGCCACGGGAGGCGATGGAAGCTATCGGAATGCTAATGCCAGACCAAGTGGAGCGAAGAAAGAATGGATTCAGCACCGAAGATATGGGTGACCACCCAGTGAAAGGCATCGGCGACTGCATGATGCAACGACAGCAGAAGTATGATTTACCCCTTGAATCAGGCCTTTGCCTAATGAGCATCATCAGCCATATTGATCCAGAGGGTTATGAGTGCTATGTAGATGACAACAAGAATAAGATGTTTTATAAGGTGAAGAAGGGAACCATCAAAGAGGTGGCTGTCGTCTGTCGCAGCGGACAAACGGTGTTTGCCAATTGCCATATCAAGGCAGACGATTATGAGCCCGACTACCTATTGAAGGCATTCATGTCGTTGCTAAACGAAGATGAATAGCCCTTTTTCCAACGAAAGGAAAACGAAAGCCGCTGCCCTTTAATCGGAGAGGGCAGCGGCTTTCGCTTTTATAATGGCCGTTTATTCTTCGCTTTCCTTGTTCTCAGCGTCGATGGCCTTGATTTTCTGGCGTACCAGCTCGCAATCGTCCTTGAGCTTCTGCACCTTGCGGTTCATCTCGTCGATGAGCGAGTTGCCCTTCTTTGAAGCGGCATTCAGGAAACCGAGGTTGTTCTCGTATGTCTGAATCTCCTGTTTCATCGCCTCGTAGCGGCGCATCAGTCTTGAACGCTCGTTGTCGAGTGCGTCGCCACCACGCTCTGCCATCGACTTCAGGTTGCTTCTGAAGTTGTCGAGACGGCGGCGGGCGATGCTCACGTTGAGTTCTTTGTAGAGCTTGTCGAGCACCTCGTGGTATTCTTTATAGAGTTTATCCTTCTCCCTGAAGGGTACGTGACCGATCGACTGGTACTTCTCTACGAGTTCCTGCACCTTCTCTTGCACGTTTTCGCCAGCCTCTTCGGCTACGGCTTTCAGCTTTGCGATGATGTCGCGCTTCTGTGCCAGGTTTTCCTTTTCGGCGTTGCGTGTGCCGGCATTGGCGGCATTGCGGGCCTCGAAGAACTTGTTGCAGGCGCCGAGGAAGTCGTTCCAGAGCTGGTCTCCCAATTTCTTGGGCACCATGCCGATGGTCTTCCACTCCTTCTGCAGGGCGATGAGCTTGTCGCTTGTCGCTTTCCACTCGGTGCTGTCCTGCAAAGCCTTTGCCTGTTCTACCAAAGCGCGCTTCTTGTCAGCGTTCTCGGCGAACTTCGTCTTCATGTCCTTGAAGTATTCAGCTTTGCGACCGAAAAAGTCGTCGCAAGCGGCGCGGAAGCGCTCGAATATCTTCACGTTCATCTTCTGCGGAGCAAAACCGATGGTCTTCCATTCGGCCTGCACGGCGATGATTTCGCGTGTGTGGCGCTCCCAGTCGGCAGAGCCTTTGTTCTCTTCCTTGGCGATGGCTTCCACCTTCTCGCACAGGGCCGTCTTCTTCTGCAGGTTCTCCTCCTCACGACTACGAAGGTCGTCGAAGTGCTGCTGATGTTTCTTGTTGATAACGGTGGAGGCAGCCTTGAATCGTGCCCATACCTCTTCGCGCAAATCCTTCGCCACAGGACCTGTCTCGCGGAATTCCTGATGAAGTTTCTGAAGCTGGTGGAAGGCGCTGATGACGTCGCTCTCCTCGTCGAGCTTCTCTGCGGCCTCACAAAGGCGGGTCTTGATCTCCAGGTTCTTCTTGAAGTCGTATTCGCGAGCCTCGCTATTCAGCTTGAGCAGGTCGTAGAACTGCTCTACGTAGAGCTGGTAGTTGCGCCACAACTCGTTAGCTTTCTCTGCGGGAACGGCTTTTATCTCTTTCCATTCCTGCTGGAGCTTCTTGAATTCCTGGAACGATTTGTTGGCCTCTTCGGGCGAAGTGGCCATATTCTTTATCTTCTCGATGATGTCGAGTTTTCTCTTCAGGTTCTCCTGTTTTTCGGCTTCTTGCTCGAGGAACACCTTTGCGCGGCGCTCCTTGATGATGCCCATTTCTGCCTTGAACGTCTCTTCGTCCTCGTCGGGCAGCACGGTGTATTTCTCTGGGTCGCCTCCTGCATCGAGGTAGGCCTTCTGTGCTGCATCGCGCTCAGCGAAATGCATCTTGTAGAAGATGGTCTTTAGGGAATCCACTTCCTCTTTCGAGGGTGTTTCATCTCCGTGAGCCAACTCTTTGAGTCTTTCCACCACTTCCTGCTTGTTGGCAAAGACGCGTTGGTTCGTCTCTTCGGCCTGTTCGGGTTCGTTGTCGGTTGCGGGTTCGCTGCTTTCGGCAGCTACTTCGCTGGATTCCTGTTCAGCAGCAGGTTCGTTAGCTGCTGTTTCTTCTACTTGGTTTTTTTCCAACTGTTCCTCTTGTTCGAGGACATTTTCTTGAGAGTCCATCATTTGGTTTAATGATAATTAGTTCGTAAATCAAGGTTTATGAGGGTGCAAACTTACTTAAAAAAATTGAAAGTTCCTAATTTTCCGCCGTTTTTTTTACACTTTGAGGCTCAAATGAGTCTTTTTGCGCGCAAAAAGAGCCAAGTGAGAGCACTTCCACCAATGGAAATAATCAATGCGACGATGAAGCCGAACGGACTGTTCTCCATTCCGTTGATGAGATTCATGCCAAACAATCCCGCCACGAGGGTTGGGAACATCATCACGATGGTCACTACGGTGAGCGTACGCATCACGATGTTCATGTTGTTGTTGATGATGCTTTGGTAGGTGTCCATCGTCGATTCCAGAATGTTGGAGTAGATGCTCGTGGTTTCGCGGGCCTGCGTCATCTCGATGTTGACGTCCTCGATGAGGTCGGCGTCGAGTTCGTCCACCTGAAGCTTGAACTTCAGTTTGGCCAACAGGTTCTCGTTACCACGAATAGAGGTCTGGAAATAGGTGAGTGAGTCTTGTAGACGAGAAAGTCCGATGAGGCTTTCGTTGTCCACATTGTGATCGAGATCTCGCTTGGCCTTGTCGATGAGCAGGCTGATTTGCTTGAGTCGTTTCAGATACCACACCGCCGACGACAGGAAAAGACGGAAGATCATATCGACATAGTCGGTGAATCCCTCGCCGCGTTTCTGCTGGAAGCTCACGAAGTCGATCATCATGTTCGTCTCGTAATAGCACACGGTGATGGTGACATCGCGCTTGTGGATAATGCCCAACGGCACGGTGGTATAGGGAGTTCGCGAGCGGATTTCCTTCACATAGGGGATGCGCAGGATGATAAGCATCCAGCCGTCATCGTACTCATAGCGGGCACGCTCGTCGGTATCGCTGATGTCGCTAAAGAAATAGTCGGGAATCTGGAAGCGTTCCTCCAGTTCCTGCTGGTCGTCGTCGGTTGGACACGTCACCTGTATCCAACAATTTGATTCCCATTCGGGGATTGTCCGCAAGCCTTTGCTTGTGTTCCAATAAGTCTTCATTGTTGCTAATCCTCCAAAGATTAAAAGATGAATACTAAAAACCATCTCCGCGAGGATTAGCGCCCTAGGCACCTCATCCTCACGCGTTCACTTGATAAGTTTCCGCCGGATAATCGTCCATTTCTTGAATATTATTTTGGTTTAACGGGTGCAAAGATACGAAAAAAAAATTGTCTGCCATCAGTTTTTCGGGAAAAATGATGGCAGACATCAAAGAAAATAACCGTTAGTCGGCTCACAAACGATGTCTTCAGGGTCTGTTTCGGGCGATTAAGAGCGTCAGCGGGTTATTCGACCGGCGCCAAACGCGACGTGCAAACGCCTGTAGACATTGAGTGTTATACGTCGGCCAGCGTCTTCTTCAGCAGTTGCCAGAAGGGCTCAACGGTCTCGATGAGGGCACGCTCCGTAGTGGTGTGGGGCGACTTCATGGTCGGACCGAGCGACACAACGTCGAGATGCGGATACTTGCCAAGGATGACAGAGCATTCCAATCCCGCATGATCGACCTGGATGATGCCGTCTTCGCCGAACAGCTCCTTGTATTCCTTGAGCAGCAGGTGAAGCACTTCCGACTCGGGATTGGGGTCCCATCCGCCGTAGCTACCGGCGGTTTCGACCTTCATTCCGGCCATGTTGAAGCAGCTCTCCAGCATCTTCACGATGTAGTCCTTCATGTCTTCGCGACTCGAACGGGCGAGAATCTTCAGCGCGGCCTTACCGTTCTCGATGTCGATGATGGCAAGATTCGACGATGTCTCCACCACGCTTGGGTAGCTGGGAATCATGCGCACCACACCATCGTGGCAGGCATAGATGGCATTGACGAGGTTGTCCTGAATCTCGACCGGCACTTCGGTCTTGGGCGCCTCCACCTCTTCGGCGAAGAATTCGATGCCGCTCTCGATGTTCTTGTATTCGTCGGCGAAGTCAGCCTTCCAATCGTCCACCAGTTCTTTCAGTGCTTCCACATTGTCCTTCGGCAATGTGATGACCACTTCAGCCTTGAACGGGATTGCATTGCGCATGTTTCCACCGTGCCAGCTGGCCAGACGAGCATCCAGTTCTTCGATGGCCTCGCGAACGAAGCGCACCATCATCTTGTTGGCATTGCCTCGTCCCTCGTGGATTTCTAGCCCTGAATGACCTCCGCGCAGACCTTTCAGCGTCACGCGCATGGCCGTGTCTTCGGGGTCGGTTTCCACCTCTTTATATTCCATTGTGGCGGTAACGTCGATGCCACCTGCCGAACCAATTACGAACTTTCCCCATGTCTCGGAGTCGAGATTCAGCAGGATGTCGCCGTTCAGCTCGCCTTCGGGCAGATCGTTGGCGCCATACATGCCCGTCTCTTCGTCGGCGGTGATGAGCGCTTCCACCGGACCGTGCACCAGCGTCTTGTCTTCCATCACGGCCAGGATGGCGGCTACGCCCAGACCGTTGTCTGCACCGAGCGTGGTACCTTTGGCCTTCACCCATTCGCCATCGATCCAAGTCTCAATGGGATCGGTCTCGAAGTTGTGCTTCGATTCGGGTGTCTTCTGCGGTACCATGTCCATGTGGGCCTGCAATATCACACCTTTCTTTCCCTCCATACCAGGACTTGCGGGCTTGCGCATCACGATGTTGTTGCCAGCATCCTTGAAAGCCTCTACACCAGCTTTCTGAGCGAAGTCGAGCAAGAATTGCTGAACCTTCTCTAAATGTCCGCTTGGGCGGGGTACTTGTGTCAGTGCATCGAAGTTTTTCCAGATGCACTCGGGTTTCAGATTTCTAATTTCATGCATAGTTGTAGGTTTTTTTTATTTATGAGTGTTTGAAAATTATCATTTCTCGACCGGCAGACTCTTCCCCCTCAGCTCCAGCGCTATCCAGGCGTAGATGCCCAGTAACACGACGAGTCCCGTCTGCAATGTGTGCACGATGAGCACGAAGTAGAGCGCCTGTTCGTCTTGCACGCCGTAGAGAATCAGCATGGTCTTGACGGCAAAGTGCCAAGGTCCGGCGCCATTGGGAGTGGGAACGATGACGGCGATGCTACCCACGATGAAGGTGACCAATGCGCACGAAAGCCCAAGATGCTCGGTGAACGGGAAGCAGAAGAAGGTAAGGTAGTAGTGCAGGAAGTAGCTCAGCCAGATGCCAAGCGTGAATGCAACGAACTTCCACTTGTTCTTCACGTCCTTCAGCGACAACACACCTTGCCACAATCCGCCCAAAGTAGCCTTCACCTTGTTATATATGGTGAGGCTCTTCAGGAGCCACGCCAGTAGCAATAGGGCAGCTAAGGCGCAGATGGCGGTCACCCACCATCCGGTTTCGGAGAAGCGTCCCAATAAAGAATCCATGCTCGTGCCGGTCTTCTCGAAGAACGTGCCGAACATCGTCATCTGCCAGAGCAACGTCAGTCCCGTGACGCCCATCACCAATAGCGAGTCTACGGCTCGTTCGGTGACCACCGTGCCCAGTGCCTTTGAAAACGATGTGCCGTCGTAGCGCTTCAGCACGCCACAACGCATGAACTCGCCAATGCGCGGTATCACCAGACTGGCGGCATACGACAGGAGTACGGCGTGCACGCAAGTGCCCGTGCGCGGATGCTCGCCCAACGGATCGAGCGTCTGACGCCAACGCCAGCCACGCATCAGCTGGGCCAACAGACCGAAGGGCATCGACAGAAGCATCCAGCTCCAAGTCATCTCGCCCGTCAGCACATCCCACACCTGGCCGAAGTCAAAGTCGCGGTACATCCACCACAATATGGCTCCGCCCAGCAGCAATGGCAAGGCAATCTTCATGGCATTTGCGGCCATCGATTTTTGTTCCATAGCGCAAAGTTACGATATTTCTCGCGATTACCAAACCTTTTTAAGACATAATAACACATCGTTTTCCAAAACGCGAGTCCCCGTCAATGTGCCGACCAATCTCCATTCGTGGTGTCAACATGTGCTGGCCATTTGATTTCGTCAGAGCATTTGCCATATTTGAAGGAGAAATCGACCGCACGAGCTCCTGTTCGCCCATATATATAAGTATATAATACCTTATTATATATAAGAGCCCTTGTTTCCATTGACGCAAATCAACCCTTTTGACCAACGTCAAAAAAACGGGCAAAAGCTGACGAAAACGATACCCTTCCCCTTGCCGAATGACAGAAAACCCCTACCTTTGCATCGTCAAAAAGGATAACAGGTAAAAAGAAATGAGCCATAGGGCTCTCGTTCACACGCACAAGAGCGGTGAATGTAAGTATTAGTTTTTAAGGATAGCAAATTTAAAGCAGAGAAAGGAAATTTAAAATGACAATGATTTCATTAATGGTAGCCCTCTCAGCAGTCGTTTTGGTCGTAGCCGGTAAGTACGGTCTGACCTCAAAGTAAGACAAACGAACTGCCTTTAGCCCAAAGGGCTTTTTAAAAAAGAGTTAGACAAAGGCGGGCAGAGGTGCCTCAGGGCATCGGTCCCAGCCAATTTCAAAAACATTATAAGCAGAGAAAGGATAACAATTATGGCATATTTCGCAGTTACGGCAGCCGCCACAATCATTTGCGCTATAACCATCGCTCTCGGCATTCATGTTGCCTCGAAGCTCTAAGCGCAATGCTCAGAAAGAAGTAAAATCGATTATAAAACCGGCAGGGGGATCCATTCGTTTGGGTCCCCCTGCTTGTGTGTGTATGGTCGCTTGTCGTGTGGATGTGGGAGATTGTCGGGATGGTTTCGCGGTGTTTTATTCAAGAAAGGGACACAACGTTGTACGAAATTAACATATTGTGGGGGTGGAAATGTTAAAATGAAGGTCTCAAAACGCCCAACTTTTTAACACAAAACTACCCACATGTCTACCCCCTTTTTGCTATCTCGGAGATTACACTCGACGACTCGTTTCACCAAAATTGGCGCTTTTCATCACCAAAACTGGCGCTTTTGATGACTTAAACCGCCGCTTTTGCTCATCGAAATTGGCGCTTTTGATGAAAAAAATCTAGATTTTTTAGTCGAAAAAGTGCCAATTTTCGCTTTTGAAATCGACGCGCGGGTTGTAACTATCTGTCAGTTAGAGAGTTACGGCTAATCGCTGAGAATCGCATATTTTGCGCCTTCGGAACTCTTGTTCGCATATTTTTAAATCTCCGTGTTAAAAACGTCAAGAATTTCATTTAAGAAATGTTATCTGCCAAGTGTGGTTTTGGACACTTTCCGATGGCCTTTTATAATGTCTCGCTACCTGAAACGTGATTCCTTTTATGGTTTTAGGGAGCTTCTTTCAGGCTCAATACGAGGTTCACTCGCCCGAAAACTAAAAGAAAATTGCGTTTTCCTTCGTCGTTTTGCGCGCTTATTCGTACCTTTGCGCCCATGAAGCAAGTACGCCCTAAAAAGAATCTCGGCCAGCATTTTCTGACCGATCTGTCTATCGCCCGCGCCATCGCCGATACGGTGGACGCCTGTCCTGACATTCCCGTTCTCGAGGTGGGACCAGGCATGGGAGTCATGACCCAGTTCCTCGTCACCAAACCTCGTCCGGTAAAGGTCGTGGAGATTGACCGCGAGAGCGTTGTCTACCTTCGCGCACACTTCCCCCAGTTCGCGCTTACGCCTCGGGAAACCGAAGCCGAAGGCGGCAATGAAGGTGAATCGAATCAGGGCGGCGGACTCATCGAAGGCGACTTCCTCCGCATGGACCTTCATGCACTATTCGGCGGAAAGTCCTTCGTTCTAACGGGCAACTACCCCTACGACATCTCCACACAGATATTCTTCAAGATGCTCGACAATCGCGACCTCATTCCTTGTTGTACGGGAATGATTCAACGCGAAGTGGCCTTGCGCATCGCTTCGCAACCCGGCACGAAGGCATACGGCATACTCTCCGTTCTCATTCAGGCGTGGTACGATGTGGAATATCTCTTCACCGTCGACGAAAAGGTCTTCAATCCGCCGCCCAAGGTGAAGAGTGCCGTTATCCGGATGACCAGAAACGCCACCGAACACCTCGATTGCGACGAAAAGCTTTTCCGTCGTGTCGTGAAGACCGTTTTCAATCAACGTCGTAAAATGTTGCGTGTTTCTCTTCGTCAGCTCTTCAGTGCCGATCGTCAGCCCGCTCCGGAGTTCTTCTCACATCGTTTCATGACCCAGCGTCCCGAGCAGCTCTCCATCCCTGAGTTCGTGGAACTCACCAACCTCGTGGCTCCATATCTGCAGGCCTAGCGGCCCTAGAGGGCAATCACAAGTAGCGCCACCACCGTCAGCCAGAAGGTAGCTATGATGATCCAGCTCTCTTTCTCGTCGAATTGTTGTTCGAAGTCGCCCATCGGTCCCCATCGTTTCTCGGCCATCGCATACGCCCTGCGGTAGCCTCCATACACCAGCCATCCGATGAGAATGCCTATCAGGCTTCCCGCCAGGATGTCGCCTGGATAATGCACGCCCAGGTACATTCGCGAATAGCACGACCCAGCAGCCCATAGCACGGCCGTCAACGTGAGCCATCGCCTTCGGTAGAGCAGGCCGAGCATCGTGACCGTTGCGAAGCCGTTGCTCGCATGGTTACTCGGGAAACCGTAGCGTCCGCCGCGATAATCGTGGAAGAAAACCAGCTGGTCCATGATGCCTTCGTCGTGGCTCGGACGTATGCGCGCCACCAGTGGTTTCAGAACGCTCGCCACCGTGAAGTCGCTCAGCACGTAGAGCAGCACCAAGGCGCCCACCAAAAGCATCACCTGACGCCAACAAAGATGATGACACAAGCAAACTACCGCCACCATCGCCATCAGCGTCCACGACACCTTGTCGGAATACATGTGCCAGAACAATCCGTAGCTCTCACTACCCGCAAAGTTGATGATCTTCAGCAACGTGCCATCAAGTTCCTGAAGTTGCCAGAGTAGCGAGTCGGTAAGTAGAATGCTTGTCATAAGTTGTAAAATTTTCGTGCAAAGATACTTGTTTTTTGTCATTTCGGCAAAAAAGCATCCCAAAAGTTGCGCATTTCAAAAAAACTACCTATCTTTGTCACTCGAAAAATCATTATTTTAAATATATCTACACTATGATCGACGTAAAAGCAACACTCAGCGAGGCGCAGGATCGCATGGAAATGGCTGCCTTGTTCCTCGACGAAAGCCTCAATCGCATCCGTGCAGGAAGAGCCAATGTCGCCATCCTCGACGGCGTGAGGGTTGAATCCTACGGACAGCGCGTGCCACTTAACCAGGTGGCCAACGTCAACTGCCCCGACGCACGCACCATTGCCATCAGGCCGTGGGACAAGAAGGCCATCCGCGATATTGAGAAAGCCATCATGGATAGCGACGTGGGCATTACCCCTGAAAACAACGGAGAAATCATCCGACTGAACATTCCGCAGCCCACCGAAGAGCGCCGCCGTGAGCTTACCAAGCAATGCAACAAGATTGCTGAGAAGGCGAAGGTGGAAGTGAGAAACGTGCGCGGAGACATCAAGGACAAACTGAAGAAGGCCATCAAGGACGGACTCTCGGAAGACAACGAGAAGGACGCTGAGGCCGATCTGCAGAAGCTCCACGACAAGTTCATTGCCCGAATCGACGAGCTCATTGCTGCCAAGAACAAGGAAATCATGACGGTTTAGGCCTTCCAAGGCCCATCGCAAGGTGGGAAAGGGGGCGAAGAAGATATCATGCACGGTCTGGTCATTAAAAACACAGGTTCCTGGTACACCGTTCTTACCGACGACGGCCAGGAACTCGATTGTAAGCTCAAGGGAAACTATCGCATACGCAAGTCGGCCATAAGGCCTACCAATCCTGTCGCCATCGGCGATCGCGTCACGGTGGAGTATCCAAAAGTAGCACCGACCTCGCAATCTTCTGGAGAATCGGCAGAGGGTGGAGGTGCGGCTTCCTCAACATGTCCCTTTATCACGTCTGTGGAGGACCGCCGCAATTATATCATCCGTCGCTCGCAGAACCTCTCGCGGCAATGTCATATATTGGCAGCTAATGTCGATCAGGCCGTTCTTGTGGTCACGGTAGCCCATCCGGAGACGTCGACGACGTTTATCGACCGCTTCCTCGCAAGCGCTGAGGCCTATGACGTGCCGGTTGTTCTGGTCTTCAACAAAACCGATCTTCTGTCGCCCGACGAGTTGGAACTCCAGCAGTACCTCATACATGTATACAGCCATATCGGCTATACTTGCATACCGGTTTCTGCCATTCAGGTCGACACGCTCGCCCCGTTGATGCCCCTCCTGCACAATCGGGTCACCTTGCTCAGTGGAAATAGTGGGGTGGGAAAGTCCACATTATTAAATAATATAATACCTGGACTCAATATTCGCACCGCTCCGATTTCTGAAGCACACGATACTGGTCAGCACACCACGACGTTCTCAACCATGTATAGGCTCCAACATCAACAGGGAGAGAAAGCCTTCCTCATTGACACTCCGGGCATTAAGGGCTTCGGAACCCTCGATTTCCAGTCGGCAGAGGTGTCGCATTACTTTCCTGAAATTTTCAAGATATCAGCCGAATGCCGTTTCTCCAATTGCACCCATACCCATGAACCGGGTTGCGCCGTTTTGCAAGCCCTCGAGGATCATCTCATTGCCCCCAGTCGCTATGCCTCCTATCTGTCCATTCTTCAAGACGAAGATGAAGGCAAATACAGACCAGCATTTTGAGTCGATTTTCTTACGGTTTCTCACTGATTTACGAATAATGTAGAGATAAATTCAAAAAAAACATAAAAAATATGTGATTTTCTTTGTTCGTTATAAAAATAATTCTTATCTTTGCAACGGTAATGCAAAAACATGTGTTGCGAGAGTAAAAGTTATAATATTACTAATAATTTAAAATCAAACAAGTATGAAAAAAACCTTAATTAAGTCAATTCTGCTTGCCATTTTTGGAATGATGGTAGTGCAGAACGTTAATGCGCAGAAGATTTCTGCTGATGAAGAGGTTGCCACCAACATCGGTGGAGGTTTGTCTGTAGGAAGTAATTTCTTCTATGGACCGATTCTTTATGAGGTAACAGCAGTGGAAGGCACTAAGTACACCGTGAATGCTATAGCTTTCTATGGCTCTTCTTTTGATGCTGAGATTGAGATTATCGGTAGCGGAGAAGCCAATGGCTATCAGTTCGAAGTAGCTGAAATCGAGTCTCTCAATAGCGCACTGGTTATGAATGGTACCAATTATACCGCAACTGGCGCTGGTGACCTGGGCTCTATCACAACTCTCTTGTTTGTGGATGACGAGGGTAATGGCTTTGCTGGAACTATCGCAGATGGTGCTTTTGGTAATTTGTCTGGTGTTGAGTATATATACACAGACTTGACTACTGTACCTGAAGCCGGAGATGAGGCATTCTGGGGACTATTTGAGAATGATGAGGCTCCTGTGTTGGTCGTTCCTACTGGTTGCATGGGTAAGTATGGAACAGCAGAAGGTTGGCAGTATTTCTATATTTATACAGATCTTACTGGAGCTCGTTTCGGTGATATTAATGGCGATGGTTCAGTTAACATTAATGATGTTTCTGCACTTCTCGAGTATCAAGACTTCGGTGAGATAGAGAATGGGACTCTCAATACCGAGAGTGTAGATGTTAATGGTGATGGTAACGAAAACATCAATGATGTATCGGCATTGCTTGGTGTTCTTGATTATGTTGGCGATTAATATTAATTAAATTCAAATAGATTATGAAAAAAATTAAATTCGTATTATTTGCAGTAGCATCGGTTTTCTTCTTGAATTCTAATGCTCAAACCCTTTCGATGGATCCTATCGCATTGGGAGCAGGTCAGACTGCTACCGTTCAGATTAAAGTAACGGGTGGTTCTAATATCGGTGCTGTTCAGTTTACGTTGACACTCCCCGAAGGTGTACGTCAGGTGGATTGTACAAGCGATGCAAACACCAAGATCCTTGATAAAAATGCCAATGCAATTACTTATAATGCAAACAGGGTTCCTTCTGCTCCTTCGACAAAGAGTTTTAGCTATGTTAAGATGAAAAAGGTTCATAAGTATACTGCTTTGTTCGATGATGAGTTCACAGGTAATGATGGCGAGTGGTTTATGTCTTTTGAAGTGAAGAACTTCAGCGCTGTAACAGCAACAGGTACAGCTACATTCTCTAGTGTCATGATTGGTCCGAATGGAGCAGCAGTAGATGCAACTGGTGACGATGCAAGTGTTGTAACATCAGCAGAAAGTGTGTTCCTTGCAACAATAGCTTCTTCTGGCTGGTCTACGATTTGCTCAGCTGAGGGTCTTGACCTTTCTGGAGTTGATGCATACATCGTAACTGACGTAACGAAAACTTCTGCAACCTTAAAGAAAGTAACTGAGGCTGCTGCAAAGGAAGGACTTCTTATTAATGGCGCTGCAGGTACTACTGTTTCTATTCCATTCAAGACTGGTGCAACTACTGATGGCACAAATAAGTTGGTAGGTGTTACTGAAACAACAAGTATTACCGGTGATGGTACTATCTTCTTCTTGAAAGGTGGAGAGTTTGTGAAAGCTGAAGCTAATTCTTCTCTCGGTGCTGGTCACGCATATCTTACTGGAGTTCCAGCAGGTGCTAAGGTTATTAACATTGTTTTTGATAATCCGACAGCTATCCAGTCTGTTGATGTTGAACAAAATGAGAACAGTGTTCTTTATAATCTTAATGGTGTTCGCGTGGACAACCCGACAAAGGGTGTGTATATCCAGAATGGTCGCAAGGTCATTTTGAAGTAAGTTGATTTAATTCATGAACTTTTAAATTATAATTATTATGAAGAAATATTATATTACACCCACTACTAAAGTGAGAGTTGTTTCTAGTGAACAGCTGCTTCAGACTGCTTCTATTCCTGTTGATGGCGACAAGAGTTCTTCAACAGGTGAATCAAAGCCCTCGTTCACAATCTGGGAATTCATGGAAGAAGAATAATTATTCAAGACATTTATATTCAAAAGGCTGGTCGCAGATGCGACCAGCCTTTTACTTCTAAAGAAATCTGCATGGAAAGCTGATTTCTTTTATTTCTTTTTATGATTTTCTTTCAACGCCTTTTCTGTTTATTGATAAAACAATCAGGTTCGTTGAACGTTTTTGTACCCTTCTTGCTTTTCTGCTATCTTTGCATCATCATTAAAGTATAAACCATTTTAAAAGAAGTAAGGCAATGAAACAGAAAATCTATATTCTAGCTATGTTTGCGGCATTAACATTGTCCGCATGCTCGACAGATGATCCTTATGAAGACATCTTCAGTTATTCTCAGTATGATAATTCCCAAAGCGGTGGCATGTCTGGTACAGGTGGTAGCACTTCTACCAATACTGGTGTGCTTGGCGATCTCGCTTCGTTCGATATCTCCGTCGATACGTCTTCTTTGTCGGAGAGCGAAACCTTGCCCGACGCCACAGACACCTATTATGAAGACTATGTAGAGACTTATTCGCCTACTTCGGTGGTTACTGTTACCTACGATGGTTCGCAAGCTACGATTGGTGAACTGCCCGAAGGTGTAACCGCAACGGTGAATGGTGCCCACGTCACCATCTCTTCTACCTTAAAGAATATGTGCTATCAGCTTTCTGGAAGCAGTACCGACGGATCGTTTAAAATCTATAGCGACAAGAAATTTTCGCTTGTCATGAACGGAATTACGCTCACAAATCCTCAAGGTGCAGCTATAAATAATCAGGGAAAGCGGATGTACTTGGTCATTGCCGACGGTACTATCAACTCACTCTCCGACGGAACTACCTATTCAACTCCAGACGATGAGGATGAGAAAGGCGCCCTCTTCAGTGAAGGTAAAATAGCTATCAGCGGAAGCGGATTGCTCACAGTAACCGCACAAGGTAAGAATGGTATCGTCAGCGACGACTATATCCTGTTCCGTCCAGGATGCAATGTCCAGGTGAAATCGACAGCTTCCAATGGCATAAAGAGTAACGATGGTATCATTATTCGTGGTGGCGTCATCAATGTGGAGACGTCTGCCAACGCTTCGAAAGCAATGAAGACCGATGGTCAGGTACTGATTGAAGGAGGTCGTACCACGCTACTCACAACAGGTTCTACGGAATATGATTCCGACGACCGCGAATATAAGGGTTGTGCCGCGCTGAAAGCCGACAGCATCATCACGATTACTGGTGGCACTTTGCTGGCTAAAAGCACTGGCGGAGGTGGTAAAGGCATCAGTGGTGATCTGACGATGACCATCACCGGAGGCACCGTTCGCGCTCTTTCCACAGGCTCCAACAGCAATAGTGTTTCGGCAAAAGCCATTAAGTTTGATGGCGACATCTTGATACAAGGTGGTGATATCATGGCGCGTGCCTCCAGTCACGAGGCTATCGAGACTAAGGGTAAACTCACCGTAGAAGCTGGTAGCGTTGCCGCATATAGCTCTGATGATGCCATCAACTCGGCTAAGGATATGAACATCAATGGTGGTTATGTTTATGGTTACAGTACTGGTAACGACGGAATCGACTCTAATGGAAACCTCACCGTCAGCGGTGGTTTGCTCATTGGTATTGGTGCTACAGCTCCAGAGGAAGGCATCGACGCCGTAGAGGGAAAGACATTCTCCATCAATGGCGGCACCGTCATCGGACTAGGCGGTGGTGGTGAAGCTATGAGTGGAACGCAGCAGAAAGCCTCCATCTCTGGCGTAAGTGTCAGCGCAGGTAGCTATCTCGCCGTACTCGACGCAAATGGCTCATGCCTCTTTGCCCTTCAGTCGCCGCGCGGCTTTAGTGGAGCCACGTTGCAGGTGAGCGATCCCAATATGAAGAGCGGCACTACCTACACGCTTTCTTCCGCTTCTTCAATATCTGGCACGGGTTCTTTCTTCGGCTACCTTTCTGCTCCGACCGTTAGCAGCGCCACACAAATCACTACCTTTACCACTTCAACGACTACTTCCGGCGGCATGGGAGGCGCCGGAGGTGGCTTTCCGGGAAGCACTGGCACAGGTGGTAGTCGTCCTGGCGGTTGGTAATCTGTGGACCTATGCTTTGCTTTACAGAAAAAAAAGACAGCTACGACAGGTCTTGCGAGATACAATAAATTCTTACTTTTAGCGTTATAATCTTATATATGTAAAGGTTCAGGAGTTGACGGGAACTCCCACAACTCCTGACCTCTGTTGAAAACTTACAAAACATGAAGAAACACTACAATGACTCACCTGAAACGTGAACTGAAAGAAAACCTGGTTTACCTTGCATTGTGGATTATTCTTTTCGCGGCACCAGTCGTCTCTCAGCTGGTGCATGTGCAGGATCATTCGCACATGGAATTCCGCTGGGATGACATTTTCTCCGTGTGGCACATCTATGTTGGTTTCCTGGTTGTCTTTCTCATCCATAATTTCCTGCTTGCCCCCATCCTGATATACCGTCAGCGCAAACTGGCGTATTTCTCCAGCGTTTTTCTGCTGTTGGTGGCTTTTATGCTCTATCAGTGCAGGACCATGCCGGGCCAAGAGCCAGGGGGACCCGAGTTTGCGGAAGGTCCTGGTCAGATGCCTCCTCCGCCGTTTGACGAAGCCAACGACAGTCTCTTTGCAGGTCCACCTGCACCGGGGGAAGCAGGTCCGGATAGTCTCTTCGGACATTTCCCTGGCGAACGTGAAGAGATGGCAGACCAGCACCAAGGACCCGAGTTCCGTCCCGATGACGGACCGCATCCCGGCGAAAAGAAACCGCTCAAGGGTATGCCCATTATTGAAAATGTAATGCCTACGGTGATTGTTCTCTTGCTTATGGGAATGAATCTTGGCGTGAAGCTCTACTTCAAGGCCGATGACGATATGAAGGAGATGCAGATGTTGGAAAAGAAAAGTCTCGAGCATCAGCTGGCTTATCTGAAATACCAGATCAATCCCCATTTCCTGATGAACACGCTCAACAACATTCATGCGTTGGTCGACATCGAACCAGAAAAGGCCAAGGAGACCATCGTGATTCTCTCTCGCATCATGCGTCACGTGCTGTACGATGGCGACCGAAGTCTCATCCCCTTGCAGCACGAACTCGATTTCTTAAACAACTATGTCGACTTGATGCGAATCCGCTATACCGACCACGTCCGCATGAATGTAGACGTGCCAACGGCTCTACCCGAGGCAAGTATCCCACCGCTGTTGCTCATCACTTTCGTAGAAAATGCCTTCAAACACGGCATCAGCTATAAGCAGGAGTCGTTCGTTGATATCAAAGTCGTCATCAGCGACAAACGCCTGAAATTCACTTGTCGCAACAGCAAAGTGCGACGAACGGAGACAGAATCATCCACAAAGAAACCAGAAGAGGGCGGCGTTGGGCTGGCCAATGTGAAACAAAGATTACAATTATTATATGGAAAGAATTATACTTTAGATATTGATGACGGCACAGACACCTTTGAAGTGTTGTTGCTCATCCCCTTGTTAACGATAAAGAAAAAGGAAAATGATTAGAGTATTGGCTATTGACGATGAGCCGCTGGCATTGAAGCAGCTGGCCGCTTATATTGGAAAGATTCCGTATCTCGAACTGGTGGACACCTGCCAGAGCGCCCTCGATGCACTGAAGGTGATGGAGGAGGAAGTGGTGGATGCCATCTTCGTTGACATCAACATGCCCGACCTGAACGGCATGGACTTCGTAAAGTCGCTGTTGGTCCCGCCTCTTGTGGTCTTCACAACGGCCTACTCCGAATATGCTGTCGAGGGATTCCGTGTAGATGCCGTAGATTATCTGCTCAAGCCCTTTGGCCTGCAGGACTTCCAGCGTGCAGCCCAGCGGCTGAAGGACCGTTTCGAAGCCACCCGCGCTTTGGATGGTCAGACTCAGCCGTCGGCTCCTCAGCCAGCTGTCGCACCTGCCGACGACAGCATGTTCCTGAAGACCGACTACAAGACGGTTCGCATTTCGGTGAAAGATATCCGCTATGTAGAGGGAATGAGTGAGTATCTGAAGATTTATCTTGAGGGCCAGCCGAAGCCGCTGATCGTACTGTTGAGTATGAAGAAGATGGAAGAGCGCTTGCCTCAAGATTCCTTTATGCGTATTCATCGCTCCTACATCATCAACCTGTCGAAGATACGCGAGGTGAACAAAAACCGCGTCATCATGGACGAGGACACCTATCTGCCCATAGGCGATTTGTACAAAGAGACCTTCCAGAACTATCTCAGCTCCAAGTTCCTTGGGAAATGATCGTGTTCCCCTTGTCCTTTGTCTTTGACAGAGTACAAAAATGCGCCACCCCGAAAGCGAGTGGCGCATTTTTCGTATTGTCTATTCTCTGTTACTGCTCTTCCGATGAATATCAGGTGTGCTGGCAGAAACATTATCCCACTGTAATGGTATATTCAGCCAAGAATGATGCTCCGGGCTGCAAATGATTCATCAATGCCTTTTTGCGGAAGTCTCCTCGGTATTCTACCGTGTCGTGAACGCCATACCAAGGTTCAATGCAGACAAACGGAGCGTGCTTTCCGTAGGGACTCCAGATGCCAACGGCAGGCGTCTTCATGTCAACAGTGATGACCGGACGCTGTTGTTTGTCGAGCAATTGCACCTGCTTCACCTGACATTTGTCGATGATGATGGCATCTTCCTTGAAGCTTTCCTCGTTGAATTTCCACAGACCTTTCTCTGTCTCCAGTGCGAAACGTCCAGGTATGATACAGCCGCCCATGTTGCCGATGATTCGCTCGATGGCGCCTTCGTTGTCAAACTTCATTGTTCCTGCCATTGGTTCGCCTTCCTCCAAGTCGGGAACATAGAAAGCTGGATGACCGCCTATCTGGAAGTGAATCTCCACGTCGTCGGTGTTGTGTACGTGCCAGATGACGTGTATCTTGTTGCCATCCAATCGGTAGGTGACGCTCAGCATAAAGTGGTAGGGATAGATTCGCCGAGTGTGAAGCGTGTCTTCTAGTGCGAATGTCACCTTCTGCTCGGTGCGGGCAATGAGTTTGAACTCCATGTCGCGTGCAAACCCGTGACGCTCCATCGGATATTCAAAGCCGTCGATGCGGTAGTGCCCTTGCCATAGTCCGCATACAATGGGGAATAGTATGGGCGAATGGCGTGCCCAGTAGTTGGGATCGGCCTGCCACAGATATTCCTTACCGTTGCTGTCTTTGATACTCTGCAGTTCGGCCCCCAGTGGATTGACGGCGATTTGCAGCTGTTCGTTTTTTAATGTTTCCATAGGTCTCTGTTTTTTGTTATCGTTTTGAATGATTCAGTTTCTAATTTTCCAGCTTCTTGAAGATGACGAAGATCAGTGCGCTCGACACGACGCCTATGCTGATGACAGAGGCGATGAACGTTGACAAAGATATATGATTCGTCAGGAAGACCACGCAAAACAAGGCAAGTGCCATACTTTGCAGTCCCGACACTATTAAGATGGCTTTTTTTCTGTTCATGTTCAATTCTTTATTGTTATTCTGGTTCTTCTTCTTTGCTTTTGTCTTCCGATGTACGCTTCTTGGGCAAGCGACGGGCTTTCCGCAGTGCCTCGGTAATGATCCACTGCAGTTGTCCGTTGGTGCTGCGGAATTCGTCAGCAGCCCAGGCCTCGATTGCGTCCATCGTATCGCTGTCTATGCGAAGGATGAAACTCTTATTCTTCGATTCTTTCTTTGGCATTACAATGTTTTAAAGAGTTTCAGAAGATGCTTTTAAGTGTTCCGGAAGTAACAGGAGTCCTGGAATTGCAGGCGGGATTTCTGCCGATGAAGTTCGCTATGCAACGAACTTAGTGCCAGAGAGTCCACAACTCTCATGACTCCTGTTCATCCTTATATTGCTTAGTGGTTCAACGTTCCGGTGTTGACCACTGGTTGTGCGCTTTCGTCGCCACAAAGCACTACCATCAGATTGCTCACCATGGCGGCCTTCTTGTCGTCGTCAAGCTCCACTATCTCCTCGTCAGAGAGGCGTTTCAGGGCCATTTTCACCATCGAGACAGCACCTTCCACAATCTTCTCGCGTGCGGTGATGATGGCCGATGCCTGCTGACGACGTAGCATCACAGCAGCAATCTCCGGTGCGTAAGCCAGATAGTTGATGCGTGCTTCCACCACTTCGATGCCTGCCATAGCCAGACGCTCGTCGAGTTTCTGCTCCAGCTCCTTGTTGATCTCGTCGCTACCGTCGCGAAGCGTCAGCTCGCCATCCTTGGTGTCGTCGCTATTGTCGTAGGCATATTGTCCAGCCACCTGGCGAAGGGCGGCATCGCTCTGCACGCGGACGAAACGCTCGAATGCAGCCATTAGGCTCTTCGTGTCGGCACTGCCCACCGAACTGGATCCCGGAGAGGCCATCGTCTGTGAGTCAATTTCAAAGAGAGCTTTGTATGTGTCGTTCAGTTTCCACACCAGCACAAGACCAATCATCACCGGGTTGCCAGTCTTGTCGTTCACCTTGATGGGTTCGGCATCCATGTTGCGAGCCCTCAACGACAGCTTCTGTGCCGAGCAGAAGGGGTTGATCCAGTAGTAACCCGTCTGGGTAAATGTGCCGCGATACTTACCGAAGAATGTGATTACGCGTGCCTCATTTGGCTCGAGCATCAGGAAACCGCACCACAGAATGATGGCGGTCAACAGCAACAAAGCTCCCACCACGATAAGGGGAATACTGTTGATAATGCCATCTATCAACACGGCAATGCTGCCTAGTGTGATGATGATGCAGACGAACAACATCAAGAATCCGTTAAGAACGGTTCCACCATAATTAAATTCTTTCTTTTCCATATTAAATACGTTGATAAATAAGTGATATCATTTTGATATTGCAAAGATACGAAAAAATATTCCAAAGTTGTATCTTTTGTGGCCCAAATTTAGGATTTTTTTACTATTCGGGCGTGAAAACAGGGTGGCGAAGACGTCGTTTAGGGAATCGTGGTTTGACAGATGGAAGAAATGAACACGCCGCGTTGGCGAAAAAAATCTAGATTTTTTGGAGCGAAATTGGCGCTTTTGATGAAAAAAATCTAGATTTTTTATCGAGAGTGTGGCGGATAGTGTTCGGGAAAGCGAAGGTTTGCCGTTGTGAAAGTGGCAGTTTCATTGCCTGAAAAGGGTGGAGGAATGAAATGCCTGCGCCTGATGGCGCATTGTCGCATTGCAGTTCTTTGCATGACGATAGCCGCCGTTTTGTTTGCTATGCTGCGTTGCTAAAGCAGAAAAGTCACTCTTCATTGCAGGTTGAACGCGTTGAGCTGGCTGCGCATGTGCTGTTCGATGCGCCGTGCAAGGCCTTCGTCGGTCTGCTGAGCTTCCTCGAGAATATGCCGAAGAATGTAGAGATGGCGGCCTATGGCAGTCTGGTTGTTTGTTTGCTGGGTGGCCGAAAGCGATTGAAAGTATTCGAGCATCTGCCGCGAAGAGTCGTAGAGCAGCGACAGACGTTTGTATGCTTCTTCGCGGTTGCCTAGCAGTCGGTAGGCTCGGGCGATGTCTATATCGTTGCCAAGTATGTAGTCGGCAGGTAGGCACGATAGCGGAATCGCCTCGTCGGCACGCTTTAGCACACGTTGGGCTTGTTCAAAACTCTGATTCGCGGCGCTGTCTTTGTCCGTTTGATTGGCAAAGCCCTCTGCAATGAGTTGAAGAGCCAGTTGCGCAAAAAGTCGACGATAGCGGTAGGCCATGCCGCGAGCGGTCTCGTCGAGATAGACGCTAGGGTCGTTGATACCTGTAAAGCGGAAGCGCGTCATCAGGTTCTGGTAGGTCCGGGCAGTGTCCATGCGTTGTCCGGATGTCGGTTTTGCGGCACTTGTGGTGTCAGATGGGGTGGAGGCGTTTGATGCGGAGCTGGAGGGAACGAACCGGGCGGCGAGCCCTTCGATGACGGTGTGGTCGTCGAGATTCAGATAGTCGCTTTCACCCACGGATGTAGCTACGTAGACGGGCCGTTCGTCGCTATGGCGCAGTAGTTCAAGCAGTGCTAACTCATTTTTGTATAGCTTGCGGCGGCCTTTGAGGGGGATGTCCCATTGGTCCGAAAGATGAAGCGTGTCGGTGTCAAGGTCGGTCAGGTCGTAGACGTCGTTTTGGCCGGTGATATAGTCGGCGGGTTCCCAGTCGATGGGCAGTCCCGGCGAATCGTAAGCAGGTCGTCGCAGCTGGTCGATGTACCAGTCGGTCTGCATATACTGCAGGTTGCACACACGGGCATCGCTGCGATAACCCTCCACCTCTTGCGCATACCAAAGCGGGAATGTGTCGTTGTCACCATTTGTCAAAATGATGGGGTTGCCCTCATCGGGCAGAGAGGACAAGTAGTTGTAGCCTGCATCGCGACAGATATAGCGCCCTGAGCGGTCGTGATCGTCCCAGTTCTGCGTTGCCATCAGAACGGGGATGCCTAGCGAGAGAAGTGTGGTGACGGCGGCAGAAACAGTAGCCGGGATGCTTTTCCTGCAATAGCGGAGAGCGCGGGCGAGGGGAACCACGCCCATGCCGCACCAGATGGCGAAGGCATAGAACGACCCCGCATAGGCGTAGTCTCGTTCTCGGGGCTGCATAGGCGTCTGGTTTATGTAGACCACGATGGCAAGTCCTGTCATGAGGAAGAGCATGAGCACCACCCAGAACTGCTGTCTGCCGTGTCGCCGACAACATGCCGACTGCCACCATAGACCCAACAAACCCAGTAGCAAGGGCAGACAGAAGTATACGTTGTGCCCGCGGTTATGCTGCAGTTCCGTGGGGAGAAGCCGCTGATCGCCCAATCGCCAATTGTCCAGCAGGCTGACGCCCGAGAGCCAGTTGCCGTGTTCGGGTTCGCCGTGACTCTGTATGTCGTTCTGTCGTCCGGCAAAGTTCCAGAGGAAATAGCGCCAATACATGAAGTTGCATTGGTAGCCGAAGAAGAAGCGCAGGTTGTCCCATTGCGATGGCATCGTCACGCTCACCATCTCGCCACAACGATCATACCACACCTCTTTGCCGTTGTTGCCGCCCGTCCACGCTTCGTAGGCATCGGCGTGGCGCGGGTTCCACATGCGCGGGAACCACATGTTCTGTGCGTATACATACTCGATATGATGGCCGGTCACGATGTATTGGTCCTTCTCGCCAGCCTCTTCTTTTGGTTTTGGCTGATAGATGGTCTTTCCCTGTTGTATTTCGGGTACACAGTAGTTGCCCTCTATTCGCAGCTGGGGTTGCGAACTATAGGCCTGACCATAGAGCAACGGCCCGTGCTCATACTGGTCGCGCGCCAGGTAGCGCCCAAGCGAGAAAATGTCTTTCGGTGCGTTTTGGTTCATGGGCGTGTTGGCAGAAGCACGCACAAAAGTCACCGCATAGCTGCCGTAGCCAAGCAACAGCATCAGGAAACAGAGCAGCGAGGTGTTCAGGATGCGCAATTGTCGGCGTTGCGCATAGGCGATGGCGAGGATGAGTGCGGGGAATAATATAATAAGGTACACGAGGAAACCGCTGTTGAAAGGCAGACCTAGATGGTTGACAAACAGTAGTTCGAACCATCCACCCACCGTCGTGACGCCTGGAATGATGACGAACAAGATGACACCAATGAGAGCGAACGACGCTAATAGCGCCGCGATGACTCCCCATGTCCGGATGTTGGGGAAGCGATGGAAACAGAACACCAAGACGATGGCAGGCAGACAAAGCAGGTTGAGCAGGTGGACACCGATGCTGAGCCCCATGAGATAGGCGATGAGAATCAGCCAACGGTCGCTCTGTGGTTCGTCTGCATGGTCCTCCCATTTCAGAATCAGCCAGAAAACGACCGCCGTAAAGGCCGACGAAAAGGCGTAGACTTCGCCTTCTACGGCAGAGAACCAGAATGTGTCGCTGAACGTATAGACGAGTGAACCTACGAGTGCTGCGCCAATGATGATAATGGTTTGTGAAACCGATGGGGCTGCTTCTTTTCTCGTCTTCGGGCCGTTTTCGTTGGTTGAAACGATTAGTCGGCGCACCAAATGGCTGATGGTCCAGAAGAGAAACAGGATGGTGAGGGCCGAGAGGAACGCGCTGAGCAGGTTCACCATCATGGCTACGTGTTCTGTATTGCCACTCAGTTGGCTGAACAGGTTGGCAACCAACATGAAGAAAGGTGCTCCTGGCTGATGGCCAATCTCGAGTTTATAGCCTGCGATGATGAATTCGGGACAGTCCCAAAACGAGGCGGTGGGTTCAATGGTGAGGCCGTAGACTGTGAACGCGATGGCAAACGTCAGCCAGCCGAAAAGGGTGTCAATGCGATGGAAGTGTTTCATCTTTGCTTACTGATTAGGCAAGCAAAGGTAGTGGGAATGGCCGACGGAGGCGAAAAAACTTGCTGACATTTGTCTGACAATTGCCAGACAAACGTCTATTCAGCTGATTCTCTGGTGGTTAGCTCGTACGCTTTTCCGCGGTCGGAAACAATGTGAAGGTCGCTGTTTTGTTCCACGATAGGTTTCAGACGGCGTATCAGCGTGTAGAGTGTTTCGCTGGCATCTGGCTTCTTGGGCCACAATGCGTCGCAGATGGTCTGCTTGCTGAGACGCTGACCGTCGGCATCGAAGAAGAGGCGAAGCAGCTGGGTCTGCATGGGTGTGAGGTGGATGGGGTGGCGCTGGGCATCGAGGAACTGGTCGTTTTGTGCATCATAGCTCAAGGTGCCTACGTGTGGTAGTTCGGGCATGAGGGCTTTTTGTCTGTGCAGACGATATGCGGCGAGTGCGCCCCATAGCAGGGTCAGCATCCAGAGAAGGGCGGGGAAGCGCTGGTCGGAAACCGAGAGAACCATCAGTGGCGAACACGAGGCATAGCTGCGGAAGGTTGTCTCGCTACCGCCTGCACGGTGTCTGATGGCATCACTGCGTAGTCCGCCGAAAGGCATGTCGTAGGCCACGAACGAGCGCGAACGCAGGGCAGCAATCTGGAGATGGCTGCGGTAGTCGCGAATGGTGTCGGGCGTGATCCATGGGTCCGATTTCGTTTCGAGCGTCTGTTCCAGGGCTTGGCTCATGTCGCTGACAATAAGCTGTTGTGCTTGTCGGTAGCTACCCATGCTGCATAGCAAGGCTGAGGCAAGCAATAGGCCGAATATGAAGATGGCAAATCGTGGTTTCATCGTGATGAGGTGTTAGAGGGTGGATAAGAAGATGAGTGATGCTTGGGTGGGAAACGGGGAGAAGCGGACTGCGATGTGCGCTTCCTGAAATTGTTGTATACGATGTAGAAGATGACGGCGACGGCAACAAAGATGGTGAAAATAGCAAGATACACAACCATTTTTTTGAGAGAGAAGTGGGGACCTTCGTTCTGTTTCGCAGTAGTGTTTGATACATTGTCGGCGTCAACTTTTTCCTGAAGCACGCTGAAAGGCGCATCTGTGGAGAGCGAAGGGTGGAAATGGCCTTTCTCAAAACGGCAAACCAGCGTGAGGTAATCGTTGTTCTTGAGCGCTCCATCCACATAGGCAGCAATACGACCATTTATACATTCCGACTCCACCTGACAGCCATAGCTCCATAGACGTACCCATTCTGGGTTGAAGTCGCGTCTTTCATCGTAGATAACCATGCGGACGAAGCGTGGCAATGGCGTCACGCCAGGGGCTATGAATTGATAGAGCAGTCCGTCATAGTCGCTGAAGCTGCGCACCAGGCCCGTCACGGTGTAGCTCACCCAATACTCGCGAACGCCTTCGTGTCCCAAGCCCCAGCAGAGCTCATAGTTGCCATCTCCGGTTTCAATGATGCTGCATTTCTTCGCTTTCTGGCTGCGTGTTCGCAGGGCATTCCAGTCGCTGACGTATTGATAATATTTGTCTGCGTGCTCGTCGAACACCTTGAAATCCTTTAGATGACTGTCTTTGTCGAGGTTGTTGATGGCAGAAAACGCCTCCGTATTCTTGCTGTCAATGGTCATCATGCGCTTTTCCGTCACTTCGGCATCGCCGTTAGGTTTTAGCCCAACCACCAAATAGAGCGAGTCGAGTTGCGGATCGGCATTGGCCAGCAGACCGCATGCCAAAAGCAAGAGCAGGGAAAGAAGGCGGATTTTTCGCATGTTACTTCGGCTATTGGTGACGTTTGGGCTGCGATAGTGTTGCAACCTTCATGAGAGACAGAACTTGAATACGCGGACAGAAACGGCTTTTGGGGGCTTCGTCGTCGACCTAACGGAAGGAGTCGGTGAGCAGTTTAATCTCGATTTGTGGGCTGATGCGCTCGTACAAGATGTTGTAGACGGCGTCGAGGATGGGCATGTTCACGTGCATGTGTCGGTTGATTTCCTTCATGCACTTGGTGCCGAAGAAGCCCTCGGCAATCATTTCCATCTCTATCTGGGCCGACTTTACCGAATATCCCTTGCCAATCATGGTGCCGAAGGTGCGGTTGCGCGAGAAGTTCGAATAGCCTGTCACCAGTAGGTCGCCCATGTAAACAGAGTCGTTAATGTTGCGTTCTATGGGATGCACGGTGTTGAGGAAACGGTTCATTTCCTGCACGGCGTTCGACATCAGTACACTCTGGAAGTTATCGCCATACTTCAAACCGCTGCAGATGCCTGCCGCAATGGCGTAGACATTTTTCAGCACCGATGAATATTCAATGCCAATGACGTCGGTCGAGGTCTTGGTCTTGATAAATTCAGAGGCTATCAAATCGGCAAAGGCCTGTGCTTTTTCGCGGTCGGAACATCCAATGGTCAGATAGGAAAGACGCTCCAGCGCCACTTCCTCAGCGTGTGAAGGACCGCCGATGCACGCCAGATTGTCGTAGGGCACATCGTAGACCTGATGGAAGTATTCCGAACAAACCAGGTTCTCGTCGGGCACAATACCCTTGATGGCCGTGATGACGAACTTCTCCTTGATGCGCGTCTTGAGTTTCTTCAGATGGTTTTTCAGGTAGGGCGACGGGGTGACGAAGACCAGCGTGTCGTACGCCTGTACGATTTTGTTGATGTCGCTCGAGAAATCTATCTCGTCGATGTCGAATCGTACGCTTGTCAGATAGGCTGGGTTGTGGCCCATTCGGCGGAAGTCGTCTATGCGGTCGTCGCGTCGCATATACCAGCCGATGTGGTGGGTGTGCCCTACCACAATCTTGGCAATAGCCGTAGCCCAGCTACCACCACCGATAATTGCTATGTTTCCGCAATCGTACATTTCTTCCTTGTTCTGTATTCTTCGGCGCGACGGTCACGGCGTCTGTCTATTGCCAGGCGCCGTGTCCGCCTCGTAAGATTTCAGTTTGGGCGTTTATTTGTTCGCCTGATCGATCCAAGACTGCACGTCGTTTACGTTCGGCTTTTCCAGACCCAGCTTGAACTTCTTGTTGATCTCGCCGATCTTCTGTTGCAGACCTTGTGCCTTTTCTTCGCGGATGTTCTGAATAAGGTTGAAGCCTGCCTTGCGCAGAACGTACACCCAGTCCTCGGGAACGCCGATGGCAGCCCATTCCTGAATGCTGCTCTGGGGAATCTTCTTCTCCGGTTTCATCTGCGGGAAGAAGAGCACTTCCTGAATGAAAGTCTTGCCCGTCATAAGCATCACCAGTCGGTCGATGCCGATGCCGATACCACTTGTCGGGGGCATTCCGTATTGAAGGGCGCGTAGGAAGTCCTGATCGATGATCATGGCCTCGTCGTCGCCCTTGTCGGCTAGCTTCATCTGCTCCACGAAACGTTCCTCCTGGTCGATGGGGTCGTTGAGCTCAGAGTAGGCGTTTGCCAGCTCCTTGCCGTTCACCATCAGCTCAAAACGCTCGGTCAGTCCGGCCTTCGAGCGGTGCATCTTTGTCAGCGGCGACATCTCAACGGGGTAGTCGGTGATGAAGGTAGGCTGGATGAATGTGCCTTCGCAGAACTCTCCGAACAACTCGTCGATGAGTTTTCCCTTGCCCATGGTCTCGTCCACGTCCATGCCTTTCGACAGGCAGAATGCGCGAATCTCCTCTTCTGTCTTGCCGTCGCAATCAAAACCAGTCTTCTCCTTGATGGCGTCGAGGATAGGAAGACGGCGATAAGGTGCCTTGAACGACACGATGTTGCCATCGATTTCGCGCTTAGGCTTGCCGTTCACGGCGATGCAGATGGTTTCGAGAAGTTTCTCGGTGAACGACATCATCCAATTGTAGTCCTTATATTGCACGTAGAGTTCCATGCATGTGAACTCCGGGTTGTGATTACGGTCCATGCCTTCGTTGCGGAAGTTCTTGCCGATTTCGTAGACGCCCTCGAAGCCGCCAACGATGAGACGCTTCAGATAGAGTTCGGTAGCGATGCGCATATACATGTCTTGATCGAGCGCATTGAAGTGGGTGATGAACGGACGGGCCGATGCTCCACCGGCAATCATCTGCAGGGTAGGTGTCTCTACCTCGGTGTAACCTGCGTCGTCGAGCACCTTTCTGAGGGTGCGGAGCACGGTGGCGCGTTGCAGGAACGTGTCCTTCACGCCGTCGTTTACCACCAGGTCGACGTAGCGCTGGCGATAGCGCAGCTCAGGATCGTCGAACTTATCGTAGGCCACGCCGTCCTTGTATTTCACGATGGGCAGCGGCTTGAGTGCCTTTGAAAGCAGCGTCAGTTCCTTTGCGTGAACAGAAATCTCGCCTGTCTGCGTGCGGAATACGAATCCCTTCACGCCGATGAAGTCGCCGATGTCCATCAGTTTCTTGAAAACGGTGTTGTAGAGGTCCTTGTTTTCCTCGGGGCAGATGTCGTCGCGAGTGATGTAAACCTGGATGCGTCCCTTTGAGTCTTGCAGCTCGGCAAACGATGCCTTGCCCATCACGCGGCGGCTCATCATGCGGCCTGCGATGCACACCTGTGGCAACTCTTCAATGGGTTTGGGTTCCTCGCCTTCGGGCGAGTCGATAATCCATTCGCCCTGTTCCACCTTCTGGCGAATGTCGGTGCTGAAAGCATTGGTTGGATACTCGGCTGCGGGGTATGGGTCGATGCCCATCTGGCGCAACTGCTGCAGACTCTCACGTCTGCCTATTTCTTGCTCACTTAATTCTAAAATATTCATCTTGGTTCACAAAATTTGGGGCAAAGGTACGAAAAAAAACTGAAGTAGACACTGTTCATGTCTTAAAATGTGTTTCTTCTGTCCCATTCACAATCTTTTTTCGTACCTTTGCAGCCGAAACATTTTTTATAGTGGTATGTTACGTATTTTAAGAACGTTTTGCTGCGTAGCTTTCGCCTGCCTGTTTTCAGGGTCGGTTATGGCACAGACGCAGCTACCGGGTTGCGACGATTTCGACTGGAGCCCAGTGATGGATGCTCTGATCGAGCACGAGAGTAAAGGCAACCCCAATGCGGTGAACGGGCAGTACGTGGGCGTCTTGCAGATTGCCCCAGTACTGGTGAAAGGCGTCAATCAGATTCTGGCCAGTCGCGGCAGTAGCCTGCGCTATACGGTTGGTGACCGTAGGAATGCCCAGAAGTCGAAGGAGATGTTCATCATCATGATGTCCAAATTCAATCCCGAGCACGATTTTGTTAAGGCAATCCGCATCTGGGCAGGAGGACCTGGCTACAGCGTCAAGGGAACCCAGAGGCATGTCAATCGAGTGATGGCTATCATGCGTCGCCAAGCCCAGCAGAAGGGCAAGTAGTGGCGCGGTCTCACTCATTCTCAATCATCAAGACAGATTCCTTTCATCGCCAGCCTTCGGGCTTTGAGTCGTGGACGGAACCTGTCTTTTTCTTTTCATCGCTTTCAATGCTCTATCTATGCAATATCTGGGAGAAATCATTTCGTTGGGCGTAGCCTGTTCGTGGACGGTAGCCGCTTTGTCAAGCGAGGTGGGCAGCCGTCATCTGGGCGTATTCGTCATGAACGTCTGGCGCATGGCTCTGGCGTTGCTCTTCTCAATCATACTTCTATGGGTGGCCACGGGTTATGGGCTTCCCGTGCACGCAGGGTTGAAGGCGTGGCTCTGGCTGCTCGCATCGGGCGTGGTGGGCTATTTCTTTGGCGACTGGTGCCTTTTCAACAGCTATCTCACCATAGGTTCTCGCATGGGTCAACTTTTCATGACTTTGGCGCCGGCCTTCTCGGCCATCTTTGCCTACCTGCTTCTTCACCAGACGCTTGGCATTTCAAGCATTATTGCTATAGTTGTGACCTTGGCGGGCATCGCTATCTCTGTTTTCGATAGTGGCGACGACCGTCCTGAAGCGAAGCGATTTTCGTCTATTCTCGCCCATCATCTGTCGTTGCCGCGCAAAGGTGTGCTCTTCGGATTGGGTGCCGCGCTCGGACAAGGTCTCGGATTGGTGCTCAGCAAGATTGGCCTCGACTACTATACGGCGGGCGTTCCCGTCGCCGAACTACCGCAGATGGAGAACTATCTGCCTTTTGGTGCCAACCTCATTCGATGCGTGGCCGGACTGGTGTGCTTTTCTGCGTGGCTTCTTCTGCGTGGTGAAGGCGGCGGCATGCGTCGTAGCCTGTCCGACCATCGTGGTTTGGCGGCTATGCTTGTGGCCGTCATCTCGGGTCCGTTTGTGGGTGTTGGCTTTTCGCTCATGGCCGTCCAGCACACGGCAGCAGGCATTGCCAGCACGCTCATGGCCCTGACGCCCATCATCATCCTGCTGCCTTCGCGGTGGCTCTTTGGTCAGCCCATCACCGTGCGTAGCGTCGTTGG
>JAILAI010000271.1 GCA_024681705.1 Prevotella sp.
GAGGTGATCCATGTGGCGCATCTCATACACTTGCCTCATATCGTTGATACGATGGGAGGACTTTACAAAAACACTCTCATTTGGTCGTTTCACCATAACTTTTTGAACTTTTGGTGTCAACCTTATTTAAAATAAGACACAGAATGAGTTACAGACATTCGCAGGCTGAAAACCTGTAGAAATGGCATGTCTTGAGCCAACCAATCTGCCAGCACGGAAAAATCCGACCTGTGTGGATGGAATGATGACATAGTTATGTCGCGAAGTCAGTCAGTTGATACCGCAAAGCGGTCTGAGAAAAAACCAATAAAAACAAATAAAAACAAGAAAAACAATTTGAGAAAAACTATATCCTAATGGAAAAAGGTTTCCTGCATCCATGGTTTTAAGATTATATGGCATTCATGAGAAATAAAGAAAAAGTAAGAAAATATGCAATACATCAGTTTTTATAAGGATCGTCTGCCTTTTAAGCCCAAATCAAACGTGGTGATCTATTTTGACGTGACAGGCATAGGGGCGAAACGGTACTATCATGTTCTCAATGAGTATTACGACCGCATCGTGGAGGAATTCCGATGCGGTGGGCTAGAGTTCTGCTTCCTGCCGAAAATAGCCCGCAACATGGATTTGGATACTATCTACCACTACTTCAATCCACAAGCGAGTGAGCAGGAGTCCCTGCCTTATCGCAGCTTCTATGATGACCACGACCTGCTGGAATATATCGTTGCCGATTTCAACGCACGGCACCTGTCGCCAGGGCTCATTCAATACATGGGTGAGAACTTCGACAAGGAAAGCACCTATACATTCTCCTATACGCCAATACCAGCGTATTTCGACGATTCTCCTATCTCGCAGATTCAGTTGTATGTGAAGCTGCATGGTGTAAATGAAGAAGTCTTCGGTTCCTCCGGAAAGCCTCATTTACAATTTGCAGAATCTGTCTCTGAAGATGATGATGTGGATATGATGATGAGTGAGGTGCAGTTGATGGTGGAACGTCTTCGTCAAAGCGGAGTCGGAGAAATAGCACTCCAGCGGCTTTTCAAGCCCACTCAGCAACTGAGTCGTTTGCACATACGATATGGTCGCATCTTCCTGCCCGATTATAACAACATAGAGATCAAGATGCCGCCCTTGTCGAAGGCTATTTACATGCTTTACCTGCGCCATCCCGAAGGAATCATGTTCTCATATCTGCCGGACTATCGTGATGAACTTCACCATCTTTACGGGTTGATTTCCGGACGCGACAATCGTGAAGATATTCAAAGGAGCATTGACGATGTGACTGATCCGACACGCAATTCCATCAATGAAAAATGCTCGCGTATCAAGCAGGCATTCTTACGGGAGTTTGACGACAGTATTGCACGAAACTATTACATAACAGGCGAAAGAGGAGAGGCTAAGAGAATCCTCTTATCGAGGGATTTGGTGACTTGGGATATGCCAAACTAAGCCCCTTTTCGAACTTTAGAACCTTTTTATGTATGTTTAATCCGGTCATTAGTAATATATATGAATGTTATATGAATATATATTACTAATGACCGGATAGAAACAAAATCCCTGCTCCACCATGACTAGTTCAGGACCCCTACAACGTGGGGGCAAACAAACCTTGCAAAGTCTGCAAGGCTTGCAGGGATTTGTGTCTTACCCAATATTAGGTGTATCTTTGCATCGACATTGCTAATGTTGAACTTTTTAAACCCTAAGAATGATGGATTATTCAATGAAAGACCTGAAGAATGCCGCCTCTCTGATTCAGAAGAGCGTGTTCGGCAAGAAGAGCGAGTATGAACTGAAGTTTAACCATGAGGAGGATGATTGCTGGTATGTCGACTTCCCTGGCTGGCCCTTTGACCACCACAACCTGATGATGGTGGCTGGTGCTGACGACCTCTGTGCTTTCCTCTCGGATGACGATAGGGAGACACGTGTCAACGTGATTCCTGCCAAGAAGCAGGAGGTGCATGAGGGCTATGCTGAGCTGCGACGCTTAGACCATTCGCTGACTGGCGGTGCCCACTACGAGGTGAAAGGCATCGATGGATTCACCAAGAACATCTGGATTTGCCCGGTGACACTCTTTGTCCTGGGGAACTACCCTGCTTACATCTACATCAAGAAAAACGTATAACCGAAACATGTGTAACCCATTTAAACAACAAACAACATGGAACAGAAAATCTACAACCTTATCATCCTGGATGCCTCAGGCTCCATGTACAGCATCAGAAACGAAGCCATTGCTGGCGTAGTTGAAACCGTTCAGACCATTCGCACGGCGCAGAACGACAATGCCAATCAGGAGCATCTGTTCAGCCTGGTCGTGTTCAATGGGGATGGCATTGCTACCGTTTACGACCGCATGCCCATTGCCAAGGTCCCCGACCTTGACGAGAAGGACTATCAGCCTACATCCAACACGCCTCTCTATGATGCGATGGGCAATGCCATCACCAACTTGCGACGATACATCAACGAGGACGACAACGTGCTGGTGACCGTCATCACCGATGGATACGAGAATTCTTCGATGGAGTGGAGTCATCAGCAAGTGTTCCGACTGGTCGAGGACCTGGAGAAAAAGAACTGGCTCTTCACCTATATCGGTGCCAACCAGGATGCAATGAAAGTAGCCAGGGGCATGGGCATTAAACACAGCATGAACTACATGTCAGACACCGAAGGCGCCAAGGAAATGTTCCGAAAAGAACGACTCTCACGCAGGGCCTTTTACGGCAAGCTATCTGCGGGAAAGAGATTCTTTGAGGCGAAATCAGAAGAGTACTTCGTCGATGACGACCCCAACGACGGGAATGCATAGTCAGCCTGAGCATTGTCGTCTGTGACTCACTTCTTACAATCAGGTGGGGGCGCATCCCCCTCCTGACTTTGCACCCGCGTTTCGGGAGAGTCCCGAGGCGTTTTTCACCAAATCCTTTTTTTAAATGCCGAACAAAGCAATCACGTATGCTAAACTCGCATGGGTTTATGCAAAAGGAATGTGCGGCTTTCGCCGCCGAGTGTATGACCTGCAATTCGTCTATGAGCCAGCCGACAAAACCTGGTACATCGACATGCCGTGGCCGGGCGACCGCTATAACCTGGCGATGGTGGCAGGCTCGAACCATCTGCTGAAATTCCTCGACACGAAAGAGGAGAACCGTGTGCGGGTGTTGGTGCGTCCATCCAGAAAGCGCATCTCATCGCTGCACGCTGAAGGCTACTTTGAATGCGTTAAGCAATACTCAGGGCTGCTGCGTGGTGCTACCTACAAGGTGAATGGCCTCGAAGGCTTCACCCGCGAAATCTGGATATGCCCCGTCACGCTCACCGTTCTGGGACATTATCCCCAGAACATCTACATCAAGCAGATGCCACTGGCATAAGCTGCGCCGACCTATTAGCAGGGATTGGGTTGAACAGTCCTGAAGGGACGACAGAACTCGGGGAACAAACAGACCTAATTAGCGACGAAGATATGCCAGTTCAAGGATAAAAGCCATCCGCACAGGTCGGATTTTCTCGTTTCTTATTTTCTGATAAGCCACCCCCGTCTGTTGATAGTGAATATCAACAATGCTGTTGCTTTGTGTCATGTTTGAATATCTTTTCTGTCAGCGCTTCCACCAAAGATATTCCAAATACGTTTGTCTGTCTGCGGCCAAGCTTAAGAGACGTTTCGAATTCTTAGTTCTATAGCGCCATGTTTGTCTGTTTTTATTCGAGAAGCCATTTCCATGCAGGGATGACCTCAATAACACTATCATCGTCAAACCGAATGGTATCTTCCTCATCATAAGTAACAATAACCATGCGTTTTAATGGCAGGAAAGTATGC
>JAILAI010000277.1 GCA_024681705.1 Prevotella sp.
CGATGAGTAGCCGAAGCCGCGATCGCCGCGCCACGAACTGGTCCACACCAGATGGAAGGTGCCGTCGGGACCTCTGACGATGCTGGGGTCGCGCATCACCTTCTGCGTGCCCACTTCCGGCCGTAGGAACACGCCTTGGATGCTGTCCCAGCGCAGTCCGTCGTAGCTATAGATGAACCGAAGCCCCTCGGTGGCGGGTTCGTGGAATGACGTGGATACCCACACATCGCGACCCATCGCCATGGTGACGATGGTGAGCGCAATGGTCAAAAACAGTTGTCTTTTGGTCATGGCGTGCAAATTCTTATTTTAATTAGGACGCGCGCGAGGGGCGTTTGTAATCAAAGGAAGGTCGTTGGGAATGGGTCGATTGGTTTCCGCTTCGTATTCTTCTCCTGTTGTCGCGGGAAACGGTATTGAAGTATGCGTCTTGTGTTTGAGACGTGATATGTAGGTTAATTGATTTTCTTTTCGACCCCACCCCTGCCCCTCCCCTACAAGTAGGGGCGGGGAGTGATGTTAGTGTATCGTTTGTTTGTGTGTTTGTTTTATTGCGTTTAATCTTGTAAACCCTCGGTTTTATTATGATTGAACACGACCCTCAACAAAAGCGGAAAAAAGATGTGTCACGTTCGCAAATCCTGGAATTTGTACACTTCACCTTCCCTTCTTCCGCTGGATGACCTTTCTTTGCTCCCCGCCCCTACTTGTAGGGGAGGGGTAGGGGTGGGGTCGAAAAGACTCCTTTTCGTGAAACCATAGTTCGTGAATGCTTAGAAAACCGAAAGGTCGACCAGACTATAAGCAAGGGCGTAGCGTAACCTTTGATAAACCGGTTCTTCATTATAGACATAGAAAGGGTGGACGACAATAATCAATGGCATGAACCATCAAAATCGCCGATGAAATGGGCGAAAATTGAAGATTCTTCCTTCTTTCTCTCTATTCGTCATCCCCCTTTATCGGCTACAGATAGATGCAAGGCCGCAACCCGAAACCCCCCTTCCATTTATACTCTCTTAACAATTCAACGAGTCCAAACTGTTAAAAACTGACCCCAAAATCCGCCAACTTTTTAACATAAAACTACCCACATGTCTACCCCCTTTTTGCTATCTCGGAGATTACAATCGAAAAGGCGGTTGAGCAAAACTGGCGCTTTTGATCATCGAAATTGGCGCTTTTGATGACCGAAACTGCCGCTTTTGCTCATCGAAACTGCCGCTTTTGATGCAAAAAATCTAGATTTTTTTGTCAAGAAAGCGGAAATTTCGGCTCGAAAAATCGCCGCAAAATTTGTAACAAACTGACAATCAGCGATTTGCGCTAACGCCTCATGGTTGGCGTATTTCGGAGCTTCGGAGAGTCTGATTGAAAATTTTTAAATCTCCGAGTTAAAGAAAGCGAGTGCAAGTGTAAAGAAATGTTATCGATATGGTGTCAAGTTGGCTGGCCCTTCTTTTTCTTCAGGTGACGATAAAGGAAGAACATGCAGGGCACGAGGAAGAGGTCGGCGGAGATCCATGCGACGGGGTCGCCATAGATAACGCCCAGGAATCCGAGGGCGGGAACCAGCCATAGGCTCACTCCCGTACGGGCGAGCATCTCCATGACGCCCGAGAGCATCGATAAATTGCTATAGCCCAGTCCCTGAATGCTATAGCGGAGGATGGTGAGCAGGCCCAGCACTGGGTAGAAGTAATTGGCAATGCGCATGAAGAGCGCCGCATTGTCGACGATGGCCGTCTGACTACTATCCACGAAGAGCATCATCATCTCGTCGGCGAAAGGCCAGATGACGGCTACGGTGAACAGGAAGTAGACGAGCATGATTTTGATAGCCGAACGGATACCGAGCGCGATGCGGTGCACCTGGTTTGCCCCGATGTTCTGTCCGCAATAGGTGGCCATCGCGACGCCGATGTTCTCGAAGACGCAGGTAAACAGGTATTTCACGCGCATGGCGGTGGTGAAGGCGGCCACGTAGACGGTGCCCAGCGCGTTGTTGGCGCTCTGCAACATGATGCTACCGATGGCGGTGATGCTGAACTGAAGACCCATCGGCACCCCGTTGTTCAGCAGATGTAGTGCCCGACGGTGGTCGTAACGTCGTTCGTCGGATAGTGGGATGAGTAGCGGCATCTGTCGACGGATATAGCGCCAGCAGAGCCAAGCCGAGCAGGCCTGCGCCAGCATCGTGGCCAGTCCGACGCCCTCAACGCCCATTCCGAGGGCGACGATGAGCAGGAAGTCGAGCAGGATGTTCACCACCGAAGAGAAGATGAGGAAGTAGAAAGGCGTCTTCGAATTGCCCAGCGCCCGGATGAAACTCGACAACAGGTTGTAGGCAATGGTGAACGGAATGGCCAGGAACTGAAGGAAGAGGAAGGTGTAGGCATCGGCGAAGATGGCTTCAGGCGTGTTCACCATCCGCAAGATAGGCGCGCAGAGCAGACACGTGATGAGTGTCATCAGGGCGGCAATGACGGCCGAAAGTCTGATGCCACCGGCCACATAGCGGCGCATGTCCTCCATGTCCTTCGCCCCGAAGGCCTGCGCCACGGGTATGGAGAACCCCGAGCAACAACCACTGGCGAAGCCCATGATGAGGAACATGATGCTCGACGAGGCCCCCACGGCGGCCAGCGCTCCCACTCCCACGAAGCGTCCCACGATGGCTGCATCGATCACCATATACATCTGCTGAAGGATGTAGCCACATACCAGCGGCAATGCGAAGCGCACGATGCCACGCGTCGGCGACCCTACGGTCATGTCGTTTACGTTACCCATCGACAACAATTCCCTTTTCCATGATTCTTTTTTCGGCCTGCAAAGGTATATAAAAAGTATGTAAAAACCGAGAAATGTTTCCTATTTGCATTTGTGGTGTAGCGTTTTTTCGGTTTTGCTTGCGCGTAAGCAGAAAAATGAGTATCTTTGCGCGTGTAAATAAAAGAGGAAAAGAAAGATATGGTTTACAACGAACTGGGACAGACGGGGATGCGTCTGTCGAACCTGGGCTTCGGAGCCTCGTCGCTGGGCGGCGTGTTCCACGACAT
>JAILAI010000290.1 GCA_024681705.1 Prevotella sp.
ATATCGTGCCTGTGCCTGCTGATAGCCCTCCGTCATTTTCAAATTGGAAGAGGAGTCATTATAAGCATTTGCCAGTTGACAATAGTAAAGGGCTGAGTCCTTATTACCCTTAAGTTCAAAAACACGCGATAGTCCAGAACAAGCACATTTTAACTGGTCGATATAGGTCGCCGTCCTCTTAAGCTTTGAGAAATACAGACCAGCAGAGTCAACTTGATGGATGGCAAGATAGTAGAGACCTTTAGCATTATAGTACATTTCGCGGCCTTCTTCAATATCACCATGACTATTGAAGATTCTTGATTGTGTCTCATAGCGGTTCATCGCCAAACGGGCATCGCTTAGTTTTCCTTGTTCTATTAGGATATCTATGATGGGGCCGAGTGCGATGGCGGATTTGGCTTCATAACCTGCCTTCTCGTACATACTTGATGCGATTTGTCGATACGTGACAGCAGAATCTTTTAGCCCCAAGTAGCCATAGACGCTTCCGGTTTCTTCAATGCAGGCAATGCACATCAATGTATCACCAGAACTCTTTGCATAATGAACTGCATCTCGTAATTCATAAAGAGCATCCGATGGAGACCCTTGATCCAGAAGAAGCCAGGCTGTCTGCCCATGAATTCTTCCCAGCTGCCTGAAGTCGCAGTCCTTGTCGGTGGTGTCTGCATTCTCTATAGCCTCATGGTAGTGGTGGAGGGCCAGAGGGGTTTCGCCCATGTCGTAGTAGGCGCGTCCAAGCAGATAGTGCGCCAGCATGCGGTCGTTGGCCGTGCCGTGTGCGTCGAAGTAGTCCACGAGGATGCGCTGGAGGCTGTCGCTGCGGAAGACGGTGTCGGCCTGGTTGACAACCTGCAGGGAGTCGAGCTGTGCACGGCGTTCAGAGTGATGAGGAGCGGTGCAGGAAAAGATGATGAGGAGGAGGAATACGGCACCCCAAGCCCCCACCCTGTTTCCCTCAAGGTGGCGGGATGTGCCAGATATGCTGATGTATGGCTTGTTTCGCTTCATGATGCAAAGGTACGAAGAAAATTAGAAAGATTCTTCATTCTTCGTTCCTATTTTTTTATTTTTTTTGTACCTTTGCATGTCAGAAGGAGAGAGTCCAAAAAGTGTTTGGAGCCGCTGATAATGACGGATTTAGAGCGAGGGATTGTAGTCCTCATTGAGATTCTCTGAAGGAGGACTCGAGTCCCGACGGCAAAAGGACTGGAGTTTTTTTGACTGACGGACTCGAATAGTTTGGCAGATGGACTCGAGTAGCATGGCGCAAGGACTCTCGCGGGCTGGAAAGCTGCCATTTGGCGCGTAATAAATAGATGAGCACAAGTATTCTTATAAGACCACGGATTAGGCGGATTTCAGGTTGAGAAATGAGATACACAGTTATTCTCTTATGTGGATGAACAAACATAGTTTATTTATTGAACACAGAGACTCAGAGGCACAGAGTTTTTTCTCTTTGCACAAGACCTCTGCGTCTCAGTGTCTCTGTGTTCAATGTATCATATGAGTTTTTGATTCGTTACCTAAATGAATTGTGAAGAAATGAAACAGGAAGTGAACCCGAAAGAAACGCCTCGAGCACAGGCATACGGGTTGTGGATGGAGTCACCGATGCCGATGGTGACATTGGTAAAGACGTTCGACGTGACCCGCCTTTGCAGGGTAAGCAAACGGAAGGGGCTGAAATTCAACATGCTGCTCTGCTGGTGCATTGGCAAGGCGGCAAGCAAGATGGAAGAGTTCTACCTACTGCCGGAACGGGGACGGGACGAAAACAAGAAAGGGCGGATGTTCAAGTATGACCATCTGGCCATCAACGTGATTGTGGACAACGTGCAGGGCGACATCAGCAACTGCGACATTCCCTTCAGCGAGGACCTGGAGCAGTTCTGCCACGACTATGATGCGCTCACGAAGGAGTCGGCCACGACGTGCAGGAACATCACCGACGAGGACGCAATGATTGTCGGGACTTCGGCCATAGTGGGCACCGACCTGGACTGCATTGTCAACCAATACAGCGGCATCTACAACAATCCTTTCTTAGTGTGGGGAAGATTTAAGCGCCATTGGCTGAGGACAATGCTTACCATCTCGTTCCAGTTCGACCATGTACAGATGGACGGCAGGCAAGCCGCGCGGTTTCTCGAAGAGCTGCAAAGGACGATGAAGGAAACCGATTGTCTAACTGAGAACTGAGAACTGAGAACTGAGAGGTGAGAGGTGGTGAGCAAAGAAAAATCCCCAGTCTGCAATGATGTTTTGCGGGCTGGGGATTATAGATTGGGGGATGTCTACTACTTCTCGAGAAGCAGGTTCATCATTTCGCATGCTGCCTTGGCCACGCTGGTGCCAGGACCGAAGATGGCTGCCACGCCTGCCTTGTAAAGGAAGTCGTAGTCCTGAGCGGGGATAACACCACCGGCAATCACCATAATATCATCGCGACCCAGTTTGTGGAGTTCCTCTATGAGCTGCGGGATAAGCGTCTTGTGACCAGCAGCCAAAGAACTAGCGCCAACGATGTGAACGTCGTTTTCAACAGCTTCACGTGCAGCCTCAGCAGGTGTCTGGAACAAGGGACCCATGTCTACGTCGAAACCGCAGTCGGCATAACCCGTTGCTACTACCTTGGCTCCACGGTCGTGACCGTCCTGGCCCATTTTTGCCACGAAGATACGCGGACGGCGTCCTTCCTTCTTGGCGAACTCTTCTGTCAGCGCGCAGGCTTTGTCAAAGTCTGCATCGCTCTTACTTTCTGAACTATACACGCCTGAAATGGTTCTTATTACTGCTTTATAACGTCCCACGATTTCTTCGCAGGCATCACTTATCTCACCCAATGTGCAACGCAATCCGGCTGCCTTGACGGCCAGAGCCAGAAGGTTGTCCTTCGACTTGCGGCCTTCTGCAAAGTCGCGAACACATTCGGTGATCTCCTTCAGAGCTGCCTGACAAGCGGCTTCGTCGCGATTGGCACGAAGTTCCTTCAGGCTTTCTTCCTGCTGCTTGCGTACAGCTGTGTTGTCAACCTCGAGGATATCGATGGGATCCTCGTGGTCGAGACGATACTTGTTGGTACCCACGATGGTCTGAACACCAGAGTCGATGCGAGCCTGAGTGCGAGCAGCTGCCTCCTCGATACGCATCTTGGGCAGACCAGTCTCGATGGCCTTAGCCATACCGCCAAGCTTTTCAATCTCCTGAATGTGCTCCCATGCCTTGTGGACGAGCTCGTTGGTGAGTGTCTCCACATAGTAAGAACCTGCCCATGGGTCGATTTGTTTACAAACCTTGGTCTCGTTCTGGATGTAGATCTGTGTGTTACGAGCGATACGAGCCGAGAAGTCGGTAGGCAGAGCAATGGCCTCATCGAGAGCATTGGTGTGAAGTGACTGGGTATGACCCAACACAGCTGCCATAGCCTCGATACAGGTACGACCCACATTGTTGAAGGGATCCTGCTCGGTGAGACTCCATCCTGAAGTCTGCGAGTGGGTACGAAGGGCCAGCGACTTAGGATTGGTGGCGCCGAAGCTCTTCACAATCTTTGCCCAGAGCAGACGGCCAGCGCGCATCTTGGCAATCTCCATGAAGTGGTTCATGCCGATGGCCCAGAAGAACGACAGACGCGGAGCAAAAGCATCGACGGCAATGCCTGCATTCACACCCGTACGCAGATAGTCCATACCATCAGCCAGTGTGTATGCCAACTCGATGTCAGCAGTAGCACCTGCCTCCTGCATGTGATAGCCAGAGATAGAGATACTGTTGAACTTCGGCATGAACTGCGATGTATATTCGAAGATGTCTGCGATGATCTTCATCGAGAATGCTGGCGGATAGATGTAAGTATTACGCACCATGAACTCTTTCAAGATGTCGTTCTGGATTGTTCCAGCCATCTCTTCAAGCTTGGCACCCTGCTCGAGTCCTGCATTGATATAGAAAGCAAGAATGGGAAGCACGCCGCCATTCATGGTCATCGACACTGACATCTTGTTAAGAGGAATTCCAGAGAAGAGCACCTTCATGTTCTCCAGAGAGCAGATAGACACACCTGCCTTACCCACATCACCTACCACACGAGCGTTGTCGGGGTCGTAGCCGCGATGCGTAGGAAGGTCGAATGCCACCGAAAGTCCTTTCTGACCTGAAGCCAGGTTACGACGATAGAAAGCGTTAGATTCCTCAGCGGTTGAGAAGCCTGCATACTGACGAATGGTCCACGGGCGGAACGGATACATCATGCTATAAGGACCACGCAGATAGGGAGGAATACCAGCCGTAAAGTCGAGGTGTTCCATTCCTTCAAGGTCTTCTTTCGTATAGACGGGACGAACCTCAATATGTTCTGGAGTCTTCCAGTTATATTCAATATGGTTGTCCTTCACCCACTTGGCACCATCTTGAGCCTTGATGCCTGCATAAATGTCGATGTCTTTAAATTGTTTTCTCATCTTTGTATTTACTATTTGACGATTTACTGTTTACTATTTATTTACGATTTTTTTAATTTGGATATTTCTTCCTCATTGAGTCGTTTCTTTGTTGTTACTATGGTCTTGGCAATAATGTTCAGCAGCTCACATGACTCTCGATGAAGAGGCTCCATTCGAGACGTCTGCATCAATCCACTTCGCATGATTATTTCTATCCAATGACAGGTTTCATCAAGCTCTTCCTCAACCATCTTAAGCTTGTTGACAAAATCTCTATCGGACTTTGCAAGACAAGCAGCACGATAATTCGCAGAGGGCGATGTGCCAGAACGTATGATTTGTTTTGCGATGGCCAATCCTGCAACAGTTGAAGGCATAACATCAACCATTTTAACGATTCTCACCGCTAAACGTGTCATTCGCTCCTGCAACTCATGCTTGTCCATAAACAACTAAATAACCAAATTGAAAATAAATCGTAAATAGTAAATAGTTAAAACGTAAATTGATTAGATTCCTAACTTAGCATTATATTCTTTGAGGGTTTCCAGCACATTGCATCTTACGTGCACAAAGTTCTCGATGCCAGCAGCCTTCAGGTCTTCCATGCAAGCAGGAGCACCAGCGACTACGAACATAGCGCGACCGTCGAGATACTTGAAAGCAGGAATAGCATATTCGGCATATTCATCGTCGCTCGAGCAGAGCACTACGATGTCGGCCTTTGCTTCGAGAGCAGCATCAACACCCTCTTCAACGGTCTTGAAACCGAGGTTGTCGATGACTTTGTAACCAGCGCAAGCCAGGAAGTTGCAAGAGAACTGTGCACGGGCCTGACGCATTGCCAAATTACCAATAGTCAGCATGAATGCTGTAGGAACGCGAGTTTCCTCGGTGTGGATACGCAGATCTTCGAAATCGGCAGCCAAACGACTACTGCTGATAGCCTTAAATGGCTTTTCCTCTTCCTGTCCACATCCACAGCAGCAAGCCTTAGCACGCTTTCCGTCGCTCTTTTCTGTGAAATTCGGGAACTGGTTTGTACCAAGCAGGAACTCCTTGCGCTTGGCAGCATCGCCATGACGTTTCACATTGGTTGCATTGATGTCGTCCTGAACAGAACCCTTCTTGGCAGACTCCAGGAAACCACCTTCTTCTTCAACGCGCAGGAAAATCTTCCAACCTTCAACGGCAAGGCTGTCAGTGAGGTGCTCAATGTAGTAAGAACCTGCACCTGGATCGACGACCTTGTTGAAGTGGCACTCCTCCTTCAGCAGCAACTGCTGGTTGCGAGCAATACGCTCAGAGAAATCAGAAGGAACCTCATAAGTTGCATCAAACGGTACAACAACCATTGAATGTACACCTCCGAGAGCGGCACTCATGGCTTCTGTCTGCGAACGAAGCAAGTTCACGTAAGAGTCGAATACCGTCTGGTTGTACTTCGAAGTGATGGCATTTACCGTCATCTTGCAAGCGCAGTCACACTTTGGTCCATATTGCTTGACAATCTGGGCCCAAAGCAAACGGGCAGCACGGAACTTGGCGAGCTCCATGAAATAGTTTTCAGAGATACCCATGTTGAACCTAATGCTCTTAGCTGCAAGATCAACATCCACACCAGCATCAACAAGTTGTTGCAAGTATTCGTTACCCCAAGCCAAAGCATATCCGAGTTCCTGCACGATGTAAGCGCCAGCATTATTGAGCGCAACGGTGTTCACATTGATACAGCTGAAGTTGGGATAGTCCTTGAGTGTCTCGACAATCTGCGGAGCCACGGGCAGCAAGGCGGTAGAATCCTTGCCCTTCATCACAATCTTTTCGATGGGGTCGAAATCGATTGAACCTACCACTTTCTCCTTGTCATAGCCTTTCTTCTCAAAATAGGCAACAAGAATCTGTGCTAATTCAAGTGAATGACGCTGACATGTGTGGAAGTTCACTTCTACAATGTCGCATTCGATTCCTTCGAGTAGTGTCTCTACGAATTCAGCACTCACATTTTTACCCGGAAAGCGGAAGCCCAGAGAGTCAATGCCTTTGTTCAGGATGTCGAGTGCCTTTTCATTGGCAGCTTTTGCATCTTCAGCAACAATATCCTGGCGAATATACCAGGTATTATCGTCCTTCTTGTTGCCTCGAACAAAAGGAAACTCGCCGGGCAGAGCCTCAGGAGTCTTCAAATTGGCAAGGTCTTCACGGCGATAGAACGGCTGCACGTTAAAACCTTCATTAGTTCTCCATACCAGACGTTTGTTGAAATCAGCACCTTTCAAGTCGACCTGAATCTTATCAAGCCATTCCTGAGTGGTAGGCGCTGTAAACTCGGTAAAGAGTTTTTCTTTACTGTTTGACATAGCGTTGTGTATTATTTAAATAAGTTTAATAAGTTGTAGCAATATCGTTTATTTAGAATGATAATATGCCTTTTAACGGTGCAAAGATAAGAGTTTTTTCTGATATTTCAATTAAATAAGGTAAGAAATTTATATTTAATCATTAAAAATTCAAAAAGTCTGAAATCGAAATAAAATTCCTGCACAAAAATTGCAGAATGAGCAATATATTATGTAACTTTGCACCCAAATTCGGCCTTCGACTTTGATGTCGATGGCGGCTTAGGGTAACACGCTCTAAAAAGCGGGGACACTTGGATGAAAACGAGATGCCAATTCGCTTCAAGACATATACAGAAACACCCGAACCGAAATGCCGTTTTCATCATTTGACGTTATAAATGTTATGGATTGGTTAATTGATATTTTCACAAACAATGATTCTATAGCTCACATCGTGATGCTATATTCCATTGTTATTGCCGTCGGCGTTCTTTTAGGGAAGATCAAGTTCGGCGGAATCTCTCTGGGCGTCACTTTTGTGCTTTTCGCAGGTATTGTTGCAGGCCACATCGGATTTACTGGACCTTTACAAACCCTAACCTTCCTTCAGGAGTTCGGATTGGTCTTGTTTGTCTTCATGATTGGTTTGCAAGTAGGACCTGGTTTCTTCGAAAGTTTTGGAACAGCGGGCATTAAGATGAATGCGCTTTCGGCGGTCATCATATTGCTAAACATTCTTGTGATGTTTGGATGCTACTATGCATTCTTCGACACATCCAACTCTCACAACCTGCCCATGCTTGTCGGTACACTTTACGGTGCCGTAACCAACACCCCTGGTCTGGGTGCTGCTAACGAAGCGCTAGGAAGCGTGTTCACCGAGAATGTCCCCCAAATAGCATCAGGTTATGCTTGTGCCTATCCTTTAGGTGTGTTAGGTATTATCGGTGCGACCATCCTCATCCGTTACATTTGCAACATCAAACTTGAGAAGGAGGAAGAAAGACTTCAGGAAGAAGAGGCAGAGAACACGGCGACAAAGCCCTGTCGTCTTCGTCTAAAGGTCACCAATGCCTATCTTGAAGGAAAGACAATGTTGCAGGTGCACAGTTTCTTGAACCGCGATTTCGTATGTTCGAGGATCCTGCACGACGGACACGTGAGCATTCCGAACCGCAATACTGTGTTTCATATTGATGACATTCTAAACATTGTAACCGCCGAGAACGACAAAGAAGCCATCATTGCCTTTATCGGTCCTGAAACCGACATCGACTGGGAAGAACAAGACCAGCCCTTGATCAGTAAGCGAATTGTGGTCACCAATCCTTCCATCAACGGTAAGACTCTTGGAAAGATGCATTTCTCAAGTGTACATGGTGTGAATGTCACCCGTGTCACCCGTCACGGCATCGAACTCTTCGCCAGCGTCAGTCTTCCTATTCAAGTGGGCGACCGCATCATGGTGATTGGTCCTAAAGACGCCGTTGAACGTGTTACAACACTCATGGGCAACTCTGCCAGGAAACTGAATGCTCCAAACATTGCGACCATATTCATTGGCATCATCATCGGTATTATCTTTGGTTCACTACCAATTGCCATTCCTGGAATGCCCGTCCCCATGAAACTTGGCATAGCAGGCGGTCCGCTCATTATTGCTATCCTTATTGGCCGCTATGGTTATAAGATACATTTAGTCACCTACACCACGACATCGGCCAACATGATGCTCCGCGAAATAGGACTCGTGCTATTCCTTGCCAGTGTGGGAATAAAGGCAGGAGCAGGTTTCTGGGATACGGTTGTCCGAGGCGATGGACTTCTCTATGTCCTCTCAGGTTTCCTCATCACCACGATACCTATTTTAATTATAGGTACGATAAGTAGGAAACGTTTCAACTTCAACTATTTCACATTGATGGGAATGATTGCCGGTACGTATACCGACCCACCAGCATTGGCTTATGCGAACAGCATTTGTTCCAAGGAAGCACCAGCTGTCGGCTATTCTACCGTTTACCCGCTATCTATGTTCCTCCGCATTTTCACGGCACAAATCATCGTTTTGTTCTTCTGCGGATAATCTTTCACACATCTGGATTTTCAACAATAACATAATACACGACAAAAAATGAACAAATTTGGATTACTGCTTAGCGGCATGTTGCTTGTAGGCACTTCAATGGTGTTCGGCCAAGGAGCCAGAAACATCAAGATTAACGAAGTGCTCACCAACAACACGGAAAACGTGCAGGATGAATTTGGTCAGCATCTACCTTGGTTGGAACTTGCCAACACGTCGTACACAACCTACAACGTGCGTGGAATGTTTGTCACTACTAACCGGGCCGTACTCGACAAATCAATGCCTGCTCCTAAGCGAATTGAAATGATGTGCCCCATCCCAAACGGAGAGAAGCGTACATCAATGAATGGACAGGACCACTTGGTGTTGTTCCTCAACTCTTCCCCTGCCAAGGGAAGCCTTCATCTCGGCACCCCCATCAATCCCGGTAAGCCCGTATGGGTTGCACTCTACGATGCTAACGGTGTTGACCTGATAGACTCCGTAAGCGTTCCTGCACTTGAGGCAAACAAATCGTTCGCACGAATGAAAGACGGAAAGGCGAACTGGGATGTCAAGCCTGCCGAAGCCGTCACTCCAGGCATTGGAAACTACATAGAAATCAACGAGTCGAAGATAGCCAAGCTGAAACGCGACGACCCACACGGAATCGGTATCACCGTTCTGTCTATGGGTATCGTGTTCTTCTGTCTGGCTTTGCTTTACGTGTTTTTCACCATCTTTGGAAAGATTGTAACCCATCGTAAGGCACTTAAGAAGGCAGCAGAGATACAACCCATCAAAGCAGCCGTCGCAACCGAGGAGATCATTCAAGAAGCAGCTCACAAGACGAAGGTCATCCTCACTGATGGATTAGAGAAAGGTGGCATTGACAAGGAGATCTACATGGCCGTCATCGCACTGGCCCTGAAACAATACACGGACAATGTCCACGACGAAGAGAGTGGTATCATCACCATTCGTCCGCGTCACACTTTGTGGAACAACGAGATTACGTTGTCGCGCAATCAACAGTTTTAGACAACAAAAAGCATTTACGAAACATAAAACAGCGAAACAATGAACAAGTATCAATATAAAGTACAAGGCGTCGACTACGACGTTGAGATTGAAGATGTTGAAGGTAACATCGCCAAAGTGAATGTTAATGGCATCCCGTTCGAGGTGGAGATGAAACAGCCCATCAAGGCTGCTCCCAAACCAAAGAAAGTACAGCCCGTAGCTGCTCCCGCTCCCGCCGCCGCATCAGCTGCTCCAGCTCAGGCAGCCGCACCTGCCGCAACTCCAGGAGCAGGAAAGAAGGTGACGGCACCACTACCTGGAACCATCACCGAGGTAAAGGTGGCTGTAGGTCAAGCCGTAAAGGCCGGAGAGACAGTTATTATTCTCGAAGCCATGAAGATGCAGAACAATATCGAGGCCGAGGCAACGGGAACTATCTCCTCCGTATTGGTTAAGCAGGGTGACACCGTCATGGAAGGTGCCGTTCTTGTCACCATCGCATAAGAACCATTACCTTTATCTTTATTCAATTATCATTCATCATTCAGGCGCACAGCCACAATCATTTATCTGACAATGAGTTTTACAGATTTTATCGTCAGCAATTTCAATGAGTTTCTATCGTACACGGGCTTTGCCAATGCTACGATACCGAACCTCATTATGATTGCTGTGGGAGCCTTCTTCATCTGGCTCGCCATCAAGAAAGACTTCGAGCCCTTGTTGCTCGTCCCCATAGGTCTGGGCATCATCCTTGGAAACATTCCCTTCCGCGGAGATGCAGGACTGGAAATTGGTCTTTACGAAGACAACTCCGTGCTAAACATCTTTTATCAAGGTGTACGACAAGGTTGGTATCCGCCATTGGTATTCCTGGGCATTGGTGCCATGACCGACTTCTCTGCTCTTATCGCCAATCCAAAACTTGTGCTCATCGGAGCTGCAGCTCAGTTTGGTATCTTTGGTGCCTATATGGCTGCACTTGCCCTTGGCTTCGAGCCCAACCAGGCTGCTGGTATTGCCATCATCGGTGGTGCCGATGGTCCTACGGCCATCTTCCTATCGTCAAAGACAGCACCCAACCTGATGGGTGCCATCGCCGTCTGTGCATATAGTTACATGGCCTTGGTACCTGTTATTCAGCCTCTCATCATGCGACTGATGACCACCAAGAAAGAGCGTCTCATCCGCATGAAGCCCGTGCGTCACGTCAGCCAGACCGAACGCATTCTTTTCCCCATCATCGGACTGCTGCTCACCACATTCATCGTGCCTTCTGGCCTTCCATTGCTGGGTATGCTCTTCTTTGGTAACCTGCTCAAGGAATCGGGCAAGACGACTCGTCTGGCCAAGACCGCAGGCACAGCTCTCAACGACATTGTCGTGATGCTCCTCGGTCTAACCGTAGGTTGCTCCACGCAGGCCAGCGAGTTCCTCACCTTGAACACTATCTTCATCTTCGCCATTGGAGCTTGCGCCTTCGTCGTAGCTACCATCAGTGGTGTTGGCTTTGTGAAGATTATGAATCTCTTCCTGCCCCGCGACAAGAAGATCAATCCACTCATTGGTAACGCTGGTGTGAGTGCTGTCCCCATGGCCGCACGCATCTCCAACAACCTCGGACTTGAATACGACCGCCACAACTTCCTGCTCATGCACGCCATGGGTCCCAATGTTGCCGGCGTCATTGGTTCGGCTGTAGCCGCTGGTGCACTCCTCGGTTTCCTCAGCTAACCACAATATATTTATAGCGCAGCATGCCTATTGAGAACTATTCTTAGGCATGTTGCGCTACAAATTCTTAATCCATCTGATTACCCTTTCCATTCAGGCACATGATGATGCACATGCAAGGCAGACCCAAAATGGCGATCGTAGATCCTAATACACTTGCTGTATTGGGCCTGAAGAACATACTACAAGAGGTAATGCCAATCATTACCGTAGATACCTTTGGGTCGTTTAGCGAGTTACAGGCAAACAACCCTGAGGAATATGTTCACTATTTTGTCGCCACAAACATCGTGCTTGAAAACCGTCAGTTCTTTCTTGATCGTCGTCGTCGCACCATCGTTCTCACCATGAATGTCAATGCGCCTATGAGCGATTTCCACAATCTCTGCATCAACGTACCGGAGAAGACGCTCATACGCTCTATCCTTGCCCTTCAACAAGGAGCCCACCCTCATGGGAAGAACATGCCTCCCCTGCCCCGCATCCTCCAAGAACAGATTCTTACAGACCGCGAGCTGGAAGTGCTCTCACTTATTGTGCAAGGATTCATCAACAAAGAGATTGCCGACAAGCTCTGCATCGGCCTTTCTACCGTCATCACCCATAGGAAGAACATTATGGATAAGCTTGGCGTGCGTAGCGTTTCTGCACTCACCATCTACGCCGTTATGCATGGATACGTCGACATCAATAAGATCTGACGAATCGATCTGAAGCAAATACTACTCCACTAGTATATCCAGCCCATCTTCATTTTCTTCAACAACAAAAAAACACGGCAGACCAATTTGCGTGGCCTGCCGGAAAGAATGATGCTCGTTGTTGAGCTTTCCTTAGAAAGGATTCTGCATGAGCTGGCGGATTTCGTCCTCGGTAGACAAGTTGAAATCGCCGGGAATGGAATACTTCAGCACAGCAGCTGCGAGCGAATAGTCAAGACATTGTTGCACATCGTCGGGGAAATTCATCTCTGCATGTATCATGCCTGCCGTGAATGCATCACCCACACCCATCGCATCAACGATTCCCTGAATGTCATAAATACGTGTGTGATAGAGTTCTCCTTTGTCCCAGACAAGGGCCGTGAGGGTGTTATGGCTTGAACTCATCATGTTTCTCATGCCCATAAGCCAACGACGACAACGCGGGAAGCGACGGTGTATGTCGTCGAACCAATCGCGATAGACATCAAGCGGCATTTCATAGTCTGACGATGTAGCCGTG
>JAILAI010000294.1 GCA_024681705.1 Prevotella sp.
CGCTGCCAACGTGGAACGGCGCATGAACGGTATTGAAGGCGTAGAGAAGGCAACGGTGAACCTGGCCGCACGAACGGTGCTGGTGGAGTACGACGAAGTGCAGACCTCGCCCGAGAAGATGAAGGAGGAGATTGTGAAGGCCGGCTACGACCTGGTGATTGAAGAAGACCGGTCGGTGGCCGAAATGGAGGACCGCGCCTATCGGCAACTACGCCGCAAGGTCATCGTCTCGTGGATATTCGCATTGCTCGTGATGGCCATCTCGATGAAGTGGCTACATGTAGGCGACCGCGATTTCTCCAACCAGACGATGCTCATCATCGCGCTGGCCAACCTCGTGTATTGCGGTAGGCAATTCTACGTGAACGCCTGGCGTCAGCTCATGCACGGTTCGGCCAATATGGACACGCTGGTGGCGCTCTCCACTTGCATCTCGTTTCTGTTCTCGGTCTTCAACACCTTCTGGGGCGAACGCTTCTGGGGCGCTCGGGGCATCGCGTGGGACACGTGGTTCGATGCGTCGGTCATGATCATCACCTTCGTGTTGACGGGTCGTTTGCTGGAGTCGCGCGCCAAGAATAGCACCGCTTCGGCCATCCGCTCGCTCATGGGACTACAACCCAAGACGGCCCGCGTGGTTGAGGGCAACGAGGTGAACGAGGTGCCTATAGCAACGCTTCAGCGAGGAGACATCGTTGAGGTGAGACCTGGTGAGAAGGTGCCTGTCGACGGCATCACAACGGCCAGTGCCGACGAGAACCAACTAGCGCACATCGACGAAAGCACCATCACGGGCGAACCAGTTCCCGCCGCCAAGAAGGCAGGCGACAAGGTATTTGCCGGAACCATCGTGAAACAAGGCACCTTGCGCTTCAAGGCTCAGGCCGTAGGCAAGGACACGCTCCTGGCGGGCATCATCCGCACGGTGCAGGAGGCTCAGGGATCGAAGGCGCCCGTTCAGCGGGTGGTCGACAAGATTGCACTCATCTTTGTGCCCACTGTGTTCGTGCTCTCGATACTCACATTCGTGTTGTGGTGGGTCATCGGAGGCGACGCCCAATTGCCTCGCGCCATCCTCTCGGCCGTCAGCGTACTGGTCATCGCCTGTCCTTGCGCACTTGGTCTGGCCACTCCCACCGCACTCATGGTGGGAATAGGCAAAGCCGCCGAGAAGAATATCCTCATCAAGGATGCTACAGCTCTGGAGAACATCCGCAATATGGACGCGCTGGTCATCGACAAGACGGGCACGCTCACCATCCCGAACCAAGACGTAGACTTTGCGCGTTCGGCCGATCTCGCGCCCGAAGAACGCGAACAACTAAAGCCCAACGCCCGCGAGGCGATGGAACAACTGAAGAATCTAGGTGTGGAGGTCTACATGATGAGTGGCGACAAAGAAGAGGCCGTTGCCTACTGGGCCGAGAAGGCTGGCATTGGTCATCATCGTTCGCAAGTGTTGCCTCAGGACAAGGAGAACATGGTGAGGGAACTTCAGGCCGAGGGTCACCACGTGGGCATGACGGGCGACGGCATCAACGACACGCAGGCATTGGCCATTGCCGACGTGAGTATCGCAATGGGCAAGGGCACCGACGTAGCGATGGACGTAGCACAAGTAACGCTCATGGGCACCGACTTGCGCCGCATCCCCGATGCCATACGCCTATCGAAGCAGACCGTCGGAATGATTCACCAGAACCTCTTCTGGGCGTTCATCTACAACGTCATCTGCATACCGCTGGCCGCCGGACTACCCTACCTCTTCGGACTCCATTGGCAAATCACACCGATGTGGGCATCGGCGCTCATGGCGTTCTCGAGTGTCAGCGTGGTGCTGAACAGCCTCCGACTGAAAGTAAAGAAGATTTAGACGACTATGGGTGCGGTTGCCAATCGAAGCGGTCGCGCTCCCCATAGCTCCAGGGGCTCTCGCCACGTTCCACACTCACCTGAATGCTGAACGAAGGAGAGAAATTATACTTCACGGCGGCACCAATGCGGTCGCCAAGATTCGACATATCGTAAAGCGGAAGGGGCATGAAGCGACGGTTCGACGTGAGCGACTTCTGTCCGTAGAGATAGGCCTCCCAATGCTCGTCGAAACGATAACCGAGCACCGCCGAGAGTCCAGCATCGCGCCAATTGTTGTGATGCCAGTTCAGATTGTTCATGTATCCGCCCACGGCCAGCGACAACTTATTGCTCAACGGAGTGGCATACATCAACGACACGTTTTGCTGAAATCCCGCACCACGATACGAATGACGGCCGAACGAAGCGAAGACGCTCGCGCCCAGGTTCACGTTTAGACCTTCGTGAAGGTTCCGGTCGTAGACGCCTCCCCAGTAGAGCGGATACATACCAATGGTCGGCATCTGTCCGTAGCGGTTCAACGTGGGCAGACGCAACGAGTCGGTCGGCTGGTCCATCAGCTCCACCTGAGGTTCCATCGGTTGGGCAACGGGTGCGCTGAGTCCGGTTCCTGTCTCCTGAGCCCTTGCCACCATAACCAGTAGCAAAGCGGCCATCAATGTCGAAAGTCTTTTCATACCGCCGCGAAATTACTCATTTTCCCGCAAATGCAATGCGGAAAAGCGTTAATTTGAAATAAATCGGCGGGTAATTATTCATTTTTGTCGTTCGTTTTTGTTTTTTAAGTGTTCACGACCGCTTTGTTCGTCCAAGAATGATTAACTTTGTCCCCGATTAAGCATTTATCAACTTAAAATGAAGGAGTAAAAAGACATGAAAAAGATTGTATTGATGGTAATAGCAGCGATGTTCATCGCAGCACCTGCAAACGCACAGACAGACACCGAAAGCGTCAGCGAGGCCGTTAGCGGACTCTGGACGAAAGCCAAGCAAGGTGTCACACGAAGCACCCGACGCATTAAGGAGGAGATGGACGGTGGCGGACTTGTCGACGTCGACGGACACAGCTACATGCACATTTATACCGACGATCTGTTCCGCGATAGTCAGGCAGCCGATTTCCGCACCGCCTGCACCAATGCCTTCAAGGCCAAATACCCCACGGTGAAGATTCTCTCCGTCGCCATTCCTCAGGAAGAGTGGACCGAGACCACTACGCGCACGCTCGGACGCATTTCCAAATATGTGAAGACGGTCTATTGCTACGTGCTCGCACAAGACGGTGAAGACGGCTACATCAACGCCCGTTTCTCCTTCCGTAGGGTGAAGAAGGTGGGCAAGTCGTGGAACGACGATGCCGACAACTGGCCACTATGGGAGCGCACCGACGTGATGACACCAAGCGTCTACAAGACACTCTCCGACATGTAGTCGCGTCGCTTCACCATTTTTATTAACCCTTAAAACATCTTCGTAGGGCGAAAGCCCGAAACTACATGGGATTCTTCAAATCACTCTTCGGCGGACAGACCGAAAGCCCCGAAGAACAACAAAAGGAAAAGCAGGCACGCGACTTTGAGGTGCTGAAGTTCGATGGCATCAAGGCGCTACGCGTGCGACAGATGGAACACGCCATACGTTGCTTCGAGACCGCCCTCGACATCGAGGACGACCTCGAGATTCACGACTACCTCTCGCAGGCCTTCATCCAGACCAATCAGCTCGACGAGGCATTGCAGCACTTGGCCGTACTCACGGAAGCCGAGCCTGACAACGTCGGCATCTTGCTCCGCATCGCCAACGTGAACTACATGCAAGAAGACTACGACGCCATGAACGAGGTCTGCCAGAAGGCGCTCGACATCGACGAGATGCTCGACGGAGCCCTCATGCTGATGGCTCGCGCCAAGATTGGTCAGGAGCGAACCGACGAAGCCGTAGAGGTGCTCACCAAAGCCATCACGCAAGACGAGGAGATGGGCGACGCCCGTCTGCTTCGTGCCAACACCTTGCTAAAGGCCAACCGCACCGAAGAGGCCGAGACCGACGCCGCATGGCTCATGGAGCGCGCCCCCGAGCACGAGGACGTGCTGATGCTGATGGCTCGCATCGCCCACCAGAAAGGCAACGACGAAGAGGCGCTTTCGTACTACGACAAAGTGGTCGACGTCAACCCGTTCTCGGCCGAGGCCTATCGCGAGCGTGCCGCCATCAAGCAATTGCTGGGCGACGAAGAGGGATACAACGAAGACATGCAGAGTGCGCTCGAAATCATCCCCGAGAATGCCGAGGAAGATATCGAGCAGAAGATGAAGGAGGCTTATAGCAATAGCAATCCCATGGGAATCTAGATGGCCTAGTTTTCTCTAAAAGATCTAGAAGATCTAGATTATCTAGAATCTCTAGAATCTCTAGAACATCTAGTTCTTCTAGTTCCTCTAGAGCATCTAGCTCCTCTAGTCCCCCCTACTGCACCACTTCTCTAAACGCCACCTTAAGGTCGTCGAGCGTGATTTTCACCAGCTCGTCTTTACTGATATTCCTTTCCTTCGCGATGCGGTTCGCCTGCTGCTGAATAGCTTTCTCGAACAAGTTGCGCACATATCGGGCATTGCCGAAATTGCGCGATTTGTTCTCCACCACCAACTCCAGTTCGTTCTTCATATAGGCTGCCGCCTCTTTGGTGATGGTATATTCGTTCTTGCGAAGATACAGGCGGAAGATGTCGTAGAGCTCCGTCGCCGTGTAGTCGGGGAAGTTGATGTATTTGTTGAAGCGCGATTGCAGACCGGGATTGGCGGCGATGAACTGCTTCATCTCTTTGGTATATCCCGCCACGATGACCACCAGCTTGTCGCGGTCGTCCTCCATTCGTTTGAGAAGTGTGGCCACCGCCTCGGCACCGTAGTCACTGCTCGACTCGCTCTGCGTGATGGCATAGGCCTCATCGATGAAGAGCACGCCGTTGAGCGCCGAGTCGCACACCGCATTCACGCGCGGTGCCGTTTGTCCCACATATTGTCCGACGAGTCCCGAACGGTCGGTCTCCACCAGATGACCTTTCTTCAGAATGCCCAAGTCCTTATAGATACGCGCCACGATGCGGGCCACCGTCGTCTTACCCGTTCCCGGCGACCCGGTGAACACCAGGTGATACGACATCTTGGGCGACTTCAGTCCTTTCGCCTCGCGCATCTTCTGAACCTTCACGAAGTTGGCCAGCGACCGCACCTCGTGCTTCACGCCCTCCAGACCGATCAGCTCGTCGAGTTCCGCGTAGGGGTCGCCTTCTATGGGTTCGTTTACCACCACGCTATCGGCCTTGTCGGCTTTCGAACGCTTCTCGCGATCCTCGAACTTGTACTTATGTCCTGTCTCGTCGCTTCCGCCTTCTTCCAAGGTGAGCGTACTTTCGTCGGTGTCTTCTTCTTCCGTTTCGATGATCCATGTGCTAACGCCCATCGCGATGAACACCACCGCTATGCAGATGGCGATGATGGTCAGCTGACGACCGGTGAACATGTCGAAGATAGAGTTCGAGTTCTTACTCATAATGTGTATGTTTTATGTGATTTGAATACGTGTTGCGCAGGGCGTGTGTGGCTCTTCGCGATGCTGGGTTCGGGTATCGTGTGGCCGTTTCCTCGCACTTCCCGCCCAGCACCATAGGGCATAGACGCCAAGGGGCACCAGATAGCACAGCAGGTCGCCCACCGAGAACCATCCGGGAAGCCACCCTGCCAGTTGCATCAGTTCCGACGCTCCGCCCGCCAACGGCACCACCGACGCCCAAGCCAGCCTCACGCCCGCCTTGCTCCTGGCGAAGAGCACGTCCATCAGTAGCATGTACGATAGCGCCCAAAGTCCGCCCGGCAAGCTCTTCAATACGAAGCCTTCGGGCCTCCATCCGGCAACGGCCTCGCGCATACTCCCGACGACTCCGTTCAGCCCCATCGCGTCGGTCAGACGGAAGAGCAACATGCCCTCCGAACGGAACAGCACATACATCGCCCCGCCCACCACGATGGCGGCCGTTGCGATAAGAAGTTCCAGTCGGCGGTTCATAGTCACTTTCTCGTGTCGTTTCGGGCTCGTGCCCAGATTTCTTTGTGTTGCAAATTTACGCATTATTTTATTCAACATCCACGTTCTCCCACTTAAAATGTGTTAACAACGCCAAAGTGTCCGATGTTTTGCTTATCTTTGCACTTAATAATTGGGCTACTCCCTAAACAATCTGGTGCTTCACCCCAAACATCGAAGCGAGCAGTCCAAACGGTAAAGACAATAGGAAATGGTAAAAGTCTGTATTGTAGCAGGTGCGCGCCCCAACTTCATCAAGGTGGCGCCGCTTATTCGTGCCATAGAGAAGACCGATGGCATTGGTTATGAACTGGTGTATGCTGGACGCGAGGACGACAGCACGCTCGAGGGTTCGCTCTTCGACGACCTTCAGATAGCTCGTCCTACGGTGTTCCTCGGCGTCGATAGCGTCAGCCTGAACGAAATAACGGGTCGTGTGATGGGTGCCTTCGAGACCTATCTCACCGACCATCCCACCGATGTGGTCATCGTCGTCGACGACCTCGCCTCCACAATGGCGGCCGCCATCGTCACCAAGAAGCAAGGTGTACGACTGGCGCATCTCGTGGCGGGCACGCGCTCGTTCGACATCTCCATGCCGAAGGAGGTGAACCGTCTCGTCATCGACGGACTCTCCGACTTGCTCTTCACCGCGGGCATGGCGGCCAATAGCATCACCAACCGCGAGGGAGCCGAGCAGAGCCGCGTCTACATGGTGGGCAACATCCTCATCGACAACCTACGTTTCAACCACGACCGATGGCAACGGCCCCAGCTCATGGACGACCTGAACCTTGCCGACGGCCGCTACATCGTGTTCACGCTGAACCGCAAGGCCTTGTTGCGCGACGAGGAGAACCTCCGCCGCATGCTCCAGGCGCTCACCGACCAGACGAGCGTCCCCGTGGTGGCCGTATTGCGAGGTGAGGCGCGCAAGGTGGTCGAGCGCATCGCCCAGCCCTCGTCGTCGCTCTTCATGGCCGACCCCCTGCCCTATCTGCAATTCGGCTATCTGACGAGTCACGCTATGGGCATCGTCACCGATAGCGGCAACGTGGCCGAGGAGGCTACCTTCAACGGCGTGCCTTGCATCACCCTCAATAGCTACACCGAGCATATCGAGACCGTCAAGGTGGGCACCAACGTCCTCGTGGGCGAAGATGCCGAGCAGCTCACCACCGCCATCACCGACCTCGTAGAGGGGCGCTGGAAGCGTTCCGCCTTGCCCGAGCGATGGGACGGACGCACCGCCGAGCGCATCGTCAGAATACTCCTCGAGAGCTAACCCCCTCTCCCCAGAGGCC
>JAILAI010000298.1 GCA_024681705.1 Prevotella sp.
ATCATCAAACATTGTTGGGAACCAACTGTTGCTTTTCATTAATCCGTTCAACATAACTTTTACCTCCTAATTATATTTTTAGTTTAACTTAATTGTTCTTGATCGCTTCGGCTTATTTGCTTCAGCTTTCACTTACTGAAAGGCAAAGTACATGCCTACAGGAAAAAGCGCTCGTTACCTTGTCAAGATGGCAAGGATTTTAAACTCGCTTAAACGATGGAACTTGCAGCTCCAGGCATCAAGAAAGAATATTGCCGCGTAGCCATTAACGACGAGGGCAACCTCACCATCGCCATTGAGAACAAGGTGGAACGCAAGAATGAGGACAAGCACCATCACTACCTGCGCCGCGAGTTCAGCTACTCTAACTACGAGCAGAACTACGTGCTGCCAGACGATGTGGTGAAAGACCAGATTTCTGCCAAGGTCGAGGACGGCATCCTGACCATCACCATGCCGAAGACCGAGCCGAAGGAGAAGGTCACAAAGGCCATCGAGGTATCATAAGTGATTTCAAAAACGTCTGAAAATGAAGGGAGCAACATCCGTCGCGGTGCTGCTCCCTTTGTTTAACCCGCATTGCAGCTAAATCCTATGTGTCTCCCTGGTTTTCAAGAGGCGGTTCTTAGGGGAGGCGCATTTAGGGGTACCACAGATTTTACTTTTCCGTCTTCAGTCCCGGGAAGGGATATATGGCGCCGGCATGCACTCGGGTGCCGCAATCCATACTTTCGCAGCCACCCCCTGACTTTAGCAAACTATAGCCCAATCAGGAGACCCTTACTGCCAAGACACGCCCCCAAAGCATCTTTCTACAGCATTATTTGACTTTGGATTTTTATTCACCTGCAATCCAGGCTAGGGATAGGGAGATGAGTCCCTTCCTGCAGGCTTAGCACGCAATGCGGGGGTGGCAAGGCGTCAATGATGAGGTGGATATTGGCAGCCTCTCCCCTGAATAAATGAAGAACAAATGTTCAATCTGTCAGATTTTCTTATAACTCATTGTCCGTCAGGCTGTATGAGTATGACGGAACGGGTGGCTATCTGTCATTATCTGTCATAATCCGTCAGTACCTCCTTATCGGAAAACGGAGGCACTATTTTGGAAAACGGAGGCACTATTTTAGAAAATACGAACGCCATTTTCGCAAAAGGCGTTCGCATTTTTTTGAAAACAGCCTCCGTTTGGACAGGAATTAACATTGTTTTTGACAAAAGAATGACGGATAATGACGGATAAATGACAGTTCCCAAACAGCTAACCGCTAAAGTATAAGGAGGATAGATAAGAAAATGACGGAATGACAGATAATTTGTCATTGTAATGACCGTAGGCAGAAAGCACATCAACATGGACTTCTGTCTCAAAAATGCGATAAATAAGTCGATGCTTCTTTGTGATTTCACGGCTCCATCTACCATCAGGTTTCCCCTTCAACGGTTCAGGGTGGCCCAGTCCTGTCTTGGGATGATTGTAAAGTTCGCCTATGAACCTAAGTGCTTTTTTGTAAGCCTTAGGCATTCAACTGTACTGATGTCATATCTTCTAATAATAATGATTTCGGCTGCAAATATATGAATTAATGCTGATAAAACAAAATAAAAACAAATAAAACTATGGATAAAGAGAAGCTGCAGCGTGGCTTAGGCCTGTTTTAATTGTGACTATTGTATTCTTGAATTCATAGCAAGGACATGCCAGCTGTCGTTGTCTCGACGATCCAGATAACCTTTCTTTCTGAATCCCTCAACCTGTTTTTGTACAGCTGAACGGTTTACAGACAAGTGTTCTGCTATCTCGGTAAATGTTGCAAAGGGTTTCTCGCAGAGAAAAGCAAGCAGACGACTGCCATTCTCGCTTCTGAAATGAATGCGCTGACCATCGTACCACCAGGTGTCCTTGTCAGCATTCTTCACAATGTCAATCTCGCACTGCATCTCCTCACACACCGTCTGGCGGAAAAAAGTGAGGAATGAGGTTATCTTGCCTATTGTGGCATGTACACCATCGGAAGGCACTTTGCCGATTTTCTGGTCAGAACGGTGCAGCGCCTCCAAGTATTCTGTTTTCTTGCGGTTGCGGATAACTATCATTGGCCATCCATGGCGTGCAAGGATATAATTCGCCATCAGGCGGGCAATACGCCCATTGCCATCTTCGAAGGGATGGATCCGGATGTAGCGGTAATGGAACAGAGCTGCCAACTCTACTGGTGTCAGTTTCCCTTCTTGCTCGGCTGCGTTATACCAGTCTACAAGGTCGCTCATCAACGAGGGCGTTTCTTCTGGAGAGGCATACTCGAATCTGTCGCCGTATCGGGTAATAACACTGTTGGGGCGAGTCTTATACTGTCCGGCATGAACGGTATAGCTCGTCTGGCCACCTCCCGGCAGGTCTCGAAATACGGTGTAGTCCTCGCGCAAGAGCACCTTGTGCAATTGGCGGATAAAGTTCTGAGTCAGTGGCATACTCCTGTCACTTACGGCCTCTTTCACCATTTCCACACCCACCTGACTGGCTTTCATATCAACGAAATCCTTCAAGTCACCTTCGCCGCTCACCTTGCCAAACATCAAAAGTAGCTCTGTCTGCCCATAGGTCAGCGTGTTACCCTCTATATGGTTGCTGTTATAGTTGTACTCCGTTGTGAACTTGTTACGCAGCAGTTCTACATGCGCTTCCGATAGTGGGAAGAGCGATTTCCAGTTTTCATAAATATCTTCTATCTTCATAATCGTACCACCTTTTAAGTGGGTTATATACCACCTTATAAACGCTTTTTCTGCATTATTATTGTGCGTACCACCTTTTTAAGTGGGTGCGTACCACCTTTTTCCTGCAAAGATAGTGTTTTTTTAATAACAGCATAAATATGATTCAAAAAAACGTGATTTTCGGTAACAATGAGCACTTTTTCTCTTAGGCTTTCGCTTTCAGCTGGTACATCTATAAGAAACACGCTTCCTTGGATGCAGCCGTCAGAGACTATACCGACAAGATACACCGCTCAATCGTATTGAGCCGTTATAATGTCAGCAGGAAGGACGATGTGCTGTATCTTCCGCTCTATATGACTGTCTTTACTCAACTTTCGCAAGTTCATCGCAGAGCGAAGCGGCAAAGCCAAGCGGAGTAAGGAGTTCTTGCTTAGGCAAGCGACCAAGGTCGAGCGGTGGAGTAAGGAGCAAGCTCGGATGGCTCTCACTGCTCCGTCGTTTCGTCCTGTGTGCGCCAGATGGTTCATAGTCAGTCATTGTTCTGATAGGTTAAGAAATCGGTAAATGTTGTATTCCAGTTCCTCCAAGTCAATGAACTGGGAGCCACGATATACCTCTTTACCATTCATCAGAAGCAATACAGTTGGCCCCGAATAGACCAAGAATTGACCTGCAATCAAAGGTTCTTCTGTGATGTCTGTATAGAAAGAAGTCAGAGACGGGAACTGGTCTGCCAACCTCACCACTTTGTCAAGCATGACGTTGCAGACTCCGCAATCTGGAGCCTTGATATAGAATAGACACAGAAGGCTTTCTGCTATAGTCTGTTCTATATCCTGTATGCTTGTCAGGTGTTTCATCAATTATATTTAGAAATAGTGATTCATTGCTTGGCAGATGCATCTTTAACCAGCCGTTTGCCTAACTCGTAGGCCTTTTCGAGGTCGATGGGGAACTGAGAGTTGCGAACCTCAGCCTTATGAGCCTCGCTGAACGTGGCAGCATCGTAGCGGTCGTAGTTTGAGAACTGATAGGTGTCAAAGGAGCATAATATCTCCGTAGGCCCGAATACGCCGAGTTGCTGCGCTGCAGTGTCCATCAGAATATGATAGTCCATCAGACGGTACACCTCTTCGTTAGGGCAGTTCATCGTATAGATGGTGGCAGAACAGATGCGCTTCAGCACGACGGGCTTGGAGTAGTCTGAGTAATTGACGGCAGGAAACTCCAGGCGCTCCATAAAGGCACGAAGGGCTGCTGACGGATAGCCGCAATAGTTGGGTGAGCCGCACACCAGCACATCGGCTTCGACAGCTTTCTGGAGTATGGGCTGAAGGTCGTCCTTGAAGGAACAGACACCCTTCTTGCCTCCCTTAGTCTTGCAGGCGAAACACGACATGCAGCCCTTATAGTTCAGGCTGCGGTCATAGAGGTTCACCAATTCCACTTCAGCACCAGCCTCGCTGGCACCGTCCATGGCACGCTTCAGAAGCTGTGCCGTATTGCCGTTCTTACGCGGACTTCCGTTGATAAATAATGCTTTTGTCATATTCTATAGAACGTGATTTCAGTCGTGATTATTGTATGTAGCCGTTATCTGAATGCTCTCGTCACCCGTTCACGATACTGACGCAACTCTTTTTCCGTCGCTGCTCTCCATGAACTTCTGAATGTATGCCGGCAGATCCTCCTTCGACTGGGCCATGAGCCAGTCCTTGTTTGCCTGAATATAATCCCGCTTACTCATCTTGTGTCTCCAAATAGTTTATCTTCTTTCCGGTCTTCTCGGCGTATTTTTGTCATTTCTTCATAAACAATCCTAATTGTTGGCACAAAAGTACTGAAAATCCGTCAAAAATGAGTAAATTTGCCCCGTTTTACAACATAGTTTAAGAGAAACAATGGAACAATTTGAAGATAAGCTGCACCAGGACTTGCATCAGTTCCTTCAGTCAATGAAGGAGGTGGATGAACGTCTGCCTGAGTGCCCCGATGTTGAAGACAAGTGGGAGGATATAGCAAAAGCCTACATTCCCGACGGCATCAGGGAGTTCAATGACTTCCCGTCAGCCTCCCTCGGTTGGATGATGTATATCGGAATGGCCGTCGCTAAGTTCTGGGATGCCGAATGGGAGATCTACTCGAAGATTGACAACCTCTATGCCTACATGCGAGACAAGAGGGGTTACGATGCAATGGACGAATATATCCGTGAAAATGTCCTTTTGCTGCAAGGTGTTGACTACACCGTTTTGGAGAAAGTCGCCGGCGAGTGTGCTTCACGAGTATATAATGCTCTTCGTCACCAGAACATAGAACCAGGAACAAAAGAAGCTTTCAATGCCTATGTTTGCTGTCTGCATCAACTCTACCTGATGGGAGCCGCCATGCAGTTGAACAGAATGGGCTATTATATGAAAAAAATGTGATAACAGAAAAATCGGAATTTATATGAAGAATATTTTCAAGGGTAGTTGTTTTAAAAAAGGCTGCGGCTGCTTGTTGGTACTGGTAATTATCTTGGCGATAGCGACATATTTGCTTAAACCTAAATGGAATGATGAATATGGTGAAAGGTTCACTGATGTAGAATATGGTCAAATGCCTCACAACACGTATGACCTCTTCCTGCCTGTTGATGCTGCAAAGAAAGATAGTCTTGCTCTCATCTTGTATGTTCATGGTGGTTCTTGGCTGGGCGGTGACAAGAATGAACATCATGGCGATTGCTACGCATGGGTGCAAAAAGGCTATGCTACAGCCACGATGAACTACAGTCTCTTGAACGAAGAAAATGTCTCGCTGCAGACCATGCAAGAAGAAATTGACGTTTGCATCAGACACATAATGCGCTTCGCCACAGAGAAAGGTGTCCACA
>JAILAI010000016.1 GCA_024681705.1 Prevotella sp.
CAACATGGCGTCCCAGTTGTAGGTGGGGAAGCCCCAGTTCTGCCCGTTCGCCGAGAAATCATCGGGCGGCGCACCTGCCTGACCGTTCAGGTTGAAGTAGCGCGGTTCCTGCCAAGCGTCACATCCGTAGCGGTTGACTCCGATGGGGATGTCGCCCTTCAGGATGACTCCGTGCTGGCGAGCGTAGTCGTGCACCTCGCTCATCTGTGTGTTCAGGATGAACTGCACATAATAGTAGAATGCCACGTCCTTCTGCTTCGGGTGCTGAGCTTTCTCGTAGGTCTCGTTGCCTTCCCACTTGGTGTAGTCGGCAGTGCCGTAGTGCTCGCGGAAATAGCAGTATTCGGCGTATGGCACCAGCCATTCCTTCGTCTCCTCGAAGAAACGACGATAGGCTGCCGACCGCAGCACCTTGGCGCCTTCCTGTTGGAAGAGCAGCTGCAGGTATTCGGTCTTGGCGTTGTTCACCCGCTCGTAGTCAATCTGTGGCAATGCATTCAGTTCCTGTCGCAACTGCTCGAAGCGCTCGCGGTCGGCCTCGTCCTTCAGCTGTGGCAGCGCCGTCAGGTCGGCATATTGCGGGTGCAGGGCGAAGATGCTGATGCACGAGTAGGGATAGGAATCGGTCCAGGTGTGGGTGATGGTGGTGTCGTTGATAGGCAGTATCTGCAACACGCGCTGTTTCGTCGTGGCCACCCACTCGATCATCTTCCGCAGATCGCCGAAGTCGCCCACGCCGAAGCTCTCCCTGCTGCGCAACGAGAAGACGGGCACCAGTGTTCCGGCGCATTTCTTGTTGTAGAAGTGAAAAAACGCCTGCGACAGTTCGTATACGACGACGTCGCCATCCTCGAGTGCCGGCGGCACGATGGTGCGGTTCGAGCCTTCCTCCCATTCGGGACTGGGGTCTTTATCCGACGACAGCGAAATAAACTTGAACTCCAGGAAGGGCCGTTCCATCAGTGCGGCATCGATGTTCACCATCCACTCGTTGTGGTTGTGCTCGGTCATGGGCAGTGCCTTTGCGGGTTCCCAATCGCCCAGTGCCTCGCCGCTTCCCAGCACGTAGAGCCGTTCGCCATCGCGCAACTGTGGTGCACGCACTTTCAGCCTTACGGTGCGTCCGAACGACCTGACGGGACTCTTGGTCGGCGTGCGCTGCGTCACACAGTCGGTGAATGCCGAACTGTAGAGGTAGCTGTCCTCGGGGATGTCTATCCAGTGGTCGTAGATGACATAGCGCACCCCCTTCTCACTAGCCAGTTCCAGACGATGCGGTTCCACCAGCCACTCATGGCGACTTTCGGTGCCGTTTGCATCAACGCTGTAGTAGTAGTCAATCACTGTACCCACAGGGTACTTTCCATTAAGTTCGTAGGACCAATGCGCCCCATCGAGCGATTTCATCCGATAGGCTGACAACTGCTGCTGACCTTCGGCATTTCGGGCTATCAGGTTCAATACCAGCTCTTCGCTGAACGCAGTATGATACTCTATGTTAAACTGTAACTTCATAGACTGTTTATTTAGGTTTTCGGTGCGAAGTTACACATTATTCAATCACGTTGTCATTCTCAAGGTGCGATATTTGTTCCTTTTCTTGCGCAAACGTTTGCATCTTTTATTTTCCAATCATTGCATTCTGTTGGCAGCTCTGTGTTGGTTCTATAAAAAAGACGGTAAGCTGGCTTTTCCTTTCCACCTTATTATATATGATAGCTTTGGCGTTGTGAAAAGCAAGACGAGCGGTGCGGGCAAAAAAAATCTAGATTTTTTCGCGCCAAACTGCCAATTTCGACGAAAAAAATCTAGATTTTTTTATTTGAAGACGGCAATTCCGTTTTCGCGGTCCGTCAACATGGGTACGGCAAACTACCGTTTTTCATTGTTCTGCTTGTCGCGTAACGTGGCGGCGAAGAACGCTCCGATAACCAGCAATACGCCTGCCACAATCATCATGTTGGACTGTACGCTGCCCACAATCGACAGTATGCCACCGCCAACTACTGCTGCCACGATCTGCGGAATGCAGATGGTGCCGTTGAAGAGTCCCAGATAGGCACCCATGTGGCCGTAGCCCTGCAGGGCGTTGGTGACGAAGGTGAACGGCATGGCCAGCATAGCGGCCCATGCGCAACCGATGAGGAGGAAGGGAATGAACTGAACGTACTGGTTGGGACAGAACGGAACCAGCGCAAAGCCGATGCCGCCCAACACGAGGCTCAGTGCATAGGCCATCTTCGTGTTCTTGAAGCGCGGCAGCACCATCGCCCAGATTACGCTACCCACAGCTTGTACGGCGAAGAGTACGCCCACCCAGTTACCGGCAGCCTGATAGGCGGCGGTCTTCGTGGCATCGGCGGCGGTCATGTCGACATCCCAGCAGACAGAAGCAATGGCACCGTTGGTGTAGGTCCACATGTACATGAAGGCGGCCCAGCAGAAGAACTGCACCAGACCCACGCGCCAGAACATCGAAGGCGCATTCTTCAGCAACGTAATCCAGTCGGCCTTGTCTTTCTCGGCCTCAGGTGCGGGGTTGTATTCGGCATATTCCTTCGGTGGCCATTCCTTTACCTTCATCGTCGTATAGATGACACAGAGGATGAGGATAGCGGCGCCCACGTAGAACGAGTAGATGACGGAGTCGGGCACGACGCCCTTCTCGGCCTCGTTGGCAATGCCCAGTGCGGTGAAGACGAAGGGGAATACGAATCCCACCACCGAACCAGCGTTGCAGAGGAACGACTGGATGGAGTAGGCTTTCGCCTTCTGCTTCTCGTTCACCATGTCGCCGACGAGCATCTTGAACGGCTGCATGGCCATGTTGATGCTGGTGTCGAGGAACATCAGGGCGAAAAGTCCGAAAATCATGGCTGCACCAACGGTGAGACCGAACGAACCGGCATTAGGCAGCAGGCACATCACCGCAACAGCCACAGCTGCACCTACAAAGAGATAGGGGATGCGGCGGCCCCAGCGTGTCCACGTGCGGTCGCTCAGCGTTCCTACGATAGGCTGCACAAGGATGCCCATCAGTGGGGGCAGTATCCAGAAATAACTCAGGTTGTGGGGATCGGCACCCAGCGTAGAGAAGATGCGCGAGATGTTCGCGCTTTGCAATGCATACGCAATCTGCACTCCGAAGAACCCAAACGACAGGTTCCAGAGATTCCAAAAGTTCAGATCAGGTTTCTGTTTCATAGACCTACAATTATTTAATGATTACTTTTATGATTTTATTCTTTCTAATGCGACCTTGGTTTTGTCGTTTTCAGACGACATCGGCAAATCTTGATTGCTTTGACAATAATTCTTCAGTTGTAACTTTCTTTGTCGTCTTCGTAAACACAACTACCGTTGTTGCCAACGTCTTTTGCCTATCTGGTTGTTCCGCGAACGACCAGTCGGGTGCGTACTACTTTCTTGACGACTTTCTCCAAGGGCGTGACGCCTTCGACGTGGTTCACCAGGATGTCGACAGCTTCCTCGCCTACCATGTGACCGCGTTGCTCTACGGTGGTGAGCATGGGGTCGCAGGCGATGGCGCGCTCGCCGTTGGTGAATCCGCAGATGCTGATGTCTTCGGGCACGTTCAGACCCATACGCTTGGCGGTGTAGAGGATTCCGATGGCGGTGTCGTCGTTCACGGCGAAGAAGGCATCGGGCCGATCTTCACGCTCGAGCACTTCGGGTGTAAGCACCTCGGCGTCGGCTCGGTTGTCGCAGAGGAAGTGAAGTGAGTCGTCGAGTTGCAGACCGTGTTTCAGCAAGGCGTCGTGGTAGCCGTTGTAACGGTTCTTCGAAATCTCGAGCTGCATGGGCGATCCGTAGAAGGCAATGCGCTTGCATCCTGTCTCGATCAGATGGGTGACAGCCGTAAAAGCCCCCATGTAGTCGTCCACCACCACGCGGTTGGTGTTGATGCCGGTGCAGATACGGTCGTAGAACACCAAAGGCACGCCCGAATCGAGCATCCGTTGGAAATGGGTGTAGTCGCGTGTGTCCTTGGCCTGCGAGACGATGATTCCGCACACGCGGCTCTGCAGGAACGATTCGCAAATGCGTTTTTCTCGCTCGTATCGCTCGTCGCTCTGCGCCACCATGATACGGTAGCCCCTGACGTTTGCCTGCTCCTCGATACCAGACAGGATGGTCGAGAAATAGTAGTGGGCAATCTGTGGCACGATGACACCGATGACCTTGTTGGGTGACACGCGGCTGTGTCGCAGGCTTTCAGCCAGGATGTTAGGATAGAAATTATGTTCGCGCGCGAAAGCCTTGATGCGCTCTCGCTGCGTCTCGCTGATGCGTGGGCTGTCCTTCAGCGCCCGACTCACGGTTGCCACGCTGACGCCCAACTCTCGGGCGATGTCCTTCATCGTGATGTTTGTCTTGTCGTTCATAGGCATACTGTTCTACGTGGGTGCAAAGTTATATAAAATCATTTATATCGCTTGCGCGTACAAAATTAATCATTTATTTTTATAAATGCAAACGTTTGCGCATTTCATTTACTTGATTTATCTCAAAAATAAATACAACATTAAGAAACTATTTTTAAATTTGCAGTCGATAAGTGCTATGCTCTTGTCAAAAAACGTAACAATCATCGAAAAAAAGTATTTGATATAACTAACTTTAAACAATGTAAAGATGAAGCAGGTAAAATTCAAATTGCCTTTAAGGATGCTGGCCCTCGTCTGTGGGCTTATCCTTTCTGCTACGGCCTTCGCACAGCAAATCACTGTGAATGGCCATGTTAAGGATGCTACCGGCGAAGCAGTCATTGGTGCCACCGTCCGAGTCGTAGGACAGACGGGCGGAGCTATTTCCGATTTCGACGGTAACTTCGTGATCAAAGCCAATCAGGGCGACAAACTCTCAGTTTCCTACATTGGATATACCGAAGCTGTTGTCGACGCCGCACCTAATGTGGTAGTGACTCTGCAGGACGATGCAGCTCAGTCGCTGAACGAAGTGGTGGTCATCGGTTATGGTGCCGTGAAGAAAAACGACCTCACCGGTTCTGTGACCGCTCTGAAACCCGATACCAAGAACAAAGGTCTCGTGGTCAGTGCTCAGGACATGATGCAGGGTAAGATTGCCGGTGTGAACATCACCAGCGGTGGTGGTACTCCTGGTGGCGGCGCTACCATCCGTATTCGTGGTGGTTCGTCACTGAACGCATCCAACGACCCTCTTATCGTCATCGACGGTATTCCTATGGATAACAACGGTGTGAAGGGTCTGGCCAACGGTCTGTCGATGGTGAACCCCGCCGACATCGAGTCGTTCAACGTGCTGAAGGATGCTTCAGCTACTGCTATTTATGGTAGCCGTGGTTCTAACGGTGTTATCATCATCACGACGAAGAAAGGCCATAAGAATCAGGGAATGCAGGTGACCTACAACGGTAACGTTTCTGCCAGCATGAAGAAAAAGACCGTCGACGTGATGAACGGCGACGAGTATCGTGCTTACATGAACAGTCTGTTCGATCCCACCGATGCAGCCATCCAGGCCATGGGTGATGCCGACACCGACTGGCAGGAGGAAATCTACCGTACCGCCATCAGCCACGACCACAACGTGACCCTGACGGGTTCGATTAAGAATCTGCCCTACCGTATCTCGCTGGGTTATACTGATGAAGAAGGTATCCTGAAGACTTCTGAATTCAAGCGCTACACAGCTGCTCTGAACCTCAGCCCGTCGTTCTTCAACGATCACCTGACACTGAACCTGAATGCTAAGGGCATGTATGCCGAGAGCCGCTATGCCGACGGTAACGCCATCAGCGGAGCCGTGTGGATGGATCCTACCCACCCGGTGAAGAGCAGCGACTCGCGCTACAGCAACATTGGTGGTTACTGGGCATGGATGACCGACGGTTCGTCGCTCAACGACAGCCAGTGGAAAGAGAAGACCTTCGACGACGCTACGAAGAACCCCGTGGCCGTGCTCGACCTGAAGAACGACCGTGCACGCAGCCGTTCGTTCATCGGTAATGCCGAGATCGACTATAAGATTCACGGCTTCGAAGACCTCAGACTTCACGCCACATTCGGCGCCGACATCTCTAAGGGTAAGCAGAACACCGACGTATCGCCCATGTCTCCGCTGGCCAACTATTTCGGTAGCTACGGATGGGACGAGATCCTGAAGCGCAACCTCTCAGTGAATGCCTATGCACAGTACTATAAGGACTTCAACGACAACAACCACTTCGACATCATGGGTGGTTACGAGTGGCAGCACTTCTGGCGTTCGCAGAAGAACAACTACTGGGGAATGTATCCCAGCACGAACCTGGGCGTTGACGAGAATGGCAAGGCTCTGGCCGGAACAAAGTATAACGAGCGTTTCTACAACTACAAGACGGAGAACTACCTCGTTTCGTTCTTCGGACGTATGAACTACACGTTGCTCAACCGCTATCTGCTCACCGTCACCGTTCGTGACGACGGTTCTTCTCGTTTCCGCGACCACTGGGCACTGTTCCCCTCTGCAGCTTTGGCATGGCGTATCAACGACGAGCCGTTCATGAAGAGCGCTACAAACCTGAGCGACCTGAAGCTCCGCCTCGGTTGGGGTAAGACCGGTCAGCAGGAAGGCATCGGCGACTACAAATACTTCGCCGTCTACCAGACCGTAGACCCGTCGCTCGGAGGTAATGGTTTCTATCCCGTTGTTGGCAGCGGTCAGCTGTATCGCCCGCAGGCCTATGATAAGGACCTGACTTGGGAAACCACAGAGACCTACAACGTCGGTGTAGACTTCGGTTACTTCAACCAGCGCCTGACAGCAAGTCTCGACTGGTACTATCGCAAGACCACCGATCTGCTCAACACACGCTACGTGTCGGCCGGTTCTAACTTCCGCAACCAGGTGACATCGAACATCGGTTCGCTGAGAAACACTGGTGTTGAATTCTCACTCGGATGGAAGGCATTGCAGACAAAGGATTGGTACTGGACCATCGACTACAACCTGACCTACAACGACAACGAGATCACTGAACTTATCGGTGGTGACGACAAGGACTACTACATTCCTACTGGCGGCATCTCTGCTGGTACTGGTAACAACTGTCAGGCTCACGCCGTTGGCCATGCAGCCAGTTCGTTCTATGTCTATCAGCAGGCTTACGACAAGAATGGCAAGCCGTTGGAAGGCGTTCTCGTAGACCGCGATGGTAATGGTATCATCAACGAATCAGACAAGTACTACTATAAGAACCCGATGGCTCCTATCACGATGGGCTTGAGCTCGCGTCTGGAGTATAAGAACTTCGACCTCGGCTTTGCACTGCGCGCCAGCATCGGCAACTACGTCTTCAACGACCAGATGGCTGGTTCGAGCAATGTCAGCAAGGCTGCCATGTGGCGTCAGGACACATTCTCGCAGAACCGTCCTGTGGCTGTCATTCCTTACGGATGGAGCAGCGACGACGAGCAGTCGGTACTCTCCGACCGCTACGTACAGAACGGCTCGTTCCTGAAGATGGACAACGTGACGCTGGGTTACAGCTTCGCCAACCTGCTCCGCGGCGCCAACTACGGCGGCATCAGCGGACGTATCTACGGCTCGGTGACGAATGTGTTCACCATCACCAAGTACGATGGAATCGATCCTGAAGTATTCGGCGGTGTCGACAACAACATCTATCCGCGTCCTATCACTTTCCAGCTGGGTCTGACCCTGAATTTATAATTGCACCTTATATAATATAATAAAGAACAATAACATGAAACGTTATATCAAGCATATAGTTCCTGCCGCAGTACTCCTGATGGCAATGGGTACGACGACATCATGTACGGGCGACCTCGATGTTACTCCCATCGACCCCAACCTCGTGATTTTGGACGATTCATCGGTTGACTACCTCTTCAACAAGTGTTATGCCAACTTCGCCCTGGCCGGAAACACCGGTGCCGACGGCGACTGCGATATCGACGGTCTCGACGGTGGTACGACGGGTCTGGTACGTCAGATGTGGAACTCCAACGAACTGACCACCGACGAAGCCATCTGCGCTTGGGGTGACCCTGGTATCTCCAACTTCCATTTCAACGACTACGACGGCAGCCATCCCATGCTTCGTGGTTACTACTATCGACTCTACAACGGCATCACCCTGTGCAACCACTATCTCGATGTGGCTGCCGACAAGGACGCCACGAAGACCGCCGAGGTTCGCTTCCTGCGTGCCCTGCAGTACTACTTGGCAATGGATGCCTACGGAAACATTCCTTTCCTGACAACCGTATCGTCGGAGAAGGCCCAGCAGGCTTCACGTGCTGAGATCTATTCTTTCATAGAGAGCGAACTGCTCGAGATTGAACCCTCGCTCAACGATGCCAAACCTAAGACCAGCAGCGACAGCAACTATGGTCGCGTGGACAAGGCTGCTGCCTGGATGCTTCTCATGCGTCTCTACCTGAACGCTGAAGTTTACACTGGCACTGCTCAGTGGGCAAAGGCCGCCGAATATGCTCAGAAGGTAATGAACAGCTCTTATAAGCTGAACACCACCGGACAGAACGGATGGAGCGCCTACCAGATGCTCTTCATGGGCGACAATGGTGAGAGCTCGGCTGCTCAGGAGTGCATTTATCCTATCCTTTGCGATGGCGCACTGACCACCAGTTACGGTACATTCTTCTTCCTGCAGGCTTCTACCTTCAACGGCGACATGCACGCCAATCCTAACGACGCCGCCGCCACCAATGGTAGCTCTGACGGTGCCTGGTCGGGAAACCGCGCACGTCTTGACCTCGTCAACAAGTTCTTCCCGAACAACGACGCTCCCAACGTGGAGTCGTACAACATGACAGCCGCCGCTAGCGATGACCGTGCTATCTTCTGGGGCGTCGATCATACTGCCAGTGCAACCGATCCCAACACGTTCAGCAATGGCTTTGGCGTTGCTAAGTTCGTGAACTTCAAGAGCGACGGTTCAGCAGCCCACAACCCGAAGTTCCCCGATGCCGACTTCTTCTTCTTCCGCGTAGCTGAGGCTTACCTCACCTATGCTGAGGCAACGGCTCGCCAGAACGGTGGTGCTACAACCGCTGAAGGCACTTCAGCCATCAATGCCCTGCGCAGCCGTGCAAATGCCGCACAGCGCGCTGGTTACTCTCTCAACGAGATTCTCGACGAGTGGAGCCGCGAGTTCTACTTCGAAGGACGCCGTCGCGTAGACCTTATTCGCTATGGTTACTTCGGAGGAAACAACAGTTACACCTGGCAGTGGAAGGGCGGAGCCCTCAACGGACGCCAGTTCAGTGCTGACCGCAACATCTTCGCCATTCCTACTACGGACCTGACGGCGAATGAGAATCTGAAGCAGAATCCTGGTTATTAATCTTTAGAGACACTACGACAATGAAAAATATCATCAAGTCAGCATGCCTGCTGCTCATCAGCACATGCCTATTCACAGCTTGTGAGGACGATAACTTCTACAACCCGACGGTGCAGGAACCTTCAACGTTCAAACTCAACACCCCGGCTTATTCGTCATCAAACATTGACTTGGCCAGGTCGACTAGCGTGAACCTCACCTGGTCGCAGCCCGACTACGGTTTCCCCGCTGCTGCTCAGTACACGGTGCAGATGTCGCTCGACGGCAACTTCACTACATCTTTTGCCGAAGAAGAAGCTGACGAGACCGGTGCAACCGTCTCAAACTATTTCGATCTTGAGAATGTGTACAACTCTTGTAATGTCGACCTCGATCCCGCAGCTGTGGCAAAGGGATTGCAGCAGGTGGCCAAGTGGGCTGAGGACGCTGTTCCTGCCAACCAGACGGTTTACGCTCGCGTGAAAGCCTCGCTGAACGGAGTGCCCGATGTATACTCGAACACCGTAACGCTCAACTTCGCTCCCTATTATGTTGAACTCAAAGATTCCCCGATTGAAATTTGGTACCTCATCGGTTCTTGCATCGGTGATGGCTCTTGGAGTAATAGTGTTGACGCTGTTGGAACTGCCATGATCCCGATGTACACCAAGGCAGGCGAGGAATACAACAAGAAGGATGGTACCGGAACTATCCAGTATGTTGGCTATCTCACCACATCAGGCTTCAAGCTCGTCAAGAATCCTGGATCTTGGGACGACCAGTGGGGACAGGGCGACGCCTTCGGCACCTTCGTTATGAACGATGACGGTTCTGGCAACATCACCGTTCCCGCAGACGGTTACTACACCGTAGAACTCAACACGGCCACGGACGAACTCACCGTTACGCCTTACGACGGAGCACCCACCGTTTATGCTTCGATGTCGATACCTGGTGACTTCAACGGATGGGATGTAGCTACAGCCATGAGCCCCATCAACTCGTTCGACGGAGCTGTCAACCACGACTGGTTCTACACGCTCGACGCTTCGGCTGGAGACACTACAGCTAAGTTCGCCGCTAACGGTGCTTGGGACGTCAACTGGGGTAGCGTAGACTTCCCGTACGGCTTCGGCACGCAGAATGGCGACAACATTCCCGTAGCACAGGGATCTTACATCGTTGTCTTCAACGATATCCTCGGTGCATATTCGTTTATCTCAAAGTAAGTATCACCTGAATAAAGAATAAGGAAATATGAAAAAGATATTTTTAACACTCGGTATCGGCTTGCTTCTGGCAAGCTGTACCGACGAGTACGAACCTTGGGCAGAGCCGCAGAGTAATGCCGAGGAGGCCGCACAGTCGGTATCGTTTACCGTTGCCAACGCGCCAGCCATTGACTATGCAACGATTACGGCTGACTCAGTACAGTTGTTTATCCCTACGATCAATTCAACAAATGGAGGCGAGACTTCATTCACGTCGAGACTTTACAATGCAGATCGCACGAAATCGGTGGATATATCGACAAGCTCTGCTGGTCTCGTATCTGTTGATGACCTGAAAAATGCTGTCGAACAGCTCTACGGAAAGCGCCCCGAAATGCACGAGCTTCCCATCGATATCATGGCTTACACCAATGTCGACGGACAAAGCATCGCCAACAGTGGTACCGCAACGGCTACCGTCACACTGAAGGCGCCATTCATCGACACCGCCTACTATCTCACCGGCGACTTCGCTGGATGGAACAAGGAAGGCGCTTTGGCATTCACGCATCTCGGAAATGGTGACGTCTACGACAATCCTGAGTACCAGATTGTATTCACCACAACGGCCGACAACCAGTACTGGAAGATCATCTCGGGCACCAACTACGAGAACGACTTCTGGGCAGAGGGTGAGACCGGCGTAGTGGGCACCACCATCGACGGCGACACCAGCTTCGAGGGTAACCTTACCACCGCTGCTCCGCAAGCTGGTAAGATCGAGACGGCAGGTATCTATCGCATGACCATCAACATGATGAACTATACCTACAAAATCGAGAAGCTCGACTTCAAGCCTTATGTATACTTCATCGGCGCTACCGATGGTTGGTCTGCTTCCGACCAGAAAGTTGCTACCACAACCTTCGACGGCAAGTACACAGGCTATGTTTACATCGCCGACCCGAACGGATGGGGTATTGAGTTCAAGTTCCAGAAGAATCCTGGCGACTGGGGCGATGATAGCCAGCTCAACAGTAACAACATGGCAACTGTTTCGGGCGACTTCGAGAAGACCAACGACAACTTCAAGGCCTCTGCAGGCGAGGGTGTCTACTACGTAGAGCTCGACCTGGCTGCCTCTACGCTGAAGGGCACGAAGATCAATAATATGAACCTCGTGGGCGACTTCAACGGATGGAATGCAGGCGACGATGCCCAGCAGATGAAGTGGGATGCTGCTAACTTCTGCTATGTCATCGAGAATGCTGGCGTCAACGCCAACGGCTGGAAGTTCACCACCAACAACTCGTGGGATATCAACCTCGGCGGTAATGATAGTGTTGAACCATCAATGATGATCAGTGACCTTGTCGCCAATGGTAAGAACCTTGGTGTTGTAGGTACTACCATCAAGCTCTATCCTACACGTAAGACATCTGACAACATCTATGCTACTGTGGAGTAAGACCACGAAAGCTTCGATAACATAAAAAGGCCGCTCGGACATTATCGTCTGAGCGGTCTTTTTTCGAGCATAGCTTCACCAAGCCGTTGGTGTCTTAACTTAATGTGAGTTCTACGAAAAAAATATAAAATAAGTCTTTTCTGAAAAAGACCTACCAACCTACCATCATACCCCTCAAACGCCTATAAATAAAGGGATTCCACTATGGTAGGTCTTTTCTCAAGACCTACCATAGACCTACCATAGACCTACCATCGTTCAAACCTTTTGATGGTGGGTATTTGCGAGTGATTATAGTAGGTTGGTAGGTGTTAAACGCAAATGTAGTGAAAAAAGTTGTAGATTCTATCTTCATCTACCTATTGAAACGTGAGTTCGACGAAAACATCATGGAAAAAGTCTTTTCTCGAAAAGACCTCAAAACTACCATAAAAACTCGCTAACGCATATAAATAAAGTGCAAACGTCTATGGTAGATTCATGGTAGGTCTATGGTAGGTGTTGGCGGAAGACCTACCATCGCTCAAACCCTTTGTAGATGGGCGTTTGAGCGTGGTCATGGTAGGTCGGTAGGTGTTAAATGAAAAAATATAGAAATTTATTGGTGTCCAATTAAAAATATGTTCGAGTGATGAGTCGTTAATTAGTATGGCGCATCCTCTTGGTCGGGGAATCAACCCCACCCCTGCCCCTCCCCTGCAAGCAGGGGCGGGGAGCATAGGAAGAGTGGGCTCTGGGAGACGATGGGATACTTTGAGTGCTAATGATATCCTATACAGTCCTATAAAGTCCCATAACCCCCTATCAAACCCCATAACCCCCTATCAAACCCCATAACCCCCTATTTCCCCCATAACCCCAATCAAACCCTATAAAGCCCCAGGGGCTAATGATTGAGGGGAGAACCACTTCCTTCACTCCCCGCCCCTGCTTGCAGGGGAGGGGTAGGGGTGGGGTCAACAAGGCCCCCTATGTAACGGCAGAGGTCAATAAGCGCCTTTGGCAGGGGTGGGCTCAACAAGGCCCCCTATGTAACGGCAGAGGTCAATAAGCGCCTTTGGCAGGGGTGTGGTCTACAAGGCCCCCTATGTAATGGCAGAGGTCAACAGCCGCCTTTGGTAGAGCTGTGGTCAACAAGCAGAAGTCAACAAGCATGGGACTTTGAGCAGGGAAGAACCCCGAAGGGGTAACAAGACCACAGGCAGGGGTGGAGCGAAGCGGAACCCCTGATAGCGATACAACTAAACGACAAGCGCCGAAGGTGCGACACAATACGAATGCTACACCATTTCAAGGTCTAAGGGGGGCTTGTCAAGCGGCAAAAGTCGTAAATATGGAGCTAAAAATATGTTTAGCGGACAGTAATAATATTGTTCCGAGAAAAGAGGAAAGGGACGAGCGTCGACTCAACCTCAGGTGATGAAAAAGCCGCTCCCGAAATCGGAAACGGCCTTTTCATTATGCTTTTCACTCAATGCAAACACCTATAGACGGGTCTGATCAAGTGTGGATTCAGCTTTTTCATTGTATTTTTCACTCAATGCAAACGCCCTATAGATGGGCCTGAGCGAGTGAAATGTCGGCTTTACATGTACCCCAACCAGCGCAAGATATCGTTGAGATTGGCCACCACCATGAGGAGGATAAGGATGCCGAAGCCGATATATTCGGCGCGGATCATGAAGTTCTCCGACGGTTTGCGACGCGTGATAATCTCATAGAGCAGGAAGAGCACGTGGCCACCATCGAGCGCGGGAATGGGCAGGATGTTCATGAAGGCCAGGATGATGCTCAAGAAAGCCGTCATGAGCCAGAACTGATGCCAGTCCCATTGGGCGGGGAAGAGGCTACCGATGGCACCGAAACCGCCGAGACTCTTGGCTCCCTCGGCCGTTGCCACATATTTCAGGTCGCCCACATAGCCGCGCAACACATTCCATCCGTAGCTGATGCCAGCGGGCAGACTCTCGAAGAAGCCGTAGCTCACCTTCGTCGGTTCGTAGTAGCTGTAGATGCTCGTCTGACCAACACCGAGGAGCAACTCAGGCGTAAGCACGATTTGCAAGGTGTCGATGCTGGCGGCATCCAAAGGTTTTGTGGCGGCTACGTCGTAAGGCTCGTGCGTGTAGGCAATCTGCACGGTGCGAAGCTTGACGCTATCGTTGTGTGTTTTCGCCACCGTCATCTGGTCGCTGAGCACACCTATCTGGTGGGTGAACTCATTCCAGGAGTCGACAGACTTACCATTGATCGACACGATGCGGTCGCCCTTGTGCAGACCAGCCTTATCGGCGGGTGTTCCCGGCATCACGCTATCGAGCTCTGCCGGCACAAACGGACGGGCAAAGGCCGGGTCGCTCTGCAACATCTCGAGTAGACTCAGGTCGCCCGGCATGTTGAGTGTCACCTCTTTTCCTTGTCTCAACACCTTCACGGTGCTGGCATCGGCCACGTGGCGATACAGGTCGACGTCGAATTTCTGGATATCCTTACCGTCGTAACCGACGATGATGTCGTGGTCCTGGAAGCCAATCTCCTTGGCCTGCTCATTGAACTTGTAGCCCATCTTCAGGTCCTTGGCGCCCATATACTGGTCGCCCCATGCGAAAAGCACCATGGCGTAGATAAAGAGAGCGAGCAGGAAGTTCACCAGCACGCCACCAATCATGATGAGCAATCGTTGCCAAGCCGGCTTAGAGCGGAACTCCCACGGTTGTACGGGCTGAGCCATCTGTTCGGTATCGAAACTCTCGTCGATCATTCCCGCAATCTTGCAATAGCCACCCAGCGGAAGCCAGCCCACTCCGTAGGCCGTATCGCTATTCTTGGGTTTCCACTCGAAGAGGTGGAACCAGGGGTCGAAGAAGAGATAGAACTTCTCCACGCGCACTCCGAAGAGCTTGGAGAAGAAGAAATGGCCGCCCTCGTGAAGCAACACGAGGAGCGAGATGGCCAGCATGAACTGAAGCAGTTTTATGAGAAATACTTCCATTGGTATTGTTCTGTTTTAATGCGAATTGATGAGTTTTTTACGAATTTATATGTGGGGTTTTAAAGCATCTCGGCGGCGATGGCACGTGCCTCGGCGTCGGTGCGGAAATAAGTGTCGAGCGACGGATTGGCGTCGAAGGTGGCCCGTTGCATCGTCTTGTCGATGATTTCTGCCATCTGCGGGAACGAGCATCGGTCGTGGCGGAAGGCCTCGTTGACCACCTCGTTGGCCGCATTCAGGATGCAAGGCATGTTGCCGCCACGTGCGATGGCCTCGAAGGCGAGAGCCAGACAACGGAACTTCTCCATGTCGGGCTCGAAGAACTCCAGCGGATGACGGAACAGGTCGAGACGGTCGCCCGAGAGCGTCAGACGATCGGGGAACGAGAAGGCATACTGGATGGGCAACCGCATGTCGGGTACGCCGAGTTGGGCCTTCACACTACCATCGCAAAATTGTACGGCGCTATGGACGATGCTCTGCGGATGGATGAGCACCTGAATGCGTTCGGCAGGTACTCCGAAGAGCCATTTCGCCTCGATCACCTCGAAACCCTTGTTCATGAGCGACGCCGAGTCGATGGTGATTTTAGCACCCATGTCCCAAGTGGGGTGGCGCAACGCGTCGGCGGCCGTCACGGTGGCCATCTGCTCGGTGGTCATCAAGCGGAACGGACCGCCCGAACACGTGAGCAGGATTTTCTCTACGGGGTTGTCGCCCTCGCCCACAAGACTCTGGAAGATGGCCGAATGCTCGCTATCGACGGGCAGAATGGGCACGTGGTACTCGGAGGCCAGCTGACAGATGAGCTCGCCAGCCACGACGAGCGTCTCCTTGTTGGCCAGACAAATCTTCTTATGGGCGCGGATGGCATGCACCGTCGGCGAGAGTCCGGCGAAGCCCACCATTGCCGCAAGCACCATGTCGATGGGTTCGGCCTCGACAATCTCGTCGAGTGCCTTGGCGCCGGCGTAGACCTTGATGTCGGGCTGGTCGGCGAGCAACTGGCAGAGCTCGTCGTAGCGGGCCTCGTTGGCAATGACGACGGCCGCCGGATGAAACTTGCGCGCCTGCTGGGCAAGCAACTCCACGCGGTTGTTGGCCGTCAGGCAATACACCTCGAACAGGTCGCTATGCTCCTCGATCACCTCGAGTGCCTGGGTGCCGATGCTACCGGTAGAACCGAGAATGGCTATTTGTTTCTTCATTTTCTTCTGGATAATATGTCGTATATGGTGGAGAAAATCGACGGACAAAGACTATAGATCGAGCAAGCCCTCGGGCAATGTCACCCTGATTTCCCGCTTCTCCGTGTCCACCTCGTCGATGAACTCTTCGGCGGCGGGTACCAGTAGTTGGGCGCCATCGGGTGTGGTCACCTCGAAGAGCACGTTTTGCGTGGAGTCGTCCACCGAACTGATTTCTCCTATTACCTTATTATTATGCGCGGAATCGACCAAGCGGAAGCCTACTATCTGTGCCCATGTCATGTCGTCGTCGGTGCCCTCAGCCAGCTTCCTCGGGAAGTAGACATTGCTATTAGTGAGCTCGCGCGCACGTTCCACCGTGTCGATGCCCTCGAGCTTGAGCAAGGCCGTCTCGTCGGTTTTGAATCGGTATTCCTCCATGAAGAACGGCACGAGAATGCCGTCGGTCTCCACGATGATGAAGTCTGCGTCTACGCGATCGAACACATCGTCGGTAAACATGAACGACAACTCACCCTTGATACCGTGGGGCTTGCCCAACCTTCCGATGCGGAATACTTCCTCTGGTCTGATCATTTCTTCTATCTGCTTTCTCGTAAAATGAGGGCGCCGAGGGCATTCAGGCGGCCCTCGATGTCCTCATAGCCTCGGTCTATCTGCGCAATGTTGTCGATACGGCTGGTGCCGTTGGCGCTCAATGCGGCAATGAGCAGGGCGATACCCGCACGGATATCGGGGCTCGACATGCGTCCGGCGCGGAGCCTCAGCTTGTGGTCGTGACCGATAACCACCGCCCTATGGGGGTCGCAAAGGATGATCTGCGCGCCCATATCGATGAGTTTGTCGACAAAGAACAGGCGGCTCTCGAACATCTTCTGATGGATGAGCACCGAACCTCGGGCTTGCGTGGCCACCACGAGCAACACCGAGAGGAGGTCGGGCGTGAGTCCCGGCCAGGGCGCATCGGCGAGCGTCATGATGGAACCGTCGATGAACGAGTCGACCACATAGTGGTTCTGGCGGGGCACGATGAGGTCGTCGCCCTCTGTCTTTATCTTCACGCCGAGCCGACGGAAGGCATCTGGGATGATGCCGAGGTCCTTCAACGAGACGTCTTTGATGCGGATGCCATCGCCCACCATAGCGGCCATGCCGATGAAAGAGCCCACCTCAATCATGTCGGGGAGCACTCGGTGGTCGGCCTGATGCAGGTGGTCGGTGCCCACGATAGTGAGCAAGTTGCTACCGATGCCACTGATGGAGGCGCCCATCTTGTTGAGCAGGTGGCAGAGTTGTTGTATGTAGGGCTCGCAAGCCGCGTTGTAGATGGTGGTGGTTCCGCGGGCCAGCACGGAGGCCATGATGATATTGGCCGTACCGGTGACCGAAGCCTCGTCGAGCAACATGTAGCAACCCTTCAATTGCTTGGAGTGAATCTCGTAGACGTTGCGATGCTCTATGTAGTCGAACTTGGCGCCGAGGTGCTTGAATCCCAGGAAGTGGGTGTCGAGACGCCGACGGCCTATCTTGTCGCCACCAGGTTCGGCCACGATGGCGCGACCAAAACGGGTGAGCAACGGACCAATCATAAGCACCGAACCGCGCAAAGCCGCACACTTACGCACGAACTCATCGCTACCCAGATACTCCAGATTCACCTCGTCGGCCTTGAAAGTGTAGTCGTTGCGACCGTCTTTCTTCACCTTCACGCCAATATCCTTCAGCAGCTGAATGAGGTTGTTCACATCCAGGATATCGGGAATATTGTGGATGCGGACCTCCTCGCTAGTGAGCAAAGTGGCACAGATGACTTGCAGGGCCTCGTTCTTCGCGCCCTGCGGAGTGATGGTTCCGCTAAGTAGATGTCCTCCTTCTATGATGAATGATTCCATATCGTAGCCGTTTTATTTTCTGCGTTTGCCACCGCCATTCCTCTGGGCGAGCAATTCCTTCTCGTTGTTTTTCTCGAATTTGAACGTGTCGAGGTCCAGCTGAATCACTCCGTCGGTGAACCGGGCGAGGTCGTCGGCAATCTTTTCCTCGGTGTTCGAACCGTGACTCCACATCAGCAGGTCGCGCTTCATCTGGTTAGCCGTCTGGCGCATCAGCTCGTCGCGCTCGGGTCCGGCCGGCATGTTCTTCAGTTGTTCGAACATCTCGAAGACCAGCTTCCCGTAGTGTCTCACGGGGATGCGGCTCATCGGATAGGGCAATGGTTCGGGCTTTGTGGCCATCTTCAGGGCGTCGCTGACGTCGTAGGGGAAGTCGATGTCGAGCTGGAAATTGCTCATAATCATCAGATGGTCCCAAAGTTTCTGCTTGTAGTCGGGATTCTCGCGACCCTGAGGATACATGCGCTCCATGATGGACACGATGGTTTCGGCACACCGCTGGCGCTCTTCCTTCGTGGGGAGCGACGTCGCGTGGTCGACCATTTTCTGGACTTCGCGTCCATATTCGGGCAACACGAGTTTCTCGCGTTGCGTATTATAGTCTAATCCTTCGATATTCATAATTCTTCGATGATGGGTTTGCGGGTGAATAATTGGGGTTGATGGAGTGGAAAGATGTCGCCGTGATGGCCTCAGAGCAATTTCTTGGGTTGCTTGGCCACGAAGTCTTTCAGGTAGAAAGGCACGAAATAGGCGACGTCCTCAAACTGCTCGTTGAAGAAACGGCGCTCGGCCAGCGGTTGCATATAGCGGGCCAGCGGCTCGATGCCTTCGATGAAACGGGCGTTGGGATGGACGATGGCGTCCTTGCATTTGGCGGCACCGGGACCGAAGAAATACAACGGACCCTTGTCCAGATACTCCTTGTAGGTGTCGGCATCCACCACATCGGACTGCGTGGGGCGCACTTCGTGAAGTCCCCGATTGTAGACGGCGGCGTAGACTTCCATCCTCCTGGCGTCGAGCATCGGGCAGATGAGCGCATCCTCCTCCATGTCGTCGTGCCTCAAAAGCACCGGGACGCAGAGCAGTTGTAGCGTGGGAACGCTGATGAGCGGAATCTGGAAGCCATAGCAAATGCCCTTTGCCATGCTCACTCCGATGCGGAGACCCGTGTAGGAACCCGGTCCGCTACTCACCGCAACGGCGTCTACAGGGATGGCATGACTATCGGCAAACGAGAGCGCTTCGTCAACGAAAGTGCCGAGCCTTTCGGCATGATTCGGCCCGCTGAAGTCTTCTTCCTTGAAGATGATGTGGCTGTCTTCGCTCACCGCCACAGAACACACGCTGCTGCTCGTTTCAATATGTAAAATGCAGGGCATACAAAATATCTTTGTTTTTTAAAGTGCAAATTTACTCATTTTCCAGAAAAAATTCGTACTTTTGCATAAATTTTAGAATATTGGCCCGTAAAATTAACGAAAAACAAGATATGATACTCTCAATGACGGGCTACGGCAAGGCTGTCGTGGCATTTAAAGAAAAGAAAATCCATGTGGAGGTGAAGTCGCTCAATTCCAAGCAACTCGACCTCTCCACACGTATTGCACCGCTCTACCGCGAGAAGGAAATGGAGATCAGGCAGATGATTTCGGCCGCCTTGGTTCGTGGAAAAGTAGACTTCAGCGTCTGGATTGAGAAAGACGCTACCGCCGAGGCAGCACCCATCAATGCCGCAATGGTGGAGAGCTACTACCGCCAGCTCAAGGAGATTGCCGAGCACACGGGCATACCCGAACCGGTGGACTGGTTCTACACGCTCGTCAGAATGCCCGACATCACCACGCGCACCGAGGTGGAAGAACTCAGCGAAGAGGAATGGGCGGTGGTGCGTAAGGCCATCGGCGAAGCACTCAACGCTCTCGTGGAGTTCCGCAAACAAGAGGGAGCAGCACTACAACGCAAGTTCAGCGAGAAGATTGACAACATCGACAATCTGCTGAAGAGCATCGAGCCTTACGAGAAGCAACGCGTGGAGAAAATCCGCCAGCGCATCACCGAGGGTCTGAAGAGCATCCCCGAAGTGGAGTACGACAAGAACCGACTGGAGCAGGAACTCATCTACTACATCGAGAAACTCGACATCAGTGAGGAGAAACAACGTCTGGCCAACCATCTGAAATACTTCCGAGAGACAATGGAAGACAGCGATTGTCAAGGCAAGAAACTGGGCTTCATCGCTCAGGAAATGGGTCGCGAAATCAACACTACGGGCTCGAAAAGCAATCAGGCCGAGATGCAGAACATCGTGGTGAAGATGAAGGACGAACTTGAGCAGATCAAGGAACAAGTGCTGAATGCGCTATAGCACCCTCCCTGAAGGGCGACCATCAAAAAAGAAATGAAAATGAATAACGATAAAAAACAAAAGAAATGCTCCGCATCACCGCAAGGCGACTCCAGCGTTGAGAAGGGACGGGGGAAGTTGCTCATCGTCTCCGCCCCCAGCGGAAGCGGCAAGAGCACCATTATCAACTGGCTGATGAAGGAGCATCCCGAACTCCGGCTGGCCTTTTCCATCAGTTGCACCAGCCGTGCTCCGCGTGGAACAGAACAGAACGGAGTGGAGTATTTCTTCCTCTCGCCCGAGGAGTTCCGCGAGCGCATCGCCCGTGATGAGTTCCTCGAGTACGAAGAAGTCTACGAAGGACGTTTCTACGGCACGTTGAAAGAGCAGGTGGAACGACAACGCGACACCCACAACATCATCTTCGACGTCGACGTGAAAGGCGGTTGCCGCATCAAGGAGCACTATGGCGACGAGGCCCTCAGCCTGTTCATCCAGCCACCTAGCATCGACACGCTACGCCAGCGTCTGGAAGGTCGAGGCACCGACGCGCCCGAAGTGATTGAACAGAGAATCGAGCGCGCCGCCTTCGAACTGACTTTCGCGCCCCGCTTCGACCGTGTGGTAGTGAACGACGACCTCCAGACGGCCGAGCAAGAGGCCTACGAAATCGTGAAAGAATTCCTCAACTCATAAACCCCATTCATCCAAAGCGATCCATGATTAAAACCGGACTCTACGGCGGTTCTTTCAACCCCATCCACAACGGCCACGTGCGACTGGCCAATCATATTCTTCGTCTGGCTGGTCTCGACGAGGTTTGGTTCATGGTATCGCCTCAGAATCCGTTCAAGGTGAACCAGACGTTGCTCGACGACCACAAGCGCCTGGAACTGGCCAAGTTGGTCCTTCGCCGACATAAAGGCCTCGAAGCCAGCGACTACGAGTTCCGTCTGCCCAAGCCTTCGTACACGTGGAACACCTTGCAGGCCCTTGCCAAAGACTATCCCGACCGCGAGTTTGTGCTCATCATCGGAGGCGACAACTGGGCGTCATTCCCCCGTTGGTACCACTCGGCCGACATCTTGAGCCACCATCGTGTGGTGGTCTATCCGCGCAAAGGTTCCGACATCGACCCCGCATCGCTCCCCACCAACGTTGAACTGGTGCAGACCCCACTCATCAACATCAGCAGCACCGACATCAGGAAGCGCATCGCCGAAGGCCGACAATACCAGCATCTGGTGCCGAAGGCGGTGGCCGATGCCATCGAACAGCAGCAATTATATAAGTGAAAAGTGAAGAGGGATTTTTAAAGTGAAGAGTGAAGAATACTCTGGCGATTACAACGCTTTAAGCAAAAAGTGAAGAATAATTTGGCGACTACAACGCTTTAAGTGAAGAGTGATTTTTAATTGAAGAGTGAAGAATACCCTGCCGACTCCAATGGCTTTAGGCAATTCTTCACTCTTCACTTTTCACTTAATAACGGGCTCTCACATGAAATATTTCTCCAAAAGGGATGATTTTCTCAGATTTTTGTTTAATTTTGCCACGTCATTGATGGTTTTTGCTTGTCTTCAAACGCAGCACTAAGATAAGTGAAAATTCTGACATGACAAAATCCTGGGCTCTGCCGCTTGGCTCATCAAAGTAATCGGCTCTGCCACTTGGCTCGTCCAATACCTTTTTGTTGCACAGGAACTTATAATGAATGTTTAACTAAAGTGCTGCGAATTTACGTTTTCATATCATGAACAGATTGTTGTTATCGGCCGCGTTATTGACGGTAGTGGTTTTTGCCCATGCGCAGAAATACACACTTAATGGAGTTGAGCATGAAACACAAATAGTCCCCGTTGTGGTATCCAATTTCAACGGGCAGACACTCTCTGTCGCCCCTAAGGGGAAGAATAAGACCGTCACCCTGATAAGAACTTCATTCTCTACGCCTATGGACGATTACAATGCTTTGGCGCGGCCAGAGCTGAAACTGGGGAACATCATTGGACACCCGACACTCGGTTGGGACGACACCGATTACCGCATACCCGACATCGTGCCGGAGTTTTACGATGACAGGTGGGTGCTGAACGATGTCTTCTACGACGGCGACTATCCCGTGGCCATTTATGGAAGGGCACCGGGAACAGAGCCCCTGCCCTGGGGTGAATCAGAGAAAGACATCTCCAGAAGAGGCAGATACCCGCACCTTATTATGCTCGTCGACTCCACGAAAGAGGTGAAGAAAGTTTACAACACATCACAGATGACTTTCCCGCCTAAAAACCGCGCTTCCGATATCGATAGGCAGTCGGTCGACTGGGCGGTCGTGAAGGATGGGATACTTTACTTCAGCATCTCTGGCTTGATGGGTTTTGACAAAGGGCAAAATGCCTATGTCGTAGCCATCGACACCGCCACCGATAAGACGCTATGGGTAAGCAAGCCTAACACTTGCAACACAAAGAACTTCCTGATTCTTGACAATTCCATCATCTGTGGATTCGGCGATTCAGGCAAACCTGATTTTATCAACGTTCTGAATAGGTTTACGGGTGTCCAGAAGCAACAGCTTTGGGTGGCTAATGCCCCTAATTGGTTGGCTATCGGTAGCGACGGCAGGCTCTACGTGTCGCTTTATAACACACATGTTGCCTTTAAGATAGTTCGGTAAGGCGGTAGTATTAATAGTGCCCGAAGGGCCTTTGTTGACCCCACCCCTACCATAAGGGGGCTTGTTGACAACAGCTTTGTTGACCACAGCCCTACCATAAGGCGCTTTGTTGACCCCACCCCTACCATATGGCGCTTGTTGACCACGCCTTGTTGACCACAGCCCTAACATAAAGGGCTTTGTTGACCCCACCCCTACCATATGGGGCCTTGTTGACAACAGCTTTGTTGACCACTGCCCTAACATAAGGGGCTTTGTTGACCCCACCCCTACCCCTCCCCTGCAAGCAGGGGCGGGGAGTGAAGAAAGTGGTTCTCCCCTCAATCATTAGCCTCATGGCTTTATAGGGTTAGATGGGGGGTATAGGGTTTGATAGGGGGTTGTGGGACTTTATAGGACTTTATAGGACTTTATAGGGCTTTATAGGGCTTTATGAGGCTTTATAGGATATCATAGGGCCTCAGAGTTTTCCAGAGTTTTCCATCGCCCACTCTTCCTATGCTCCCCGCCCCTGCTTGCAGGGGAGGGGCAGGGGTGGGGTCGATTCCCCGACCAAGAGTATCTTCGCTTGAAAGTGAAAAGTTTTTTAAGTGAAGAGTGAAGGATCCTATGGGGCTTAAAACTATGAACTATGAATTATGAACTATGAACTAAATCAACATTCATCACTCACCACTAATCACTAATCACTTTCCACTATGAACTATGAACTATGCACCATGAACTAAATCATCACTATTAACCATACGCTCGGCCGCCCCCCGTCACCTGACAATCACCTTGCGGCCATTCTTGATGTAGATGCCCCTCGTGGGCTTTTCCACGCGCTGGCCTTGCAGGTTATAGATAGCGTCGGTGGGTTGCGATGCGGCCTGCGGTTGTGCGATGTCAGTGGCTACGTCCTCGTCGGGCGTGATGTAGATGACGCCGTAGTATTTTACGTCGTCGTAGCTCACATAACCGTTATAATACCAGAAGTATGCCGGATTGTACGAGCTGTTGTCCTCATGAAGGGTATAGTTGCAATCGACGAGCCTGAAGCTCCGGATGCCCGAGATGGTCATGGGCCTCGTGCCAGTAGCACCCACATCGCTATCGGCATAGAGTGTCGAGTTCTTAATCGTAATGTCGCCGGCCCTGTTGTCGTCATCTCCCATGATAGCGCCAGCGCCTTTTATCGTCACATCGGCATCCTCTATTTTCATACAGACACCATAGGCAAGACGGATGCCTTCTTCGTAGACACTGACCACTTCGAGTTTTCCCGACCCCATGATAATCAGAGGTGAGCTCTCAGCCACTATTGCGGCAGCGTTGGAATGCAGCTTGCATCTTCCCTTGACGACGATTTGCAATCTCTCAACGCCCTCGTTTTTAATGCAGTAGACGTCATTGTAATTTGTGGTGATGGAAACATTGTCCAACGTGAGAGTTTTGGTTGCCGGATCGTAAGTGGCCGAACCTGCATCCACCGGAATATTGTTTCGTTGCGAACTGACCACCTTGCTACCGCCTACCCTGAGCGGATACTCCACGTCGGCCCTGACATACGTTGCCGTCCATCCCTTGGCCAAAGCAGCTGCCACCTGCTCTTCCGAAAGGGTGTTCATTTCCGCTTTTGACTTTTTATCGGTAGCAAACAATTTGCCATCATTGTCTGCTCTTATCGGCAGACTGGCAATCAAGTCGTCCATTGCCGTACCGAAAATCTGATTGATGTAGCACGACAAAGTCTTCAGTTCCGTATTTGTCGAGACGTCGAGTGCCGTCAACTGGTTGTCCGCACAATATACGCTTTTGACGCCTGTGGCCTTCGACAAATCCAGGCTCGCGAGGTTGTTCCCGTCACATATCACTAGAATTAAGCCTTTCGGTGCCACGAACGAAGTCAGTTGGTTATCCGAACAATACAGATTCTCGAGCTGGTCGGCCATCTTGAGGTTTGTCAGTTGGTTGTTTTTGCAATCAAGAAGATACAGTTGCGTATTTTTCGACACGTCAAGCGTTGTCAGCTGGTTGTTCTGGCAATAGGCGTACATCAGATTGACGTTCTTCGAAAGGTTGATAGAGGTCAGTTGGTTGTCCGAAACCTTCAAGTATGACAAAGCCGTATTCTTCGTCACGTCGACGGTCGTCAGTTGGTTGTTTGAAACATCGAGCTTGGTGAGTTTCGTGTTTTTCGAAACGTCAATGCTGCTGAGCCGATTCTGTTGGCAACACAAACTCGTCAGAACTGTGTTTTTCGTAACATTGATGGACGTCAGCTGGTTATTGTCGCATTCGAGCTCCTGCAGATTTGTGCTTTTCGACACATCCAGTTTGGTAAGCGCGTTATTACCGCAATACAAGCTCGTCAGCTTTGAGTTCTTCGACACGTCGAGAGTCGATAGCTGGGTGCCGGAACAGTTGAGCGAGAGCAGCTCCAGGTTCTTCGTCACGTCGATGCTCGACAACGCGTTATCTTTGCAAACGAGGGTGGTTAGCGCCGTATTCTTCGACACGTCGAGTTTCGTCAGCTGATTACTCTCACAATTAAGCGTCTTCAACGCCGTGTTCTTCGTCACGTCGAGTGTCGTCAGCTGATTATTAGAACAACTGAGATGCTCCAACACCGTGTTCTTCAACACGTTGAGCGTCGCCAACTGATTACTCTCACAATCAAGCGTCTTCAACGCCGTATTCTTCGTCACGTCGAGTGTCGCCAACTGATTATTAGAGCAGTAGAGATACTCCAACGCCGTATTCTTCGACACGTCGAGAGACGTCAGTTGATTGTTGAAGCAATACAAAAACGTGAGCTTCGTGTTCTTCGAGACATCCATGCTCGTCAGGTTGTTTCCATTGCAATGGAGGTCTCCCAAAGCCGTGAAAAACTCTATGCCCTTGAGGTTCGAGATGTCTTTGCCGCTAATGTACATCTGGGTAGTACCGGCAATCTCCGCATCACTGAGCACTCCATTTCCGTTCGCATCTATATTGCTGGTGATGAAGTTTCGGAAATTCTCATCGGGGAAATTCGTCGCGTTGATGGTGACGTTGGCGACACTCATCTCTGTCAAAGCACTCACAAGACCCATCGTGAGCATGACGATTTTTGCAAATATCCTTTTCATACGTGTAGTCTTTATTCGTACGTTTTTATCATTTCTCTTCACATTCTCCCCCACCTTTCGGCGATAAAGATGATTTGTTGCAAAGTTATAGATTTTTTCGCAAACATCCAAATCATTTGCCCTTAATCGACCAATTATTCACTCTTTTCGTATTGAAATACAACTTGTTCATAGAAAAACCATAGTGGAAAACATATAGAAAAACACCCACATTTCCACCCCCTTTGGAAAACACCGAAAAACAACCTGAAAAATTCGGTTTCCCAAGAAAACCGTGATTTTGGTGTCGAAAACCGACGGTTTTGAGGGGTGAAAACTGGCGCTTTTCATCATCAAAAGCGCCAGTTTTGGTTAGAGTTTTTCAATGGGATTTCCGCTTTTATTATCAAGAAGATTTCCCGCATTTTAATCATTTCAACGAGATTTCCCGCTTTGATGCTACATTTCAGCTTCTTTCTTGCCTGCCCTATCCATTGGGAAAATCATACTATCCTTACTCCCCGCCCCTGCTTGCAAGGGAGGGGTAGGGGTGGGGTCAGGCAGGCGCTAAAGCTTTCTACACCATGCAACTGGTAACGCCGAGCGAGGTAGCGATGGCGGTGAGGATTGCCATCAAGGTTTGGATGACGAATTTCCAGATTTCTTTCTTTGACATTGGGTTTTAGATTTTTGGTTAAACAT
>JAILAI010000066.1 GCA_024681705.1 Prevotella sp.
AAACATTCTTTTTTAACAGTCACTTTCTTGCATCATTGGCGACAACTTGTTACCTTTGCCACCGTTTTTAAAGCAGAATGACATGAAAAGAACATTGTTGAAAACAGTTTTATTGCTGTTCGTGGCTCTGATGCCTTCAGCATCATGGGCACAGGATAACGTCGAGGGCGACATCCAGCTGGACCTCACGAGCAAGAATCTCTGGCGTGGTCTCACATTGGGCGGACCATCCATCCAACCTAAGGCCGAAGTACGTTGGAAGGGCCTCTACCTCAATGCTGAGGGAGCTACGAGCTTCGATAGCAACGACCGCGAACGCATCGGTGTGCAGTTGGGCTATCGCGCCCCGTTCGGTCTGAACGTGGGCTTCGGCAGCCAGTGGTTGTCGGGATTCGACGATCTGAACCGCTACTTCCATTTCGAGGACCACGAAACTGGCCATCACTTCGAGGCCAACCTCGGATACACATGCCGCTATTTCTCGTTGCAAGCCTACACCACGTTGCTGGGTAACGACTTCAACGTCGACGATAGCGAGAAACGCTGCTATTCTACCTATGTGGAACTGGCCGTTCCGTTCCGTCTGGGCGGCATCGACTGGCAGGCGCGCGCAGGCATCACGCCGTTCGAATCGAGCAGTTGGCGCGAGGCAATGGTCGTGAACAACAAGGACGAAAAGCTGAAACAGTTCCTCTATGCCGACGGTTTCACCTGTGTGCAGGCGGTGCTTCGCGCCACCAAAGACCTGCATGTGGCTGGCTACGAGCTGCCCGTCTACGTGGAGTTGAACACTAATCCGTACACCGAGAAAGCTGCCATCATGGCTGGCATCACGCTGAAGCCGTTCCAGAAGCACCACGGTTGTTGCAAGAAAAAATGACAACTGAGCAACGACCATAGGCAAAGATTGCCAACGTTGCCTGACAAGTTCAAATAAAAAAATCTAGAAAAAATTCACCGAAAGCGCCAATTTCGATGAATTTTTTCTAGATTTTTTTTGTGCATTTCGCCGCTTTAGTCATTTCATTGCGGCAGATTGACTCATCAAAAGCATCGCTTTTCGTCGGCAAAAGCGCCTATTTCCCTGCCTTCAAGCGCATAGTCCCACCCAATAATCTGAGTGTGTCAGCCAAAGAACACGCTCATCTACGAATTACAAATCACTTTCTCGCAAGGCTGTCGGAGTCGGAGTCGACCATTTGTTTCTCCATCTTCTCCATGTCGCGACGACTCTTCGACTTGGTGACGAGGGCGACACCACCGAACACCAGCACCACGGCCACCGCCTGACTCCACTTCAACACGCCAATTCCGGTGAAAATACTCACCGTGACGGCCACCAAGGGCTGCACGTAGTTGTATACCGATACCACCGTTGGTCTCAATGTCTTCTGGCCAATCATCGTCAGGATATAGCTCACATAAGTGCCGAAAAACACCACGTAGCCTGCTTCCAGCCAGGTCTTTGTGGGCGGAGCTTGACTGATGAGATTCCAGGTGTGAGCGCCTGTAAAAGGCAACACGAAGATGGATGCCCATAGGAACATCCATCGGTTGATGGTGAACACATTGTAGCAGCGGATGAGTTTGTTGAAGAGCGAGAGGTAGAGGGCGAAACTGAACTGAGCGCCCAGACAGAGCAAGTCGCCCCGAATGTTGCCCACCTTATCGCTACCGTGGGCCGCACTGGTCAGTATCAGGATGAGTGCTCCGCTAAAACCCAGCATCACGCCTAGCACCTTTTTGCTCGTGATAGGTTCCTTCAGGATGAGGGCTGCGAGCAGCATTGCGAAGATGGGCATAGAAGTAGTGACGATGCTTGCGTTCACTGGCGAGGTGATGGAAAGGCCAACGGTATAGCAACATTGGTTGAACACCAGGCCGAAGATGGCCGCTCCGGCAAACATCCACACATCGCGCAAGAGCACCTTTTCGCGGTGAATGAAGAGCGAAGTCAGCCAGAAAAGCACTGCTCCGCCCACAACGCGCAACGTCACCATCGACAGACCGTCGAGGCCATTCGTCATCGCGTCCTTGCCCAGCGGAGCCATCAGTCCCCAGAAAGCACAGGCCAGAAACATGGACACATGGGCAATGAGAGGACGGTTATTTACGTTCATTTTTCAGTTTGCTTTTTGAATTCGGGTGCAAAAGTACGCATTATTCCCCGAATTATTGACACAAAATGCGCGTTTTCCACGAAAAAAGCGTAACTTTGTCGGCAAACCAGATGTAATGAAAAGGCTACTGACGGCTCTACTTCTGTTTGTCTGCCTGTCTGCTTCGGCGGCAGAAGGCGACTCTCTGCGGCGCACAGGGGTCACGGTGTTCGTGAATCCCGTGCGACAGATTGCTATGGACCAATACGAACGGATGTGGCTGAAAGACAAGAATGCCATCGCATTTGGTGCGGAAATCAGCCATACCTCATTGCCCAAAGACAGCGACGACATCGCCGCCGATTACGGCTTTCCCACGCTGGCATTGGGGACTGAGCTAAGCCTCAACAACGGTGTCACCATGCGGAAACGGCCCGACCCTGCCTGGGGAAAGGCGCAGACGGTTGACTACGACTCGAAGCTGGGCGACATTCTCTCACTCTACTTGGGCTTCTACCGACCACTTCTGCGCACGAGAAAATGGGAAATCGATTACCATCTGAAGGCGGGCATCGGCTACGGAAGCCATGTCTACAACCGCGAGGACGACATCGACAACGAGCTCATCGGCTCGAAACTCACCATCTTCTTCGGTGCTGGCGTGCGCGCCACCTACAGATTGAGTCGCGATTGGGGACTCTCTGCGGGTTTGGAATTTGGACACCATAGCAACGGAGCGCTCGATCGGCCGAACAAAGGCGAGAACCACTTGGGACCTGTTGTCGGACTTCGCTACAGCCCTTACTACGAGGCTACACTCGAACGACCGCATCGCCGGGCACCATTCCGTTCGTTCTGGTATGGCGAAGTGGCCGCCGGCGTCGGGGCCAAGACGCTGCTCGAGGATTGGCAACTGACACAATTCGAGACCGACCCCGACGATCCCGACCACCGCACGTCCCGCTTCCGTCTTTACACCGCGTGGTCGTTGCAGGCCAACGTGATGTGTCGCTACGCGCGACGATGGGCCTCAGGCTTTGGCGCCGACGTGTTCTATGGCAGCTACAGCCACCGCGTTGAGGAACTTGATCAGTTACACGGCATCACCGATGTGTCGCATTCACCTTGGTCGCTGGGTCTGGCCGCCAAGCACGAGGCGTTCTACCACAATCTTTCGCTGGCCATGTCGCTGGGCGTTTACCTTTACAGAGAGATGGGATCGAGCGCGAAAGAGATTGAGAAACCATATTACGAACGCATCGGCATTCACTATACGATGCCCCGATTGGGAGGACTGAAGGTGGGCGCTAACGTGAAGGCGCACCTGACGAAAGCCGACTACACCGAACTCGTCGTCACTGTTCCTATAACCTTTAGCAAAAAGAATTGAA
>JAILAI010000123.1 GCA_024681705.1 Prevotella sp.
GTCCTCCACCACGCCACCGTGAACGGTCTCCTCGAAGGTAGTCTTCACGATGTTGCCGTCTTCGTCTCTTTCGTACATACGACTTGTGCTGTTGCCCATCAGGTTGTTGTCAATGTCAGAGACAGGCAACATCGAGTTGTCGTCATATAAAAGGGTGGTGACCCACGGATCTTCTGTCGGGAAGGCGATAGTCTCTATGCGGCCTTCTGCATCGGGATAGACGGTGGCCTCGTCAATGTTGCCCTCGACGTCAAACTTGTAGATGCCCTTCAGCGAGCCGTCCTCCTCGAACAACACGGTGACGGGCTCCGTATGTTGGTCGCCTGTGTACTTCACGGCAATCACCTGTCCGCGCAGGTCGAAGGTGGCCAAGTCCTGAGTGAGGTAGTCGTCCTTCTCAGAGTCTTCCTCGTCCTCCACCTCTTCGGTGTCGTCCTTATCCTTCTTGCTTTTCTTGCCGTCGCATGCGGTAACGGCGAAAATCACAAACAAAGCTGCAAGTAACAGCACAAAATTACTTTTTTTCATGGTCTTTTTCTTTATTTGAGTTGTTAGTTTCTTCTGTAAACCGTAATCGTGCCGCCGTCGCTCTGTGCATACTGACGCAGCAGCTGCTGGATGTAGCAGGCGTTGTCTACGACACGCTGCTCGTTGCCGTCATAGCCGTTGATGAGCACCACGAGGTGAGTGGTTTGCATGGTGATTTTTGTGCGCTCGTTGTCGCTGGTGGGTGTGCCCACGCCGCCTTGTGCATCGCGGTAGACAGGCAGGCCGGCAATGTTCAGCATCCCCCGGCCAATGCCCTCGTAGGGCTCGCCTTCACGTCCGATGCCCAGCGTCAGCGTGTAGCCCATAAACCTGTCGGCATCGAAGCCGCCGATGCTGTAACCGTAGGCAATGCTGGCCAGATTGATAAGGTCGACCAGCGTGTCAATCTGGTACAGCTCCTTGCCCTGCAGCATACGCCGGATGAGCTGCTCGCTGGCGGGACGATAGCGCGAGGGGTCTTTCCCGCATTTCTTGTAGATGGCACGTGTGGCGGCTATCGAGGGCAGCTCCTTTACGCTCTCGGTGGTCAGCTGCTGGCGAAGCTGCTCCTCCAGTTCGTGAATCTCCTTCCACAGCGGCTCGCTGTACGGGCTGTTCACCACGTATGCTTCCAAGCATGCTCCGACAAACTCAGGGCACACCTCTGCTATCTCATCCGATACGATGACTTTCTTCAATCTTTCAGTCTTTTAATTTTTTAATTCTTCAATTTTTCTCCGATGGTGCAAAGATACACATTTATTTTAATACTCATTTCATATTATCACTTTTTTTCTTTGAAAAAAGCAGCAACAGGAGTGTCATTTTGCCGACATTTTCATGATTGAACAGCCACCATCCCTTTTAGTGGAAGGGTAGGGAAGGATAGGGTAGAAGGGGCAGTGATAATAAAACCGTTAAATTTTTTGGCGTTATAAAAAAAAGTGTTATCTTTACATCATCATTGCTGATATTATCAATCAATAATTTTGAAAACACTATGAAGAAGTTTTTTTTGATGGCCGCTATGACAGTGGCCGCGCTGACTGCCAGCGCACAGACACGTTTTGAACCCGGTACCATCACCCTGCAGCCCCGTTTGGGCGGAACAGGATCGGAGTTTGTCACTGCCCCCGACATGTCCGTGAACGGGCATACGGTTGAACCCGATGCCACAGAAGGCAATTTCACAGGCATTGATTTAGAGTATTACCTCAGCAATCGCCTCGGCATTGCCGCAGGCCTCAACTATTCAGGCGCTGGAACGGGATGGAAATCCTTCGACTATACCTCCAACAACATCAAGTATGAAGTGAAGGAGTTAGCCTGGAAGACCGACTACATCAACATTCCCGTCACACTCAACTGGTATGTGCTGAAAGGCTTTGCACTCAAGACAGGTCTGCAGTTAGGATTCCTCGTCGATGCCGACTTCTATTCAAGGACTAAGTATTCCCAGAACGGCACGGACTATACGCTGGCGGAAGAACGCAGCGTCAAGGATGACTTCAATAAGTTCGACATCGCCATTCCCATCGGCCTCAGCTATGAGTTCAAGTTTCCCATCGTCATCGACCTCCGCTTCAACATCGGCCTGACCAAGGTCAACAAGAACGACACACCCGACGGCAAGGACTATCAGAACTTCCAGGCAGCCCTCACACTTGGCTACAAGTTCAAGCTCTAAGTTAACTCCGAACTTTTCTGTTTATACGAGAATAAGCCCCCGCATTCCGGGGGCTTTGCTTTTTTTGTAACCAGGCGGGTTACTAACAGTAACCCACGTGGTTACTAACAGTAACCCGCATGGTTACTAACAGTAACCTGCATGGTTACTAACAGTAACCCACGTGGTTACTGTTGTTGTGATGATTTCTGGCATCATCGTGACCGCCTAATCGTCCTTGGCATTGTCGCTTTGCTCGCAAAGAACATTGTTTGGGGTTTATACGAAAAAAGCCCCCGAAAATGCGGGGGCTTTATGTCGGCTCGCTCTACTTTGTTCCGCCGCCGAGGGCGATGTAGAGTGCGATGACGGCCTGGGCGCCCTTGTACATGTTGGCGGCCTCGCTGAGCTGCGAGTTGAGCAGGCTCTCCTGGGCGGTGAGCACTTCAAGGTAGTTGGCCTTACCGTTATCCATCAGCTCGTGGGTGCCGGTATAGGCATCGTAGAGCACCTGCACCTGGCGGTGGTAGTAGGCGTGCTTCTCGCGGGCAGCCTCACAGTCGGCCAGGGCCTCGTTCACTTGGTTGCCGGCATTGATCACGGTCTGCACATACTTCTTCTGCAAATCCTCCTGTGTCAGCTGGCTGATTTTCAGGTTGCCCTTCAGCTTGCCACGGGCGAAGATGGGCTGCGTGAGCAGTTGTTTGCACGGATGTAGAAGTGCTCCGAGTGCTTCTCGACGGTCTCTACTATCTTGCGCGAACAGGATCCGCAATCCATACGGGCGCGTCTGATGTGGATGTCTTCTGATTCAAGATTCGAGAAGATGCGCTCCAGCGTGTCTTGCTGGTGGAAACGCACGTTGGCATTCTTTGCTTGCAAAGCGTCCCTAGGGCCGAGCGGCCGTCGCGGTTCTCTATACCCACTATGAGGTCACCAATGACGGCCACACCAGGACTGTAGCCCGTGAACTTCTTGTAGGTCATCTTTGCATCGTAGTTCTCCGTTTCTATAAACTGATGTCGAAGTCAAGGTCGTACGACGCTCCTGCCATGAGCTGCCCTGTGTTCAGGAGAGCCTTTACCAGCAAACGGTTCAGCTTCGTGGCGGTATTGAAGTCATAGCTCTTGCCCGTGTCAGAGGTGTAGGTCGTGTTGGCCGTGGCCAGTTCTGAAATCGCTCTCAGAATTGTGTCGGAGCTGCATGTGCGAAGTGTGGGATGCAGCGAGAGATGGGGCATCAGGTGGCTCGTAACGTCCTCCACGCAGTCACCGCCACAAAAGTAGACGCTTGCCAGTGAACCTGCAATCTCGCCGTACTGGTAGCCGAATGACGTACATCGGAGACCCGGTACTTTGTCGATAACCGGACCTACATAATGGGAAAAATGCTCCCTCACGTGAATTATTCCTCCAAAAGGAGTGATTTTCTCAGATTTTATGCTTACCTTTGCCATGCCATTGATGATTTTGCTTGACTTGATTTGCAGCACTAAGGTAAGTGAATAATCTGACATGGTAAAATCCTGGGCCGCTCGGCTTTGCCGCTTCGCGCGTCGAAGAACTTTTTGTTGCTCAGGAACTTATAAAAACAGTTAAACTAAAGTGCTGCGGTATTTAGGAATATGAGAAAGGCATTTTTACTACTATCAATGTTTGCATCTTGTGCTTATGCACAATTTCAGCCGTATGTCTATAAGCCCAGACAGCAAGATTACACAATTCCCCAGCAGTCTTTAGAAAAGCTTGACAGAGTTAGTAACGAGGCAACCGAGCAATATAGCAAACTGCAATTATTGCTTGCTGAATATGGTGCTAAACTTTACAACGATGAAGAGACTCTGCTTTGGTTTGATAACTATAAGAAGAAGATAGAGCAAAGCTATGAATCAATGAGAGGACTTGGACCATATGACGCAAGAGATTATGCTATTCGTAAACAAGGTGAAATAGCGAATGACCCAGAATTGATGGCACGTATAAGAACTGCTAATGAATATCAAGCAGCCGTGCAAAGTATCCGGCAACGGACTGACATGAATCAGCAAGATAAAACGGATTGGATAGTTGAGCATCCTTATTGCTTCATTCCTATAGCAAATAGTGATGGGATGATAATAGGAGGAAAACTTGGAACCAAAGCAGAATTGGAAGCATACAAAGCAGAAGTCCAGAGAAAAGTGCGTTTGTTAGAAGAGCAGAATAGAGCGCGGTTATATGCGATGGCACACCCATTTGATAATTTCGATTATTCTTTCTATGATAAAGTAATAGATTATCCACAATATAGATTCTATCCAACACCTTACAGCATCTCGGATGGATTGAGAATTAGCAGAATTGCCTTGTCGTCAACAGAGACGAGAGTGGAATTTGAATTTACAAATACCGTCTTTAACAGGTTTAACGTGGAAAGAGGAACGTATATCAAGGCTTCGGGTACAAACAAACTTGCATTTATAAGGGCTGAAAACGTAGCAATAGCTCCATCCATGTCAACATTTGAAAGGTCTGGTGAAATCTTGAAATTTGCACTGATATTTCCTGCCATACCCCAAAAGGCCAAATCTTTTCTCATAGCAGAACCAGACAAAAAGGGCTGGAAGTTCAAGAATATAAAAGTACAATAATTTAAGTTCCGCAAGTTCCTAACTTGCTAGTTTTAATTGATAGATTTCAACGAAATGAGAGAGTTTGTCCGACCGATTCACAAGCATGTCAAGGATCTGTTCATCCTCGATATTGAAGCACTCTGCGATTTCGCGGACTATCTCCAGTATTATTCCCCAGATTCTCTCCGTGAGAGTAAGCTCCACGCTACCCATGGTAGCATCCTTGAAGAGTCCTCCTACTGTTTCATAGTCGGAAAAGCGTCTTGCCGTGGAGAGGATGTTATATTGGATGGCCGTGATGGCGGTCATTGCAATCTGCGAGGAGAAGTTGCGCATCTGATACTTGCCCATTCCGAGGTTCCCCTTACTCTCCTTAAAGACGACTTCCAGGGACCAGCGCTTAGAGTAAATCCTGTAGGCTTCAAGGAAGTCAAGTTGGCGATTGGTGGCAATGAGTCCGTTCCACTTGCCCCACTTGCCACGCTTGCAGAAGAACAGGCGGACATTGCGGCCAGCAAAGCAGACGTCAACAGCAATGTAGTAGCAGCCCAGGCGACGGCTGAAGCAGCGTCCCTTCTTGGGTTTGTCAAAGAGGGCAACGAGCTGGTTGGCGGTGTACTCCTTACCTTTATATGTATACTTCGTCTTACCCATCTTAATCATACCAAGATAGTGGCATCTGACGTGACGGGATGTAACGAACTTGATAATGTCGGCGCAGGCAAACCAGCTGTCTGCAAGGATGTAGTCAAAGTGTATCTTGCGCTTGATGAGACGGCGTATCATCTCAATCATCAAGGCAATCTTGCTCTGATTGTACTCCCCGATACGCTTGGCGGTCTGCGAGTCCTTGGCGTGCTCCTTGGTGAAGCGCGCTTCAAGCTGCTTCTGCTTCAGACCGTAGTTGCCCTTCTTGCCTTCCTCACCGACAAGGGCGAAGTCGAGCAGCATCTGGCTGATGCCGTCAGTGATGCCGATGAACAGGCCCTTGAAGCCGAGCATCATCGAGTGAGTGACATGCGAATATATCTTACCGATAAGCTCTGTCTGAATGCCAGTCTTGGGATAGTCCGTATCGTCCACCATCAGGCAGACAGGCTCTGTGTCTTCAGTGGTCCGCTCCTCCTGGGTCTTCCTCCAAAGCTGGAGCGAGACAATGGCCAGGATATTGCGCCAATCATAGGAGTCGTTCGACAAGAACCGATAGAACGTGTCGCTCTTACAGCGGAACTTGCCGCCTAATGACGACTTACTGTAGTTGTAAGCATTACGAATCATGAAACAAGGAAACAACAACAGCAATCCCAGCAACTGCAGCTGCGTCAGCTTGCAGTTACACCTGCTCTCGCTACCGAAAAGCCGTTTTTCGGACAGCCGAAGGGCCTTTGTCGTGTCCATTATCGCATTCATTGCACGCGTGGCATCATTTTCTTTAAAAAACTTGCCGATCTCTGAAAAAATGTTTGTACCTTTGTCGCTGAGCATAGGGCTATTGTACTTTGTGATTAGCACTTCAAAGTTACATAATTTCCGCGACATACGGAAATCCCTGTGCTCTTTTTTGCGACCTTATCTCAACTAATTTTTAACATGCGAAACTTGAATAATTAAGAAATCCAACAAGGAAGATGAGGATGACAAAGAGATTCAAAAAGGATGGAAAGGCCATATCCTACCCTTTGAACTTGTACAGAAGATTCTTTTAAAAGATAGTTATGATACCCTACAACAGCTGAAAGAAAATCTGGACAGCACAATAGCATCCTTCACAGACTTAATTCAGGAAATGTCAGAAGAAGATAAAGATGCCTACCTCAACGATGATAATACTGAGTTTGACATGGACAAAGTGAACGATGGAGTCACAGAAGCTCTTAATAGTATTGAATCTGAAGAGATAGATACTCTTTTTGAGTATATTAGTCTGTTAGATCGAAAGGCGAAAAAAGCGGAAAAGCAGGCTTTTATAAACGCCAATCGCGCTGTTGATTGGGCTTCCATTGAACCAGCAAAAGGCGGAACATATTCAAAAAAGAATGTGCAACAACGAATCAATGACATTCGTTTTGGATATCATTTCCCTGAAGATAGTATTGAATGCGTTCTTTTACAGGTTGTTTTCAAAATAGAACAGGTAAAGATCTTGAAAAGAGACATTGCTGCTCTAGAAAAAGAGCTTCATGAACGAACTAAAACAACGATCGAGAATCTGACCGACGAACAGGTTCATATGTTACTGCGGTTAAAATGGATCGTACCTCTTCATAACCATCTCACATCGATTCCAGATGCCATTATTGGGAAAATGACCGAAAAAGTAATTGCATTAGTGGAAAAATACAAGACTGGTTTGGTTGAAATTGAACAAATGGGCGCAGAAGCAAGTATTGAATTATCAAGAATGCTTGATGATTTAACAGGATCCGACTATGACATGCTATCATATAACGAATTTAAACATACCCTTTCTAACGGTTTGCTTGAACTAATGAAATTTGCTTCACTCGAAAAATTATTCCCCAAACAAGGTCAGTCTGTGCCTCAAGTTCGTTTTAAAGGGTTCTCTGGCAAATGGGCAGAGCACAAGTTAAGTGATCTACTCACAGTGTATGTAGAAAAGAATGAACAAGAGCGCTATTCCAAATACGACATTTTTTCTGTGTCAAACGAGAGTGGAGTTGTTAATCAAATCAAACATCAGGGGAAGTCTCTTGCTGGGGCATCTCTAAAGAATTACAAAGTTACACATAAAAATAGCGTAATATATACAAAGTCTCCTTTAAAGAATCAACCCTATGGCATAATAAAAACAAATCAAGACACATCGGGAATAGTTTCTGCTTTGTATGCAGTATATAGCGTTTCTACAAATGTAAACCCTGTTTTTGTAGAGGCTTATTTCGCTTCTGATAACCGTTTGAATAAATATTTAAGACCTATAGTGAACAAAGGTGCTAAGAATACTCTTCTTGTAAGTGATGAAGGTGCACTATCTGGTACAGTTGTTTTTCCTGAAGATATAAAAGAACAAGAGAAAATTGCATCCTTCTTTTCATGTCTCGATAGACTGATTTCTATTAGAAGTAGAAGACATTAGGTTATTCTCATAAGTTGATAATGTATAGGACTCTCATCGTTAAAAATTGATGTTATGTACGAATACGAACATGAACTTCCGTTTGAAAAAGATTTGGTTAATCTGCTGGTAAAGGAAAAAGGCTGGGTAGATGACGTCTTTATCAATCCTTCAGAAGATGATTTGATAAAGAATTGGGCAAACATTGTTTTTAATAACAACCGCAAGCCGGAACGTTTGAGTGACTATCCGCTGACCAAA
>JAILAI010000133.1 GCA_024681705.1 Prevotella sp.
CATCGCCATGCTTCCCACCCATGCCGACGAAGGTATGTGGACGCTCTACAACCTGCCGCCAGCAGTGTACGAGCAGATGAAGGCCGAAGGCTTCCAGATGTCGTTCGACGACCTTTACAAAAGTCCCAACGCCATTAAGAACTGCGTGGTGAACTTCTCTGGCTATTGCTCAGGCGTGGTGGTGTCGCCCGACGGACTCGTGTTCACCAATCACCATTGCGGCTTCGAGAGTATCCGTTCGCATTCCACCGTCGAACACGACTACATGTTGAACGGTTTCTGCGCTCAGAGCTACGAAGAGGAGCTGCCCAACGAGGATATGTTCGTAGCCTTCATGCGCGAGCAGAAAGACATCACCGACATGCTGGTGGCCAAAGCCCACAAGGGCATCACCACTCAAGAGTGGGAAGAGCTTATCGACTCGGTGCAGACGGCGCTCAACGACAGCGTGAAGCAGATTGACAACACGCTAAGCGTCGAGGTTGACGCCTTCTACGAGGGCAACCGCTACTTCGCCACCACCTATCAGACGTTCACCGACCTGCGCCTTGTGTTTGCGGTACCCAAGTCGATGGGTAAGTTCGGCGGCGATACCGACAACTGGATGTGGCCGCGCCAGACGTGCGACTTCTCGGTGTTCCGCATCTATGCCGACCCGAAGACCAACGGTCCGGCCGCCTATTCGAAGGACAATGTGCCCTATCATCCCGAGTCGTGGTCGCCTGTTTCGATGCAGGGTTACAAGGACGGTGACTTCTCCATGACCATCGGCTATCCCGGTAGCACCAGCCGCTATCTCTCCAGCTTCGGCATCAAGGAGATGCGCGATGCCGAGAACGCCACCCGTGCTCAGGTGCGCGGCGTGAAGCAGGCCGTCATGAAGAAGCACATGGACGCCGACGAGGCCGTCAGAATCAAGTACGACTCGAAGTATGCCTCGAGCGCCAACTACTGGAAAAACTCGATGGGAATGAACAAATGTATCGATTCCATCGGCATTATTCGCCAGAAGCAGGAGCACGAAGCACGCATCGTGGACTTCGCCAGCAAGTGGGACTACATGAAGGATCGCCTCGACCTGAAGCGTCTGGAGAAACTCTACAACGACCGTTTCGACGACATTCGCGCGTTCTATTATTATTATGAGACCTTCATCCGCACCAACGAGCTCACCACAAGAGCCATGCGCGTGAATGCGGGCATGCCTCTACAGGGTCCTGAAGAGGAGCCGAAGAAGCAGTATATGGAGTTCCCCGACAACAGTAGCGAGTGGGACGCAGCCCTCGACCGCGAAGTGCTGGGCACCCTTCTGCAGAACTATCGCGACCATGTGGACAGCCGCTATCTGCCCGACTTCTTCCAGACCATCGACAAGAAGTTCAAAGGCAATTGCCAGGCCTACGTCGACTACGTGTGGGACAATAGTGTGCTGATGAAATCGGAGAAAATCTATCCCAACACGAAGAAGTATCTGAAGGATCCGGGTGTGCAGATGGGCATCGACCTGATGGCCACGCTGGGCATCATCCGCAACGGTTTCGCTCCCACCTTCGAGCAGATTGAGGAACAGGAGCGACACCTCTGTGCCACCAAGCTCCAGATGGAGCAGGATATGCCACACTATAGCGACGCCAACTTCACCATGCGCTTGTCCTACGGACAGGTGGGCGAATACCTGCTCAACGGTCAGCCCTCGGGCTACTATACAACGGCCGAGAGCATCATCGAAAAGATGAAAAGAGCCGATGAAATCGAGGATTATTTCGCCGAACCGGAGATGCACACGCTGCTCGGTGCCGACGATTTCGGCAAGTATACCGACCCGACGACGGGCAAGATGCAGCTCTGCTTCCTCACCAACAACGACATCACGGGTGGTAATAGCGGTTCGCCCATGTTCGACGGACAGGGCCGTCTCATCGGTCTTGCCTTCGACGGCAACTGGGATAGCCTTTCGAGCGACATCTTCTTCGACCGTCAGCTCGCCCGTTGCATCGGCGTCGACATCCGTTTCGTGCTCTTCATGATGGAGAAGTGGGGACATGCCGACCGACTGATCAAGGAAATCAATCCGCAGTAATCGGCCGATTACAACCGAAACTTCCCAAAACGCCTCAGGCGAAACGCAAAAATGCAAGAATCCACCCTGCCCACTGGGTGACCATTCTTTGAAACAACAAAATAGTAAAGCGGTGTCTCAATTGCGAGGCACCGCTTTAATTATATACAAACGCCAAGACCCTTTCATTCGCCATTTGCAAAAACACATCTCAGTTCTCAGTACTTTCTTCGCACGCGCGTTAAATATTAAGGTGTCCGTGCGTCCTCTTTCTCAATGAAATTGGCAAAGAAAAGAGCTCATATACAAACGGTTTTAGATAATAAGCCTCATCTTCTGGTTTATCATTAAAATCGGTTTGTTTATAGAAAGAAGACATGTTTTTATCATTGTCAATATCCATTTCGTTGAGGAAAACACACCGTTTAATGAAAAAAATTGAGCCAGTTTGTGGAAATAACTACCTTTGCAATGCAATCGCGTAAACAACTTTAAAAAGAAAGGAAACGATATGAGGAAAGCATTGTTAATGGCTTTGTTGCTGACATTTGGATTGTTGGCACAGGCACAAACGTACGAATATCCCTACCTTGCCGTGCAGACCACCGACGGGTCGACCGTCACGTTGAGCGTCGATGAGATGGAACTGACCATCGTTGACGGACAGCAGGTGATGGTGAACGGACAGGGCGAAAACAAATTCGACCTGGCCAGCCTCGTGAAGATGTACTTCACCACCGAGACGCAAGGCAGCACCGTGGGCATTTCGTCAGTAACGGAGAGCACCGACGGAGTGGACGTCTACTCAGTGAGCGGCGTCTACATGGGCCGTTTCAACACGCTCGCCGAGGCTCAGGAGCAGCTTAGGCAGGGCATCTACGTAATGAAATCGAAAGAGAAAACCTTTAAAATGACAGTAAAATGAGAAAGCTGACGACCATTATAGCCCTGTTGCTGACGATAGTAGCACAGGCCCAGACGCTGAATGTGTTGACGAAAGACAGCGTGACGTATCAGTTTCCGGCTGCTCAGGCAGGCGACATGATCTATGCCGACGGCACCACGCTGACCATCATGGGTAAGGCGTTCACACTGACGGATGTGAAAAGAATGTATATAGATGCCACCGAGGTAATCGACAACACGGTCAGCGTGAGCTACGACGGCTCGAAAGCATCGGTCATCGTGGCCGGTAATGTAGCACAATATATAGAGCCCACCGTGGACGGTGCCCACGTGAGCATCGTGCAGAGCGACGAGGTGAGTGCCGACAATGTCGACGAGATCACCTACTCGCTTTCCGGTAGTTCCACCGACGGTGAGTTTGCACTCACGGGTTCGTATAAGGCAACCATCGAGTTGGTTGGACTTACGCTCATCAATCCTAGCGGTGCTGCCCTGAACATTCAGGACGGCAAGCGCATCGCCATCAGCGTGAAGAAAGACACAGAGAACACGTTGAAAGACTGTGTTGATGGCGACCAGAAGGGTTGTCTGGTGGTGAAAGGCCACACCGAGCTGAAGGGCAAAGGAACGCTGAATGTATACGGTCTTACCAAACATGCCATCAAGTCGGGCGAGTATCTCAGCATGAAGAATTGCACGGTGAACGTGCTGGCTGCCGACGGCGATGGTATACATTGCAATGAGTATTTCCTCATGGAGAGCGGCACGCTGACCATCAGTGGCGTGAGCGACGACGGTATTCAAGCCGAGATTGACGGCGAATCATCGACAGGCCAGACCGACGATCACGAGGATGAAGACTCTGGTAACATCTATATCTCTGGCGGCACCATCAACGTCGATGTGACTGCTGATGCAGCCAAGGGCATCAAGGCCGACGGAGACGTGTATGTGACCGGCGGTGACATCACGGCAACGACCAGTGGCGGTGGTGTCTGGGACGAGGCAACGACGACTACAGAGACTTCGAAGACAAAGGCATCGGCAGGTATCGGTTGCGACGGAAATGTGGAAATCAGCGGAGGAACGCTCAACCTCACCAGCTCGGGCGGCGGTGGCAAGGGCCTTAGCTGCGACGGTTCGCTGACCATCACCGACGGCACCATCAATGCAAGCACCTCGGGCGGCATCTGCGTCTATTCGGGCAGTTCCATCAACAATAACTACACGGGTAATACCGACAATATCAACTCCAACTACCGTTCGGCGCCTAAGGGCATCAAGGCCGATGGCGCGATGAGCATCAGCGGTGGAACCATCAATGTATACTCGGGAAAAAGCGAGGGCATTGAGTCGAAGAGTACCATTAACATTACGGGCGGCCACGTGTATAGCAAGGCAAGCGACGATGCCATCAACAGCAGTAGTCATCTGACCATCGAAGGCGGATATGTATGCGCCTATGCCACTGGAAACGACGGTATCGACAGCAATGGCAACTGCTACATCAAGGGCGGCGTGGTGTATGCTATCGGTGCAACATCGCCGGAAGTGGGCATCGATGCCAACACCGAGGGCGGCTACAAACTATATGTCCAGGGAGGCACTTTGATTGCCATCGGCGGACTTGAGAACAATTCGTCAATCTCGCAGACATGTTATCAGGTGAGCGAAAGCTCGAGTAGTTCGAGCGGTAACAATGGTCATAGTGGCAGTGGTCCCGGCGGTAGTGGCCCTGGCGGAGGCGGTGGTCCCGGCGGTGGTCAACAGCAGGGTTGGACGGCCAACACATGGTACGCACTCTACAACAATGGCGAGCTGGCTCTGGCCTTCTTGACGCCTTCCAGCGGAGGTTCGACAATGGTTGTCTCCACATCGGGAACACCGACCATGAAGAAGAGCGTCACCGTGAGCGGCGGTACAGAATTATTCGACGGAATGGCTGTTGTTGACGGCACCGTCACTAACAGCGATACTAGCACAAGTGTCACGCTATCTCAATATAGTTCAGGTTCAAATTGGTAAGAACAGTTAAACCCGGTTGCCTCAAGCGCCGGGTTTTTCTTTAGGAGTTGAGGAGTTTCAAAAGTTGCAGACGATAGTATAATAAGGTGTGCAAGGGTTGCAGACGATATGTCGTGAGGAAATTCGCCACTTTAGACATTCAAAAGCAATAATATCGCACATTGAAAGCGACGATTTTACTCTTACAAAGCAACGCTTTTAATCATGGAAAGCGGTGCTTTGGAGTTTTGAAAAGGCATACTTTATTTGGATAAGAAAATAGAATATTCATCTCAATTTCTATAGTTTTCAATAAACACCTACCGACCTACCATGACCACGCTCAAACGCCCATCTACAAAGGGTTTGAGGTATGGTAGGTCTTTCGCCAACACCTACCATACACCTACCATAGACCTACCATGAATCTACTATAGACGTTTGTCCTTTATTTATAGATGTTAGCGGGTTATTTGTTAGTTTTGTTAGGTCTTTTCGAGAAAAAGACTTATTCAATTATAACTTCGTCGAACTCACGTTACGAAGATTAAGATAGAATCTACACCTTTTTTCACTACATTTGCGTTTAACATCAACCAATCTACCATGAGTTCTCGCAAATACCCACCAACAAAAGGTTTGAACGATGGTAGGTGTATGGTATGTCTATGGTAGGTGTTGGGAAAAGACCTACCATGGCGGAATCCCTTTATTTATAGGGGTTTGAGGGGTGTTATGGTAGGTCGGTAGGTCTTTTTCAGAAAGGAGTTATTATATATTGTTTTCGTCGAACTCACGTTAAATACTATTGTCTACAACTCCTGAACTCCTTTTAAAATCTTCTGAAACTCCTCTTATGCCACAAAGAAGAACCACACGACAGGCACCAGTAGCGCCGGCAGCAGGTTCAAGACCTTACAATCTTTCAATTGCAGCAGTGCAAGACCTGAGCCTGTAATCATCAGTCCCC
>JAILAI010000172.1 GCA_024681705.1 Prevotella sp.
GAAACCACTAATTTTGCACCCACGAAACAATGTAAAACCAGAAACATGGTGAGACGATGGGCTTTGCTGCTCCTTATGTTGATGGGCTTCTGTGTGGAAATGGCCGCGCAGGGCTTTATTGTCAGTGGTCGCGTCACCGACCAGAAGACGGCCGAACCCATTGAATTCGCCAGTATTTTGCTCAAGGAAAGCGAACTCTGGGCCATCACCGACGAACATGGGCGTTTCGAGATTAGAAACGTGCCAGCCGGAAAGCAGAACCTCACGGTGCAATGTCTGGGATACGCCACCAACTCCACCTTATTATATATAAAGAAAGGCATGCAACCCCTCGCCATCGAATTGAAACAGGACAACCTTCAACTGGACGAGGTGACCGTAGTGGCCAAGCGAAAGGAGGATGCCGCCACGACGGCCTATAGCATCGACCGAACCACGCTCGACCAGCAACAATTGCTCAATCTGGGAGAGATTTCGACGCTCTTGCCCGGTGGAAAATCGGTCAACTCGACGCTGATGGACGACTCGCGCATCGCACTCCGGTCGGACACCCAGGAGAAAGGCAATGCGGCCTTCGGTACGGCTATCGAGATTGACGGCATGCGACTGGACAACAACGGTGAGACCAACGAGACCTTGTCGGCCTCTACGCGCACGCTCTCCTCGGCCAACATCGAGAGCGTCGAGGTGGTGACGGGTGTGCCCTCGGTGGAATATGGCGACCTCTCCAACGGAGTGGTGAAGGTGAAGACGCGAAGGGGCAAGTCTCCGTTCATCGTGGAGGGTAAGCTCAACCAGCACACGCGCCAGGTGGCCGTGAGCAAAGGCTTCGACTTGGGGCGCCATAACGGCATGCTCAACGCCTCGCTCGAGCACGCGCGGTCGTTCTCGAACATCGCTTCGCCCCACACCGCCTATCAACGAAACATCCTCTCGTTGCACTATATGAATGTGTTCATGAGAGACCGCCTTCCGCTCACCCTCAACGTGGGTTTGACGGGAAACGTCGGCGGCTACAACTCGGAGGCAGATCCCGACCAGGAACTCGACGACTACACGAAGGTTCGCGACAACAATCTGCGCGCTCATGTGGATTTGGAGTGGCTCCTGAACAAGCCTTGGGTGACCAGTCTTGAACTTCGCGGCTCCTATTCGATGGCCGACAAGCTGACCGAAGACTACGCCAGCCGTAGCAGCTCTTCCACACAACCTCGACTACATGCGCTCAATGAGGGCTACCACATCGCTCAGGACTACGACGTCAACCCTCAGGCCGACATCATCCTCGGACCTACGGGCTATTGGTATGAAATGGGCTACAACGATGCCAAGCCCCAGAGCTATTCGCTAAAGATGAAGGCCACGTGGAACAAGGCGCTCACGCCGGTGGCGGGGACTTCGGCCGATAGTGGCGAACAATCGTCAAGGTCAGCTTTCTCCCTCAGTTCCCATTTCCTGCTCGGAGCCGAATTGGCGGGTAGTCATAATGCTGGACGCGGAACCTATTACGACGATATGCGCTATGCGCCTTCGTGGCGCGAGTATCGCTACGACCAACTCCCCTGGATGAACAATCTAGCACTCTATGCCGAGGAGCGCCTGACGCTGAACACAGGTCGCCGCTCGTTGGCCGAGCTTACGGCAGGCTTGCGCGACGATATCACGATGATCAGCGGGTCGGACTATGGGACGGTGAGTAGTCTGTCGCCTCGTTTCAACGGTCGCTACGTCTTCTGGCGAGGTCGTAAGGACGCTTGGATGACCGATTTGAGCGCGCATGTGGGGTGGGGGAAGAGCGTGAAGCTGCCCTCGTTCCAGGTGCTCTATCCGCGACCCACGTACACCGACCTCCTGGCATTCTCGAGCACGTCGACGCAAGACAACCGCTCCTACTATGCCTACTATACGCGCCCGTCGCAGGCCGTCTACAATCCCGACTTGCGTTGGCAATACACCCTTCAGACCGACTTCGGCCTAGAGTTCACCATCAAGGGCACACGCGTGAGTCTTTCGGCCTTTCGTCACAAGACGCATCGCGCCTATATGGCCACCGACCGTTTCACTCCGTTTGCCTATAAATACTCGCCTCCATCGGCTTTGCAATCGTGTGGAATCACGGCGGAGAACAGACTTTTCGACATCGATCGCCAGACGGGCATCGTGACGGTGTCGGACGCAAGCGGCCAGATGCCGCCCGTGGAGCTCGCCTATAACGAACGCCTCACCTACACCGTGAATAGTCAGTATGTCAACGCGTCGCCCGTGGAGCGTCAAGGTGTCGAGTGGATGGTGGATTTCGCCCAGATAAAGGCCCTTCTCACTCAGTTGCGCATCGATGGAAACTTCTACGAGTACAAGGGAATCGACGAAATGCTCTTTGCCGACATCCCCTTGGGAACCAGTAGCACGATGTCGGGCAACCGTCCCTATCAGTATGTGGGATGGTACAGGGGGTGCAATAGCACGGGCACCAACTATAGCGCTACAGCCTCGGTGGCCAATGGCACCGTGACGCGACGCACCAATCTCAATGCCACCCTGACGACCCACATTCCCCGCATCCGCATGATTGTAAGTCTCAGGCTCGAAACGTCGTTGCAACACTATCGTCGGAACCTAAGCGAACTCTCGGACGGAACCCGAGGAATCGTGCTTGAGGAGGCCGCCGACTTGTTCGGTGAACCCTACGACGGAACGACTCAGGACAAGTACATTGCCGTCTATCCCGAGTATTATACCACCTGGGAGAACCCGACGGAGCTGATTCCGTTTGCCGAGAAATTCGCCTGGGCTCGCGACAACGACCGAACGCTCTACAACGACCTGTCGCGACTCATCGTCAGGAGCAACTATCCCTATGTGATGAATCCCAATCGACTCTCGCGCTATTGCTCGGCAAATCTCAGCGTGACGAAGGAAATTGGCGACCACGTATCGGTGTCGTTCTACGCCAACAACTTCTTCAACAACATGAGTCGCGTGCACTCTTCGCAAACCAATCTGGAGACGTCGCTCTTCGGAAGTTCCTATATTCCCAGCTACTATTACGGTCTTTCGCTCAGGTTGAAGCTCTGACGAGACGTCCGAAAGCACATGGAAAGATAGTTCCAAAGCAAATAAGAAAAAGGAAAAAGCAAATGATGAACAAGATAAAGAAGAGAACAACACCCGCCCTGGGCACGATGAACCACCGCATTCAGCGATGGGCAAAGGCCTCGCGCCTCGTCTGGTGCCTGCTCATGTTGTGCGGAGTGCTTGGCTTCTCGCTCTCCTCGTGCCACTACGACGAAGAGGTGGAGGTCTGCTCCTTGAGCGTTCGGCTGGTCTATCCGGAAGATAGCGTCGACCCTTATGCCGGAGCACGTGTGGAGCTGAAGGATGCGCTCGCTTCGGTCTACGTCGATTCGACCGATGCACAAGGCGTAGCCATCTTCCAAGTGCCGCCCGGCATCTATGAGGCGACGTCGTCGGAGGTGCACCTCACTTACGACTACCGTTACATCTTCAATGGAGTGAAGAGCCTTATCATCGTCTCTCCCGATAGCCTTAATCAGGTGGAAATGAAACTGAAGATGTCGAAGAAACGCATCGTTCACTGATATTTTTACTAACAATTTTAATGATATTGACAATGAACAAAAAAAGAATGATCAAAGCTCTGTTGCTCTTTGCCCTGATGGCATTGCCGTTCTCGGCGAGAGCGCAGTATCTGGTGCTCAACCTGAGCGATGGTTCTCAGGCAGAGTTTGCACTATCCGATCAGCCCGTCATCACCTTTTCTGATGGCAATCTGGTGCTGACGTGTGGCGCTCAGGAGATCTCTACCTCGCTCGAAGGCGTCAGTTACTACATTTCGCCGTCGTCTACGGCCATCCGTCAGCTGACGAACGAAGAGAAGCCCGACGTCAAGGTGGCCTTCGGACAAGCAGCCTTCAAGGGACTGAAAGCCGGTAGCCACATCGTGGTCTACACCATCGACGGCGTGCAGGTGTCGTCGGTAGCCGTGAGTCTGGAGGGAGAAGCCTCTGTCGACCTCAGCGCACTTCCCCGTGGCATCTACGTGGTGAAGGCACCCAACAAGACAATCAAAGTGAAGAATTAAAAAACAAAAAGAGAAATAAACATGAAAAAGATTTTACTTACATTGTTTGCCGCCCTTGCTATTACGGCAAACGTCAGTGCGCAGAATTGGAATATGGTCGTCACAAAGGCCGATGGCTCGCAGGTCGTGATCCCCGCATCCGAAGTCCAGAATGTGTCGTTCAGCGAGGCCACTCTCGAAGACAAGAACGTCGACCAAGTCGTTATCAAGGAACTCTACAACGGCGGTTGCCCCAAGGATGCCGGTTCGGGTGCCTTCCAGATGGACAAGGGCATCGTGCTCTACAACAACTGCTCGGAGCAGGCCGTGATCAACAACCTCTGCTTCGCCATCGGTACACCCTACAACGGACAAGCCTCGAACAACAACTATACCGAAGACGGCGAGCTCGTCTATGCCGCCGAGGGCTTTATTCCCGCCCAGAATGGCATTTGGTACTACCCGAACTCACTGGTCATCGAGCCTTATTCGCAGGTGGTCATCAGTTGCATGAGCAGTATCGACAACACGCAGACTTATTCCCAGTCGGTCAACTATGCCAATGCAGACTATTATTGCATGTACGACCCGGAGAGCGGTTACAACCTCACGAGCTATTATCCCACGCCTGCCGACGTGATTCCTACGTCGCACTATCTGCTCGCCGCCAAGTACGGACAGGGCACTGCTTGGATGCTCAGCACGACTTCGCCGGCCCTCTTCATCTACCAGAACAAGCAGGGAACGCCCGCGGAATACGCTCTCAATCCCGACAATCTGTGGTATGGAGTAGGCGAGGAGCAGTCGCCCGTAAATGCCTGCATCAAGGTGCCTGTAGAGTGGATTATCGACGGTATCGAGGTGTTCCAGACATCGAAGATTGCCGATAGCAAGAAGCGTCTTACGGCCGATGTGGACGGTGGCTACGTAGGACTCACCAACAAGCTGGGCCACACGCTCTATCGCAACGTCGACAAGGAGGCTACCGAGGCATTGGCTGAGAACAGCGGAAAGCTGGTCTACGACTATGCACTGGGCGTTGAC
>JAILAI010000222.1 GCA_024681705.1 Prevotella sp.
CTCGGAGCATGTTTCACATTAATAAATGTTAATTGTGTTAAAAATGCGATTTTTGAAAATTATTTTGAGCAGTTTTCGCACTTTTCTACCGTTTAACACCTAACTGTCTGATAATCAACAATGTTTATTTCCTGCGTGGGAAAATAGGTTTAGTTTTGTCCTCTTTATAAAGCAAAGTCTTAGATTGTGAAAAATGATGCTTTTGTGTTTGGATAGTTTCACTTTATCCAAATTAGAAAATTATTCTACTTTAAATTGCGTTTAACACCTACCGACCTACCATGACACCTCGCAAACGCCTATAAATAAAGGGGTAGGTCAATGGTAGGTCTTTCACCAACACCTACCATAGACCTACCATTGCTAACCCCCTTTGTGATAGGCGTTTACGAATGGTCATGGTAGGTCGGTAGGTCTTTTTCAGATAAAGACTCATTTTATATTATTTTCGTCGAACTGACGTCAAATTTCAAATTCAAAAATAAAGTTTAGCGGACAGTAATAATAGCAAAACTTTATCTTTATACCAAAGATATAACAATGCGGAAAAAGTTAAAGATGCGGTTCCATCCAAAACTTTGTCCGCCATTGGCGGGGGACTATGAGGGACAAAATTGATTATCAGCATATAAACGTCAAGTATCAGAGATTCCTAAACGACCAGAGTGTCTACGGGTACCTTTATGTTACATTGTCACATGTCACAAAGATACTTTTTGTATTTTTCATCGCAAAGGTTCGTCGATAATTGGGGACACCTAACGCAAATGAAAGGTGGTGAAATACAATAGGTTTTAGGACGTAATCAAAATTGGCGTTTTCAACGAGCAAAAGCGCCAATATTGATCATTAAAAGCGTCAGTTTTGATAATCAAAAACGACGGTTTTGATAAACGACATCGACAAATCGACGAATGCAGAGTGAAACATTGGTGAATTCAAGAAGACGATGACAAGAATTTACGGTTGTGAAAATAGGGATAAGACGTAGTTTTTCAACGCTTTTCTTGTGGAGTTGTAAGATTTTCTTTACCTTTGCGCTCAATTATGAATGACAGTAAGATTATCAACGACCCCGTATTCGGATTCATCAAGATACGGCGAGGGCCGTTGCTTCAGATTGTTGAGCATCCTCTGATGCAACGCCTTACGCGCATCAAACAATTAGGACTGGCGTCTGTTGTATACCCGGCGGCTCAGCACACACGCTTTCAACATAGCATCGGTGCCCTTCATCTCATGACGGAAGCACTGAGAGGATTGTCGGAAAAGGGCATCTATATCTTTGATGCAGAGGAAGAAGGCGCTGAAGCTGCTATCTTGATGCACGATATTGGTCACGGACCGTTCTCGCACGTGTTGGAACGCACGTTGCTGAAAGGCATGAGCCACGAGGACATCTCTCTGCTGATGATGGAACAAATCAACGAGGAAATGGGAGGCCAGCTAAACTATGCGCTGAAGATTTTCCGTAACGAGTACCCCAAGCGATTTCTTCACGAGCTCGTCAGTTCGCAATTAGATATGGACAGGCTCGACTATTTGAGGCGCGACTCGTTCTTCACTGGTGTGCACGAAGGCAATATCGGTTCGGCACGTATCATCAAGATGCTCGATGTTGTAGACGACACATTGGTAGTGAATTCGAAGGGCATCTACTCCATTGAGAACTACCTCACCTCTAGGCGTCTGATGTATTGGCAGGTATATCTCCACAAGACGGCCGTAGCATGCGAAAAGGTGTTGGTGAACGCTTTGCTCAGGGCGAAATGGCTCGTCGGTATGGGAAAAGACCTATTTGCTTCGCCTTCGCTCAAATATTTCCTTGAACACGATGTTGACAAAAACCTTTTCGACACCGACGAGAAGGCTCTTCATTGCTATGGGATGCTCGACGACAATGATATCTGGTGCGCTATGAAGGTCTGGATGGATAGCGATGATAAAATCCTTTCGTTGCTCGCTCGCGACTTGATCGAAAGGAACATCTTCAAGGTGGAGGTGATGGACGAACCCATCGGCGAGGATCGACTTGAAGAGCTAAAAGACACGATAGCTAGCGAAGCTGGCATTAGCAGAGACGATGCACACTACCTGATGGACGTAAGCACAATCGAGAAAGATATGTATAGCATAAACGACGACCGAATCGGTATTCTATACAAAGATGGCACCATCAGGGACATTGCTGAATGTTCTGAAATTCTAAATATTGGTCTTTTATCTAAAAAAATTCGCAAATATTACCTTTGTTATCAGCGTTTCTAAAAAGTTTTAATTAACTTTGCAGGAAATTAGGAGTTTACGGCCTGTTTGAAGATGAGTCGGGACTCTTTTTAAAATAAGAAAAATGGAATTTACAGCTAAGCAAATTGCACAATTTGTGGAAGGACGCGTGGAAGGCGATGAGAATGCTACCGTCAACACATTTGCAAAGATAGAAGAAGGTCGCGAAGGAGCCATCTCGTTCCTGTCGAATCCTAAATATACACATTTTCTTTATGAGACAGCTTCAAGTGTCGTTCTTGTCAACGAAGACCTGAAACTGGAGCATGAGGTGAAGGCTACGCTCATTCGTGTAAAGAACGCTTACGAGAGTGTGGCAAAGCTGTTACAACTTTACGAGAGCATGAAGCCCAAGAAGACGGGCATCGATTCGCTGGCTTTTGTTTCGCCATCGGCTAAGATTGGCGACAATTGTTATATAGGTGCTTTTGCCTATATCGGCGAAGGTGTTGAGATTGGTGAGGGTTCGCAGATCTATCCCCATGTGGTCATTGAAGACAACGCTCGCGTTGGAAGTGGTTGCCTTCTCTATCCCAACGTGTCCATATATCACGATTGTCGTTTGGGCAACAATGTTACAATTCATTCGGGAAGCGTGATTGGTGCCGACGGATTTGGCTTCGCACCGAGCACCGAGGGCTATGATAAGATTCCACAAATCGGAATTGTCGTCATCGAAGACAATGTGGAGATTGGCGCCAACACTTGTGTGGACCGCTCAACGATGGGTCAGACGATTGTGCACAAGGGCGTGAAGCTCGACAATCTGGTTCAGGTCGCACACAATGTAGAAGTTGGAGAAAACACCGTAATGTCGGCTCAGGTTGGCATTGCCGGTAGCACAAAGATTGGTGCTTGGTGTATGGTTGGAGGACAAGCGGGTTTCTCTGGTCACATCAAAATTGGCGACAAGACTTTTATTGGCGCTCAAAGTGGCATCAACCGCGATCTGAAAGGCGACCAAACCGTCATCGGTTCACCCGCAATGGAGCCGAGGGGATACTTCCGCTCGTCGGTTATCTTCCAGAAACTTCCTGATATGTACAAGCAACTGGACGCATTACAGAAAGAAGTGGAGAAATTGAAAGCAAATAAATAGTCAGCAAGCCTTCTTCGTGAAGGTTGGAATGACGAATTATACATATATAAGAAATGAGTATGTTGAAACAGACAACGATTAAAGGCAGTTTTTGTCTTTTTGGAAAGGGGTTGCACACGGGATTAAACCTAACAGTTACCTTTAACCCAGCTCCAGAGAATACTGGATATAAAATACAACGTATAGACCTTGAAGGCGAACCCTTCGTCGATGCAATAGCTGAGAACGTTACAGAGACGACGCGAGGAACCGTGCTTTGCAAGGGCGATGTGCGCGTGTCAACCGTTGAACACGGTCTCTCGGCACTCTATGCGATGGGCATCGACAACTGCATCATACAAGTGAATGGACCCGAGTTTCCGATTCTCGACGGCTCGGCCATCATGTATGTGAAGAAGATAAAGGAAGTGGGCATCGAAGAGCAGAATGCTCCAAAAGACTACTACGTCATCAGACATAAGATTGAAGTAAAGGACGAAACTACGGGTTCGAGCATCATCATTTTGCCCGACGAAGAGTTCTCCATTACGGCGATGTGCTCGTTTGAGTCGAAATTCATCAACAGCCAGTTTGCTACGCTCGATCACATGAGCAAATTTGAGGAGGAGATTGCGCCTGCTCGCACCTTCGTATTTGTGCGCGACATTGAACCGTTGCTGAAAGCCAATCTCATCAAGGGCGGCGATATGGACAATGCGATCGTGATTTATGAACGCAAGCTCGAACAGGATCAGCTCGACAAACTTGCCGACCTGCTCGGCGTACCACACATGGATGCTGAGAATATTGGTTATATCCAGCATAAGCCTTTGGTGTGGGAAAATGAATGCACTCGACACAAACTCCTCGACATTATCGGCGATATGGCACTTATCGGACGCCCCATAAAGGGACGCATCGTGGCCACACGTCCAGGACACACCATCAACAACAAGTTCGCCCGTGCTATGCGTAGAGAGATTCGCAAGCACGAAGTGCAGGCACCGCCTTACAATCCTAACGAGGCTCCGGTGATGGATGTGAACCGCATTCGTGAGCTGCTTCCTCATCGTTATCCCATGCAGCTGGTCGATAAAGTGATTTCTCTTGGACCGAACACCATCGTCGGCGTGAAGAACATCACGAGCAATGAACCTTTCTTCCAAGGGCACTTCCCTCAGGAACCCGTCATGCCAGGTGTACTTCAGATAGAAGCTTTGGCTCAGTGCGGAGGTCTGCTCGTGTTGAATAGCCTTGAGGAACCCGAGCGTTGGAGCACATATTTCATGAAGATTACCGACGTGAAATTCCGTCAGAAGGTGGTTCCGGGCGATACGCTCATCTTCAAAGTAGAGCTTCTCGCACCACTTCGTCATGGTATTTCTTCGATGAAAGGCTATGCGTTTGTTGGCGACACGCTTGTTTCTGAAGCCACATTCACGGCTCAAATCGTGAAGAACAAATAGTTTTCTGGCAGTTGCCATTTATTCATTAACCGTGTAATTCCGCAAAAGAATGAATCAAATAAGTCCTTTAGCATTTGTACATCCCGAAGCTCAGCTCGGCGACAATAACATCATTGGTCCGTTCTGCTACATCGACAAGAACACAGTGATGGGTGATAATAATGTGCTGCAGAATAGCGTCACGATCAATTATGGAGCTCGAATTGGCAATAACAACGAGATTTTCCCAGGGGCTAGTCTTTCTACAAAGCCACAAGATTTGAAATTTCGCGGTGAAGATACTATCTGCCAGATTGGTGATAACAACTCCATTCGTGAGAATGTAACCATCTCTCGTGGCACCGCTTCGAAAGGAACAACCATTGTTGGCAACAACAATCTGCTCATGGAAAATATGCATATCGCTCACGATTGTGTCATCGGTAATGGTTGTATCATTGGCAATAGTACGAAGTTTGCGGGCGAAGTTCTTGTTGATGACAATGCAATCATTTCGGCTGAAGTTCTTGTACACCAGTTTGTACACATCGGTGGATATGTAATGATTCAGGGAGGAAGTCGCACTAGTCAGGATATTCCACCTTATATCATCGCTGGAAAAGAGCCCATCCGCTATGCTGGAGTGAACCTTATCGGACTTCGCCGTCGAGGATTCAGCAACGAAATCATCACACAGATTCACGATGCCTATCGCATTCTCTATTCAAAAGGTGTACTTGCCGAAGGCATTGAGGAGATAAAGAATACTATTCCACAATCGGATGAAATTGATTATCTCATCAACTTCGTGAGCGATTCTAAACGAGGAATCATCAGATAGAAACGAATGAAGACACTCATAGTAATACTCGGCCCCACGGGTGTAGGCAAAACGGACATCTGCCTTCGTGTGGCTGAGTATTTTTCTGTGCCTATCATCAATGCCGACTCAAGGCAAATATACAAAGGACTTCCCATTGGAACGGCCGCACCCACACAAGAACAACAGAAGAGAGTGAAGCACTACATGGTGGAAAAACTCGATATCGAGGATTACTACAATGCTTCAATGTTTGAAGAAGAAGTGTTGAAACTCCTTGAAGTTCTTTTCCAACAAAGCGATTTCGCTATTATGTCGGGCGGAAGTATGATGTATATTGATGCCGTATGCGACGGAATGGGTGATTTACCTACTGTCTCTGACGAGCTTAGGGCGACTATGAAGCATAGGTTAAAAGACGAAGGGCTTGACGCCTTGTGTAAAGAACTCGAGGAGCTCGACCCAGAATACTACGCCATTGTTGACAAAAAGAACTATCGTAGAGTGGTGCACGCATTAGAGATTATCCACACTACCCATCAGACATTCACATCGCTTAGGACGGGAGAAAAGAAAAACCGACCGTTCAATATTGTAAAAATTGGACTTAACAGAAAACGCGAAGAACTCTACGACCGCATCAATCAACGTGTGGACAATATGATGAAGGAGGGTCTTCTTGAAGAAGTGAAAGAGCACCAAGACATGAGACAACTTCAAAGTCTCAACACGGTGGGATACAAAGAGTTGTTTGCCTATCTTGACGGAACGTGGACTTTAGACGAAGCCGTTGAGAGAATCAAAGGAAATACGCGTCGATATGCCCGAAAGCAACTCACATGGTTCAAGCGCGACGAAAGCATTCATTGGCTTGACCTTTCTTCATCTGATGATGCCGAAAACAAAGCCGTTGCCGAGATTATCGACATCATTAAAGACAGCACTTCTTCGTAGGCTTCAGCAATGTTCTTTATATAGATTAAAGAAACGGCCTCGTTTTACTTACCTACATACCGCGAGCCTTGAACACAAGGTCTTTAGCGGCATTGATTTCCTGGAATTTCTTCTCAGCTGCCTTACGGACATCTTCTCCCAATGTGGCCACGCGATCGGGGTGATGCTTCAAGGCAAGCACACGATAGGCTTTGCGCACTTCATCGTCGGTTGCATCTGGCGAAACGCCAAGCACCTTATATGCGGCGTCAAGATTGGAACTACTGTCATTCAAGTTCAGCATAGAATCAACTTCAGAAGCGCTCAAACGCATCGCCATCGCGACATCACGAAGAGCTTGAACTTCCTTACCATCGACGATTCCGTCGGCTTTTACCAACTGGGCAAGGAACGATAACAATTGCAACCTTTGCTCATAAGTCATGTTAGCTGCTATCTGCTGGCAACTTTGCATCACAATATTGCGATAGGAACCAGGTTGCTGACCGTCCATTTCCTTCTGCTTTTCAAATAAACGTTGTAGGATATCATTGCCTTCTTTCACCGCTTGTTCACCGAAGTTTGCGCGAAGAAAACTCCTCACAAACTCCATCTCGCTATGCATCACTTTCCCATCTGCACGAATGATGTAAGAAGCGAGCACCAATAAGCTGAACAAAAAGCTATTGCGCTGACCAATATCTACACGCTGAGAGCGACCGTAGTTATCATATCCTCCCGATGTCTGCTGATTTTGCCAATATCCATCAGACGTCTGAATATCGATGCCGCCATCGAACAATGATCCTAGCGCATAACCAGCAAGAGCCCCAAGTGGGCTTCCTCCGGTAATGATAAAGCCAAGAAAACCAGCAATCCATTTGAAAATTCCCATATTCCTTTTTCTTTTATATTTGAAGGCCTAATGCCCTTGTAAATCCAATAGTATACATTTAAACCAGTCGCGCATCAATCCACCATAACGGTTCTGTGAATCGGCAACCAGTATGAGTGTCTGTCTTCCATCTGGAAGCTGAGGGCCAAGACACATCCCCTCGTAATTAGCAATGTCCTGATGCAAAAGGTTCATTCGCGTTTTCCATTCACAAAGCAATGTCTTGCTAAGAAATGGAGCGTTGTCGTCGAGAGGCTCGTCGGTCGTTAACGGTGTCCCTTCTGAAGGGTTTACCACATAGAGTTTGCAAACGACACTAGCCCCTACCCTTTTCTTCGGTACATAGAACTCACGCTCCAACACGATTAGTCTTCCGTCGGGTAAAGCCGTTAACTCGCTCACTCCATGAACATGATTCCTTCCATCTTTGTTCTTTTTCGGAGTATCCATCAAGTAAGCATATTGCGATCGAGGTTCTAAACTACCATCGAACGATTGTATGCGTAACCTTTCCGGCTTTCCGTTTTGCAAAAGCGAATGTCCTCCATCCATCTGTAACGTACTCTCAGAAACCGTCCAAAACGTCTTATTCCGAGCGTCGTATGTAAGCGACTCAAGGCCACGATTCGGTTGATGATGCAAAAACACTTCTGGAACTTCCAATTGCCGACCCGTCTCTTTACCATCAATACTCAGCTCTCGCACCGAAGTCGTCTGCTCACTTCCGATGAACAACGTGTTTGTTTCCGGCACATAAGCAATACCCTCTGCATCGCAATTAGGTTTCCCCGTACTAAAGAACCCGACATTCTCCGCACTTTTAATCTTTCCTTTCTTTGTATCCAGCTGAAGTCTGAACACATAGAAACCATCGTCTCCTTTGTCGCTCACCAAAGCATAGCGGTCGTCGCCAAGCCAAGTGATTCCGCTAAAGTTACCAGCAGGAAGCTGTTTCTGGAACTTCTGTTGTTTGTTTACCTTGATTAAACGAGGTTGGGCAAAGAGTAAGAGCGGCACCATGAGAATGATGCCGCTCAATTTGAGTCTTACGCCCAAGTTCCTCATTTCGGGAAATAACGCTTCAACAGACCAGCAAAGCCGGCTCCATGACGAGCTTCATCCTTTGCCATCTCGTGAACCGTATCGTGAATTGCATCAAAGCCAGCGGCCTTGGCATTCTTTGCAATGCGGAACTTATCCTCGCAAGCACCAGCTTCGGCAGCAGCACGCTTCTCAAGATTGGTCTTTGTATCCCACACGCACTCGCCGAGCAATTCAGCAAAACGGCTAGCGTGATCAGCTTCCTCGAATGCATAGCGCTTGAAAGCTTCTGCAATTTCGGGATATCCTTCACGATCAGCCTGACGGGCCATTGCCAGATACATTCCAACCTCGCCACACTCGCCGTTGAAATGGTTGCGAAGGTCGTTGATCATTTCCTCACTCACACCCTCGGGCTTACCGTCACCAATGCGATGAACGGTTGCATAGATCGTTTCACCATCTTCGATCAGTTCTGAGAACTTCGAAGCGGGAGCCTTACAGATGGGGCACTTTTCGGGTGGTTCATTGCCTTCGTGGATATATCCACACACAGCGCAGATAAATTTTTTTGCCATAATGTTTTTGTTTAATTTATAAGTAAATAATGTATTCAAACTGACGCGATTGCTCGCATCATGTTTTTTTCTTAAATGCTAAGTTCGTCCAAGACCTTGATAAGTTTCTTGTCGAAGGGCTTGTCTGAGCGAATGGCTTCGGAGAAAGGCACATAGACGACCTCGTTGTAGCGAAGACCAATCATCACATTTCGCTGACCCTGCATAATGGCCTCGATGGCTCCCACACCTGTTCGCCCAGCGAGAATACGATCGTGAGCCGTAGGACGTCCACCACGCTGGAGGTGACCAAGTATCGATACGCGCACATCATAATCGGGAAATTCCTTGCGAACACGATCAGCATAGTAGAGAGCACCGCACTTGGGACTCTCCGAAACAATGACAATACACGACTTCTTCGACTTGCGAATACCACGCTCCATAAAGCGCGCGAGCTGGTCGACATCGGTACTATCCTCAGGAATAATGGCTGCTTCGGCACCACTGGCAATAGCAGAGTTCTGAGCAAGGAAGCCAGCATCACGGCCCATCACCTCGATGAAGAAAATGCGCTCATGGCTCTGTGCCGTATCACGAATGCGGTCGACGCACTCCATGATGGTGTTCATAGTGGTGTCGTAACCTATCGTTGAGTCAGTACCATAGAGGTCGTTGTCGATGGTTCCCGGAAGTCCGATGCAACAAACATCGTATTCATCGGCAAACTGACGGGCACCTGTGAGCGAGCCATTTCCGCCAATGACCACAAGAGCATCAATCTCATGCTTCACCATATTCTCATAAGCCTTCTGGCGACCCTCCTGAGTCATGAAGTCTTTTGAACGGGCAGTCTTCAGAATCGTACCGCCCATATTGATAATTCCACTGACGTTCTCAGTAGAAAAATCCTTGATTTCATCGTGGATAAGACCTTCCCATCCACGATAAATACCCTTTATCTTAAACCCATTGTAGATACCTGCACGGGTAACGGCACGTATGGCCGCATTCATTCCAGGGGCATCACCGCCCGAAGTTAGTACACCAATTGTTTTTATCTTGCCCATATTCAAACATTTTATGCGCGCATACATATTATAATATTTATGTAAGCGCCCAAATATTTTTTCGACTACAAAGATAAATAAAAACTTCAAATTCACCAAAAGTTTGGAAAAAAACTTTCTCAAGAGTCTCCCGAATGAAGAAAATTCCAACATGAAAATTCTAATTAGACAACCATATAATCAATTGAATATAAGAAGCTTACAACGACATGTTACTGTACTTGTTTAATTAATATTTGGGAAGAATTGAGTATTTCGGCGAAACGTATTAGGAAAACTGGCGAAATTGGTCATCAAAAGCGACAAAATGAATCATCAAAATTGCCGCTTTTCATCATCAAAACTGCCGTTTTTCCTTTTATCAATCATCTCGGCCAATTTTCAAGGTTCGAATCGAAGGCATCAAGAGGCATAAACAACCACTTCTGAGATTTACGTCAAATATGGAAGAACATTAAAAAACATACAAAATATGTTGTTTCCAAAAGAAAGGCGTTGAGTTTGCGGAAAAATGAGTAACTTTGCACTCCGTAAAAGAAATTACACGAAAGAATAGTAAATCAAATGGCAAGAACAAGTTTCTCCATATGGAAGATCTTCGGCAAATGCTGGCGTTTCCTGAAAGGCATTTGGCCTTGGTACAAATCGTTATACAAAGGTAGAGCGTGGTACACTCGGATGGCCATTGTGCTGACGTCGATGATTGTGGCATTTTTCATCTATCTGGGAGCTGTAGACATCAACTTCCTTTGGCTTTTCGGCAAGTCGCCCGGCTTCTCGCGCATCATGGATCCGCATACCAGCGAGGCCTCTGAAATATATAGTGCTGACAATGTGCTCATCGGAAAATTCTTCAACGAGAACCGTACACCTGTGAGTTATGGTGATGTTTCGCCAGCTTTCTGGGATGCTTTGATCGATACCGAAGACGAACGTTTCTATAGTCATCACGGCATTGACCCGATGGGACTTCTGGGTGCTTTCAAAGACGCCGTTCTTCGTCACGATGCTCGCGGAGCATCCACCATTACCCAGCAGCTCGCCAAGAACATGTTTCGTGTGAGAACTCAGTACAGTACTGGACTTCTTGGAAAGATTCCCGGCGTGAAGATGCTCATCATGAAGACAAAGGAATGGATCATTGCCACAAAACTCGAAATGGTTTACGACAAGAAAGAAATCCTGACTATGTACGCAAACACGGTGGATTTCGGCTCCAATTCCTTCGGCATCAAAACCGCATGTAAAACCTATTTCGGTGTTTCGCCAGCTGAAATGACCACCGACCAAGCCGCCATTCTGGTTGGAATGTTGAAGGCAACAACATTCTACAATCCCCTTTCCAACCCCGAGAATAGCCTGAAACGCCGCAATGTGGTGATGGGAAACATGCTCAGCAAAGGGCATCTGAAGAAGGAAGAGTTTGACTCGTTGAAGAACGTTCCCATCAAGTTGAAATATAGCGTAGAGAGCAACTACGACGGTCAGGCGATGTATTTCCGCCAGTATATAGCCGACTATCTCGACACTTGGTGCGAAGAAAACGGCTACGACCTTTATGCTAGCGGTTTGAAGATATATACAACCATCGACACGCGAATGCAGAAATATGCTGAGAAGGCCGCCGCCGAGCAGATGAAACAAGTGCAACAGAACTTCGATCAGCATTGGAATGGTGAAGACCCTTGGCGTGATGAAAGCCATCAGGTGATACCCAACTTCATCGAAGGAATCGCCAAGAAGCTACCTCTTTACAAGGATTTGCAAGAGAAATATAACAATAATCCCGATAGCATCGACGCAGAACTGAACCGTCCGCACATGGTGAAGCTCTTCGATTATGAGAAGGGAAGCATTGAGCGCGAGATGTCTACACTAGATAGTATTCGCTACATGGTGAAGTTCATGCACTGCTCTTTCGTAGCAATGGAGCCGCAAACGGGTTACGTAAAAGCTTGGGTGGGCGACATAGATTTCAAGTCTTGGAAATATGACAAGGTGACCGCGATGCGTCAACCAGGTTCTACTTTCAAACTCTTTGTCTATACCGAAGCGATGAATCAGGGCCTCACACCTTGCGACAAACGTCGTGACGAATACATCTCGATGGAGGTTTACGACAAGAAGAAAAAGGAGACGCAGATTTGGACGCCGACCAATGCCAACGGTAGTTTCTCGGGCGATTCATTGCCACTCAAGACGGCCTTCGCCAAGAGTGTGAACTCTGTGGCCGTCCGTTTGGGACAAGAGATGGGTATCAAGAGTATTATTGCAACCGCTCACGATATGGGAATCAAGAGCGAATTGGAAGATGCACCCTCGTTGGCTTTGGGATCGTCGGACGTGAATCTGCTTGAAATGGTTAACGCCTATAGTTGTGTGGCCGATAATGGCAAACACGCTGAACCTGTGGTGATTACGAAGATTGTCGACAAAGACGGCAAAGAAGTTTTCTTAGCTCCTACGAGTGAGACTCAGGTGATTCCTTACAGAAGCGCATTCCTCATGCAACGAATGCTCATGGGAGGCATTACCGAACCTGGTGGAACATCAGCTGCGATGGCTGGATATGTCGGAATGGTTCGCGATACCGACTTTGGCGGAAAGACTGGTACATCGAACAACCACTCTGACGCTTGGTATATGTGCATCTCGCCTAAGCTCGTTTGCGGAGCTTGGGTAGGAGGTGAATACCGAAGCATCCACTTCAGGACGGGAGCATTGGGACAAGGAAGCCGAACGGCATTGCCCATCTGTGGAAAATTCATGATGGCCGTAATGACCGATAATCAGATGAAAGAATATCACGGACGTTTCAACAAACCTTCGGAAAGGGAGATCATGTCGTCGCTCTACGATTGTGCTGGCTATGTGCCTGAACAAGTGGACACGACAATGAACGATACGACGGAGATTAGTGCCGACGGTCTCTATGACGAAGAAGGCAACCCCATCAATGTTCAAGGTGAACTATTGGAACCTCTTGAAGAAGGCGAAGTCGAAGAAGAAGAGGAAGGAAAACCCGTGACGTTCGAAGACTTGTAAACCTTAAAGAAAGGAGAAGCGAATGGCAGATTTACAAGGCGAGAAGACCGTCGTGGTGGACAAAGATAACGCTGAATTCAAGAAAGCACTTCAGGTTATCCAATTCACCAACCGTTCGCTCTTTCTTACGGGTAAGGCGGGTACGGGTAAATCCACCTTCTTGCGATACGTCTGCCAGAACACAAAGAAGAAGCACATCGTGCTGGCTCCAACGGGCATCGCGGCTATCAATGCTGGTGGTTCGACGCTTCATAGTTTCTTCAAACTTCCCTTTCATCCATTGTTGCCAACCGACCATCGATATGATGCAAAGCACATTCGGGAAACGCTGAAGTACAACAACGAGAAGAAGAAAATCATTCGTGAACTTGAGCTTATCATCATTGACGAGATATCGATGGTGAGAGCAGACATCATCGATTTCATCGACAAAGTGCTCCGCATCTATAGCCGCAATATGAGGGAACCTTTTGGTGGAAAGCAACTTCTGCTCGTAGGCGACGTCTTCCAATTGGAACCCGTTATCAAAGAAGAAGAGTGGCAATTGTTGCGACCCTACTACCCTTCTGCCTTCTTTTTCGACGCACATGTGTTCAGGGAGATGAATCTTGTCAGCATCGAACTTCAGAAAGTCTATCGGCAGAAAGACCCGCTTTTCATCAATATTCTTGACCATATTCGTGCGGGTGCGGCTAGTGCCGTCGACTTGAAGATGCTCAATCAACGGGTGAATCCCCAAAATGAACATAAGAAAAGCAACGACTTCTCCATCACCCTCTCAACACGTCGAGATACGGTTGACTTCATCAACGACAAACATCTTGAAGAACTTGAAGGCGACCCAACGACTTTTGAAGGAGAGATAAAGGGAGAGTTTCCAGAAAGCTCTCTACCAACTCCGTTGGAACTTGTGATAAAGCCTGGGGCACAAGTCATCTTCATTAAGAATGATATGGATCGCAGATGGGTGAACGGAACCATCGGAGTTGTGACAGGCATCGATGAAGAAGACCAACTCTTGTTCGTTGTAACCGACGAAGGAGAAGAGTACGAGGTACAACGCGAACGTTGGAGCAATGTGAAATACACCTTCAACGACAAAGAGAAGAAAATCGAAGAGGAAGAGATTGGTGTATACATTCAGTTCCCGATAAGACTTGCGTGGGCCATTACTGTTCACAAGAGTCAAGGGTTGACATTCCGAAGCGTCAACATCGACTTCACCGGTGGAGTGTTTGCTGGTGGACAGACTTACGTTGCATTGAGCCGATGTATGTCTCTCGAAGGAATCACATTGAATGAGCCCATCCGTCGAGAGGATGTGTTTGTGAAGACGGAAGTCATCAACTTTGCGCGAAAGTTCAACGACAACAACATCATTCAGAATGCTCTTTCTGAGAGCAAAGCCGATTACGAATATCATGAAGCGGCCAAAGCCTTCGACGAACAAGACTTTGACGCTTTCCTCAAATACTTCTTTCTGGCTATTCATAGTCGCTATGACATCGAGAAACCTGAGGCCAAGCGCCTTATACGTAGGAAGTTGGGAATCATTACAAAGCTTCAAGAAGAAGTCAAGCATTTAAAAGAAGAACAAGCCCAGAAAGTAAAATTCCTGAAGCAACTGGCCGTAGAATATGTGATGTTGGGAAGGGAATGCGAAAACGAACAAATGAACGAAGCAGCCATCGCCAACTACAAGAAAGCCCTACACCTTTGCCCAGATCTACCAGAAGCAAAGAGAAGAATCAAGAAACTGGAGAAGAGAAAACAAGATTGAAGCCTATTCCTAAATAGAATAGGTAAGCGCGTATTCTTCTGTCACCTGATAGAAAACCTCCACTCGGACATTTCTTTTCAGATTTCTCACAAAAAAGTTTCCAGAATCTTTAACCTCAAAAGGCTCTACGAACATATCTTCAAAAAGCAATTCGTCTTCGGAAAAGAGTTTGTAAACCGTTTCCTTAGCACACCAACAAAGTAACAAGGCGATTGTGCCAGAAAACTTTTCATCGTCTCTCAAAAACCTATGGGCGATGCGATTAACCCTATCGCTGACATATTCAATATCGACGCCAACAGCGTTTTGGTCGGAGAGAATCACCGAACAATAGTTCTTTGTATGACTAATGCTAATCTTACGTCCGTCTTCTAAGATGGGCTTGCCCGAAGGTTCGTGCTCTATCGTTGGAAGCACGCCATTATTCATTTCGCAAAGCAATGCACGCACACAGACATACTCCTTACGACGAGCTTCATTCTTGTAACGTGTAGTAGCCTCTTCAAAGTACTGAGGAAACGAAGAAGCACTTTCGTCCATGTGCCAAACACCAAGCTTTGCACCGCCAGGAAGATTCCGAACAAAAAACAACGACATTCTTATTTTTCCTTATCAGCGTTATTGTTTTTCACATTATCCTTTACAATAACCTTGACGCGAGAAATGCGGCGTTCTTCGAGTTCAAGCACCTCAAAGACATAGTGGCTATACTCCAGCTTTTCGTGAATATCGGGGAAGTCGCCCTTTACTTCGAGCAACAAACCCGCTATGGTATCGGCCTCACCTTCGATTTCTTCAAATTCTTTGTCGTCAATCTCAAGAATCTTATAGAAATCGCTCAGAAGAGTCTTACCCTCGAAGATATAAGTGTTTTGATTCAGCCTCGTGTAAGTTTTCTCCTCTTCGTCGTATTCGTCGTTGATTTCGCCTACAATTTCCTCCAAGATATCCTCAAGCGTGACAATACCACTAGTTCCACCAAATTCATCAACAACAATGGCGATGTGAACTTTATTCTCCTGGAACTCGCGAAGTAGATCGTCGATTTTCTTCGTTTCAGGAATAAAATAAGGAGGACGAATCAGACTTTGCCAACGGAAGTTTGAAGGCTTATCCAGATGCGGCAGAAGGTCCTTGATATAGAGAACGCCACGAATGTTGTCAGAGTTGTCCTGATAGACGGGAATTCGGCTATAATTGTTTTCTACCACACATTTCAGTACCTCGTCGAACGAACACTTGATGTCGAGGTCAACAACATCTTGACGACTGGTCATCACCTCTTTGGCCATTTCGTCGCCAAAGCGGATAATACCCTGAAGCATTCTCTGCTCGTCCTTTATCTCATCTTTGTCGGTAAGCTCAAGAGCTTGCTCCAAATCGTCGACACTCAAAACGTGCGATTCTTTCTGAACCACCTTCTCCGCAAGAATACCGCTTCTGAGCAACACCGTTTCCAAAGGCCAGAAGACCTTACGGAAGAAAAGAATGCCGCCTGCTACCCTTCTACAGAAAGAGAGCGGATTCATACGAGCAAAGATTTTAGGAATGATTTCGCCAAACAACAGAAGTATAAAGGTAAGAATCACCGTTATACAAATAAACTGCAACCAATAGGCATTACCGAAATTGACAATATGTCCGAAGACATAGTTGCAAAGCATAATGATGGTTACATTGACGAAATTGTTCGTGATGAGAATTGTGGCTAACGTGCGCTCACTATCCTCACGAAGCGTCTGGATATTCTTGTCGCTTACATATTTCTCCGGCGAGAGTTCGCTCACATCTGTCGGCGAGAGACTGAAGATAGCAATCTCCGACCCACTGGCAAAGCCTGAGGCTATCAGCAACAAAGCAGCCAAGATGGCTGCTATGATAACCCCTGTTGTGGGAGCGAGTATTTGAACTTCATCAAGTGCTGTTTGTAGAAATGAGATATCCATAAATTAGAAAGGCATATTCGAACCCATCTCACCGCTACTGTCAGCTACAGTTTCCGTACTTTCTGATGTGTTTTGTTGTGAAGCGTGTTTGGGAGTAAGCATTTCCATATTCTCAACAAGAATCTCGGTGACATACCTACGCTCACCTTTCTGTGTATCGTACGAACGGTATCTGATACGTCCCTCTACATAGAGCTTGTCTCCTTTCTTGACGTATTGCTCAACAATCTTGGCCAACTGTCTGTAGAACACCAGATTGTGCCAATCCGTACGCTCAGGAACCTGTGTTCCGTTTTGCAAAGTATAGCCACGTTCAGTTGTTGCCAATGACACTTGCGCTACGGCTTGGTCTTGTTCGTAGTAGCGTACTTCGGGCTCTTTGCCCACATTACCAATCAGCATTACCTTATTCATGATACTTCTACTTTGAAATGAAACTTATGGTTTATCTACTTCCACATGCCCAGATATCTGAACTTGAAGTTCTTTCCCTTTGCAGATGGGAACTGGCTTCTTCCATCCACACGTTCGCGCAGATGCTCGACAATACGGTTGTAGCAATCAATTCCACTATTTGCCTTACAGTTTGCCACAAAATGCGTATCGCGATATTCGAACTTTCCTGTTGCCGGCACCATCATCACACGCTTGAAGTCGAGCGAGCCTTCGTACCATCCAGGACACATCTCGTTCAGGCGAGCAACTGTTGGAGGCACCATCTCACGTTCGGCACCCTCATTGGGAATACTTGTGCGCAATGCCTTCTTCTGCTTGAAGTCCATCATCGTCTGAGCTTCTGTCTTGATAATGATGAAATACACGCGGGGACGAATCTTGTAGCGTTTTGGATAATACACCTCACTATTCGCATAATCGCGAACATCATTTTCAAGATCAGGATTCATACCGATCTCTGGAATTGAACTTAAAAAAGCTATAGCATCATCGACATTATTGACTAATGTCTCGTTATCAAAATATCTTAAATATAAATTCATGAAAACTGTCTTTCAAAAGGTAATAAAAAAATGAGCGGCAAACGGGACTCGGACCCGCGACCCCAACCTTGGCAAGGTTGTGCTCTACCAACTGAGCTATTGCCGCATTATCGACCTCTAGCGAGGTGCATTTCTCCAAATGCGGTTGCAAAGGTACGACTTTTTCTTAAACCGCCAAAACTTTTTGGAGTTTTTTTTTTCAATCCATGCGATTTTTATAATCATCGTAGCCAAATTGGCGTAGCAATTCCAAATCTCCGTTGCTATGCAAGAAACAGATGGAAGGATGACTGATGCCGTTGAACATGTTGGTTTTCACCGTTGTGTAGTGAATCATGTCTTCAAAGATCACTCTCTCCCCCACTTTCAGCTCGTGGTCGAATATCCAGTCGCCCATGAAATCACCACTCAAACAACTGTTTCCGCCCAAGCGGTATCTGTAACCACTTGTCGAATTATCGTCGGCAACTTTCGCACCTCTGACTTCAGGCATATAAGGCATCTCTAGACAATCGGGCATGTGGCACGTGAAGCTTACATTCAATATAGCTGTAGTGATGCCTTTGTTTTCGACGATGTCGACGACCTGAGAAACCAACGGCCCAGTTTGCCAAGCGAAAGCACTTCCCGGTTCAAGAATTACCTTTAGCCAAGGATAGCGATTCTTGAAGCCTTGCAAGATGCGAATCAAGCGCTCTACATCATAATCCTTACGCGTCATGAGATGACCGCCACCGAAATTCATCCATTTCAGTTGAGGGAACCAACGAGCAAACTTCTCCTCGATATGAATAAGTGTACGCTCAAAGACGTCGGCACCACTCTCACAATGACAATGACAATGAAAGCCTTCGAGATGTGGTGGAAGGGTCTCGGGCAGATTGTCTGCCATCACACCGAAGCGAGTACCAGGCGCACAGGGATTGTAGAGGTCTGTACCCACTTCTGAATATTCAGGATTCACCCTTAGCCCCAAGCTCAATGACTTGTTCGTTTGAAGTGCCCTTAAACCATAACGATTGAATTGGGAAAGAGAGTTGAACGTCAGATGGCTCGAGCATCTTGCAATCTCGTCAATCTCGTAGTCGGTATAGGCAGGTGAGAAAGTGTGGGCGGGACTTTTGAATTCCTCGAAAGCCAGACGGGCCTCGCATAACGAACTGGCCGTCGTTGCAGAGATATACTCCCTGAAGATGGGGAACGTCTTCCAAAGGGCGAAAGCCTTGAAGGCAAGAATAATCTGCACATCAGCACGTTCGGCCACACTCTTGATCAACGAAAGGTTACGCCTCAGTAAATCTTCCTCGATGATATAGGCTGGTCCTTCGATTTCTTCGAACAACTTGTTGTCAACTTTCACTTCCTGCATCTATTTTTTTGCGTGATTGAAACGAAGAAGCCAAGAGGCGACCCTTTGGGCAACACCTCTCAGCTTCCGTGATTATGAATCTACCTTGTAGGGGCAAGGCTTATTTTGCATAGAGGGCTACGATGGTCTCGTACTTCTCCTGCTTGCCAGAAATCTGCTTCGGCTCTTCGACCTTCTTGCCATACTCGTAGACCTGCTCGAGTGTGAGCTTTCCGTCTTCGAAGTCCTTACCGATACCGCTATCGAAGCTTGCATAGCGAGCCTTCTTCATAGCAGGCAGTTCGCTCTCTTCGAGGATAGCAGCTGCGTTCTCAAGAGCGCGAGCCATAGCATCCATACCGCTGATGTGAGCGATGAACAGATCCTCGAGGTCGGTAGAGTTACGACGAATCTTAGCGTCGAAGTTGGTACCGCCATTGCCTAGACCACCATTACGGATGATTTCCATCATGGCCTGTGTCAGCTCGTAGTTGTCGATGGGGAACTGGTCGGTGTCCCAACCGTTCTGAGCGTCACCGCGATTAGCGTCGATAGAACCCAGCATACCAGCATCAACGGCGCAAGCGAGCTCATGCTCGAAGGTGTGACCAGCAAGCGTAGCGTGGTTCACCTCGATGTTCACCTTGAAGTCCTTATCGAGATTGTGAGCGCGGAGGAAACCAATCACCGTCTCGGTGTCAACATCATACTGGTGCTTTGAAGGCTCCATGGGCTTCGGCTCAATGAGGAAGGTTCCCTGGAAGCCCTTGCTACGAGCATAGTCGCGTGCAAGTGTCAGCATCTGTGCCATGTGCTCTTTCTCACGCTTCTGATCGGTGTTCAGCAGGCTCATATAGCCCTCACGGCCGCCCCAGAACACATAGTTCTGACCGCCGAGCTTGATGGTAGCGTCGATGGCATTCTTAATCTGTACGATAGCGCGAGCCACTACGTCGAAATCGGGATTCGTGGAAGCACCGTTAGCATAGCGCTTGTTGCCAAACACGTTGGCTGTGCCCCACAGCAGCTTGATGTTGGGGAACTGCTTCATCTTTTCCTCAGCGTAGTCGGTGATAGCCTTCATGCGAGCCTCATATTCAGCGACGGTAGCGCCTTCCTCAACGAGGTCGATATCATGGAAGCAGAAATATTCAATGCCCAGCTTGTCCATAATCTCGAAGCCAGCGTCCATCTTGTCCTTTGCGCGCTGAACGGCATCGTCGGCCTTGTCCCACTCGTAGCTGCGGGTCTGTCCACCAAACTGGTCGCCACTAGCTCCACCGAGTGTGTGCCACCAAGCCATTGCGAACTTCAACCAGTCCTTCATCTTCTTGCCCATTACGACCTTTTCGGGATCATAATAGTGGAAAGCCATCACATTTTTACTGTCTTTTCCTTCGAAAGGAATTTTACCGGTAAACGGAAAATACTCTTTTGCCATAATTCTTTTTTAATAATATAAAAGTAATGAATAAAAATAATATCTGATATTTAAATCTTCGCCAGCTGCTCCTTCCATGCGGCATAAGCATTCAGATAGGCGGCGCGATTCTTCTCGTCGGGTTCGATGACGGCCAGCTTCTTCAATGTAGCGAAAGCCTCGTCGTTGTTCTTATAGAGACCGCAACCCATACCAGCACCCTTGGCAGCACCAACGCTACCATCGGTCTCGTAGAGCTCGATAGTGGCTCCGCTCACGCCAGCAAGCGTATTGCGGAAGATGTCGCTGAGGAACATGTTGGCCTTTCCGGCATGAATCTTCTTGATGTCCATACCCATCTGCTGCATCACCTCCATACCGTAGCAGAACGAGAAGACGATGCCTTCCTGAGCAGCACGCATGATGTGAGCCTTTGAGTGCTTGTTGAAGTTGATGCCGTTGATAGAGCAACCCACCTCACGATTCTCAAGCACACGCTCTGCGCCATTGCCGAAAGGAATAATCGTCACGCCTTCCGAACCAATGGGCACATTGGCCATCATATCGTTCATCTCGCTATACGAGATTCCCTCAGGAGCCACATTGCGACGTACCCAAGCGTTCAAGATGCCTGTACCGTTGATGCAGAGCAATACGCCCAGACGATCAAGATCTGTTTTGTAGTTGACGTGTGCGAATGTGTTCACGCGGCTCTTCTTGTCGTAGTTGGCCTCGCCGAGCACACCATAGACAACGCCAGAGGTGCCTGCCGTAGAGGCAATCTCACCTGGGTTGAAAACATTGAGCGAAAGTGCGTTATTCGGCTGATCTCCACCACGATACGAGACGGGCGTTCCTTCTTTCAGCCCCAGTTCTTCGGCTGCCGCACGACATACGGTGCTCTGCACGCTGAAAGTGGGAACGATGTCGGCCACAAGGCTTTCGTCGAATCCGTAAAAGTCGAAGAGGAACTTGGCGGGTTTCTTTTCCTTGAAATCCCACATCATACCTTCCGAGAGGCCGCTAATAGTGGTGTTCACCACGCCGCTCAGCTTCATGGCCAGATAGTCACCGGGAAGCATGATCTTGTCGATACGCGAGAACAGTTCGGGCTCGTTCTCTTTCACCCAAGCCAGTTTGGCGGCGGTGAAATTGCCCGGTGAATTCAGCAGATGGCCAAGGCACTTGTCGGCACCCAGGTCGTTGAAGGCTTTTTCACCGTAAGGCACAGCACGAGAGTCGCACCAGATGATGCTTGGACGAAGAACGTTCTGCTCTTTATCCACGCACACCAAGCCGTGCATCTGGTAGCTGATGCCGATAGCTACGACATCTTCGCCCTTTGCACCAGTCTCACTCATTATCTTTTTCAGCGAGAGCTTGGCATTTTCCCACCACATCTGCGGGTCCTGCTCTGCCCATCCTGCCTTTACCGCCATGATGGGTGCTTCCTTCTCTGGATAGAAAGCTGAAGCTGCACACTGACCGTTATCCACATCTACTAACGATGCCTTGACAGAACTACTGCCGACATCAAATCCCAATAAATATCTTCTTGCCATTTTAATAATAATATGTACGTTTTCCTTATTCTAATTATAAATACGCACGACTCCGATTTTCCCCTACTCGCAAGCCTCAACTTTAACATTCTTTTACTACTCGCGATGGTTTCCATCATCATGTCTTATCGACCAACGGTGTTCATTTCGAGCACAAACGTCTGGTTTTGCATGTTCTTAGGCAACGAGACGCTGACGCTATCGCCCTTGACAACGGTCTTCAGCTTGCGCCCAGTGGCGAGAAGCCTGACCGAACCTCGGGGCGTGTTTCCCTTCCAGCTGATGGTCGACGGGACCTTCTGCCCCTCTTCCAAAGGACAAATGGCATACGTCTGCTTACCGTCTTTCGAAGTGGTGAACCAGATGCCGCCATCGTGATAGCGTCTGGCAGGAACGGTCGAATAGATGGCCTTCCCGTTTTTCCGCAGCCACTCTCCTATCTGATGAAGCCTGTCGACGGCTTCAGGTTGAATAAGTCCGTCGGGCGTAGGACCAATGCCGAGCACCAGATTGCCGCCTTTGGCCACAATCTCGACCAGCGTGTTGATGACCTTACGGGCGCTTTTCCATCGCGGTTTCTTCACGTATCCCCAGTCGTCGCTCAACGGTATGCAACTCTCCCAGGGGTAGTTCAGGCAACTGTCGGGAATGGTGCGCTCGGGCGTGAGATAGTTCTCGTAGGGGCCTCCGATAGTTCTGTCCACAATGATGATGCCCGGCTGACAACAGCGAGCCATATCGGCAATACCGGGCATGTCGATGTCCTGACCGCGATTGCCTGGCCACACCCATCCGCCGTCCAGCCAGAGGATGTCCACCTGCCCGTAGCCCGTGAGAATCTCCTCGATCTGACGATGCGTAAACCGACAGAAACGGTTCCATCGTTCTGGATGCTGGGCTACGGGATAGTTCACGCCCCTGCCCTTCTTGCTATACACGTCCCACCAATAGTCTTGCGAATGCCAGTCGGGCTTCGAGAAATAGGTGCCAATGCCGAATCCCTTCTGGCGGAAAGCGTCTACGACATGCTTCAGCACATCGCGCCGGGAATCATTGCGGAAAGCATGACGGGCAATGGTGAAATCGGTTTCCCGAGAGTCGTACATGCAAAAGCCGTCGTGATGCTTCGTGGTGAAAATCATGTATCTCATCCCCGCGTCCTGACAAGCCTTCGCCCATTGACTGGCGTCGAAAAGATTTGGGTTAAACTCTTCGGCAAGCGAGAAATACCAATCCATATATTGCTGATAGGTCATCGTCGTGTCACGCGTAATCCAGTCCTCGTCGCAGATGGACCACGACTCCACAATGCCAGGAACGGCATAGAGCCCCCAGTGAATGAGCACGCCGAACTTCTGGTCCTGCCATTGTTTCAGATTGTCGACCACCAGCGAGTCGTCTGGCCAGATGTAGGTTTCCGACTGCTCCATCACGTCCCCCTGAGCGGCAGCAATCGTAGTGTTCGCCAGAACGAGCAAGAACACGACAAGACATTTCAAGTTTTTCATGATATTCAGAACCATATTTTCATTCAAGTTTCGCATTTGCTTTACTTCTTTGTAGTTAGGAAGTTAAGTAGTTATCGCTTCGCTCGTCCTTTCGGACAGAAGTCAAGCCGTTACTTCTATTGCATGTATTCTGCCACCGGACATTTGGCTTCACTTGTTTAACTACTGGCTACTTCACCACTTCAGAAAGTTGAGTATATATGATCGTGACCGTTGTTTTCGCCAGTTGTCCGTCGGGTCGTTATGCGTTGCAAAGATATAAAACTTTTCTAATCGCGACACATTTTCGCAAGAAAAAACAGATTTTCAGCGCAAAAAATGGACGATTTCGGCCGAAATGTTGAACTTTGCAACGAAAGTGCGTTATCAGAAAACAACCGTTTTTTTCTCTTTTTGTTCACTTTTGGCGTATAAATTACCTGTTTTTGTGGTCTTTTCTCTCAAATCGTCATAGCAGAATTGACAGATTTCATTGTCTGCATCTGCGCTTTATATATAGAAACTGTTCACTCTCGCTTGCTGCAACATCATCAGTGCAACACGTCTGGAATACAGATTTCCGTTCGCGCTCGCATGCTGCAACATCATCAGCGCGAAAACGTCTGAAACGTACTGTATACGGGGGTTTCACGATGAGTGGTGTCTATCTTCATGCCTTCATTTTCAACAATAATAGGAGGTATTGAGAATCATTTTTTGGTGTTCATTTTCACCTTCTTTTTAGAGATGCGATGCATGCTGGGTAACCGGTTGTGTCGCATCTTTTTTTCATCGCAAAGCACCCACCAGAATCACCACGATCGACAAATGGAGACCTATTGCGACAGCTGGTATTCTCGATAAATCGGACCGCCGTTCGGCA
>JAILAI010000241.1 GCA_024681705.1 Prevotella sp.
CAGGATTTTCTTACCACCCCACCCCTTAGTCCCCTCCCCTTCGCAAGCTAATGGGAGGGGAGCCGCTACTCACAGACATTTACATCCATCAACCTAAAAAGAGGGAATGTCTGTTTTGACACTCCCTCTCTTTATTTCCCTTTTTCACCCACATAGGCGGGAGCCTTCCATGACCTCAACAAGAAAAAAATGTAAGATGAGAAGGGAGAAAGTCCAATTCGGTGCGAAAGGATTCGGAAATTAGAAAAAAAAGTAGTAATTTTGCGCCCAAATTGCAAATACGAAAAAGATATGGAATTAGCAAGCAAGTACACTCCGCAGGAAGTGGAGTCGAAATGGTATCAATATTGGCTTGACAACAAGCTGTTCAGTTCGAAACCCGATGGTCGCGAGCCTTATACAATCGTCATCCCTCCGCCAAACGTCACCGGAGTGCTCCACATGGGCCACATGCTGAACAACACCATTCAGGATATTCTCGTCAGAAGAGCACGCATGGAAGGCAAGAACGCCTGCTGGGTGCCCGGAACCGACCATGCGAGCATCGCCACCGAGGCAAAGGTGGTGAAGAAGCTCGCCGCCGAGGGCATCAAGAAGCACGACCTGACGCGCGACGAATTCCTCAAGCACGCTTGGGACTGGACCCACGAGCACGGAGGAATCATATTGAAGCAACTTCGCCGTCTGGGCGCTTCGTGCGACTGGGACCGCACCGCCTTCACAATGGACGAAACACGCTCCAAGAGCGTCATCAAGGTGTTTGTAGACCTCTATAACAAAGGGCTCATCTATCGCGGACTCCGCATGGTGAACTGGGACCCCAAGGCACTCACCGCATTGTCTACCGAAGAAGTCATCTACAAGGAAGAGCACTCTAAGCTCTACCACCTGAAATACTACGTCGACGGCGAGGTTAACATCGACATCGCGGCCGCCGAAGCCGAGGGCAACGTCATTCATCGCGATGAGAAGGGATTCTATGCCGTCGTGGCTACCACACGTCCGGAGACCATCATGGGCGACACCGCCATGTGCATCAACCCCAAGGACCCGAAGAACCAATGGCTCAAGGGTCGGAAGGTGATTGTTCCGCTCGTCGGACGCGTCATTCCCGTCATCGAAGACCGCTACGTCGACATCGAGTTCGGTACGGGTTGTCTGAAGGTGACGCCCGCTCACGACACCAACGACTACATGCTTGGCAAGACCCACGACTTGGAGACCATCGACATCTTCAACGCCGACGGCACCATCTCGGAGCAATCGCCCATCTATGTGGGAATGGATCGCTTTGATTGCCGCAAGCAGATAGCAAAGGATCTGGAGGAAGCCGGACTCATGGAGAAGGTGGAAGACTACGTGAACAAGGTGGGCTACTCGGAGCGCAATCCCGATACGGCCATCGAGCCGAGACTCTCGTTGCAATGGTTCCTCAAGATGAAGCACTTCGCCGATATCGCACTTCCGCCCGTGATGAATGGCGAGATGAACTTCTATCCCGCCAAATATAAGAACACTTACAAGAACTGGTTGGAGAACATTCAGGACTGGTGCATCAGCCGTCAGCTATGGTGGGGTCATCGCATCCCCGCCTACTACTATGGCGCCGACGACAATACCGAGATGGCCGACCTGCCCTTCGTGGTGGCCGAGACGGCCGAAGAGGCCCTCGAGTTGGCCCGTAAGCAGAGCGGAAACGACCAGTTGCAATTGGAAGACCTCACGCAAGACGAAGATGCACTCGACACCTGGTTCTCGTCGTGGTTGTGGCCCGTGTCGCTCTTCGACGGCATCAACAATCCTGGAAACGAGGAAATCAACTACTATTATCCCACCAGCGACCTGGTGACCGCTCCGGACATCATCTTCTTCTGGGTGGCCCGCATGATTATGGCTGGTGAGGAATATATGGGTAAGTTCCCGTTCAAGAACGTCTATTTCACTGGTATCGTTCGTGACAAGCTGGGTCGTAAGATGTCGAAGTCGCTCGGCAACTCGCCCGATCCCATCGAACTCATCGAGAAATACGGCGCCGACGGTGTGCGTATGGGCATGATGCTCTCGGCTCCCGCCGGAAACGATATCTTGTTCGACGACACTTTGTGCGAGCAAGGCCGTAACTTCAACAATAAGATTTGGAACGCCTTCCGTCTGGTGAAGAGCTGGAAGGTGGCCGACGATGCTGAGGTGAGCGAGGCCAACAAGACGGCCGTAGCTTGGTTCTCGGCAAAGATGAAGCAGGTGAATGCCGAACTCGACGACCTCTTCTCGAAGTATCGCATCTCTGAGGCCCTGATGGCTGTCTACAAACTCTTCTGGGACGAGTTCTCGAGTTGGTATCTGGAGATGGTGAAACCCGCCTATGTGAACGGCGAGGCCCAGCCCATCGACCGCGAGACCTACGAGGCAACGCTCGGTTTCTTCAACGACCTGCTGAAGATGCTTCACCCCTTCATGCCGTTCATCACGGAAGAATTGTGGCAACATCTCTACGACCGCAAGGATGGCGAAAGCATCATGCGCGACGAGTTGAAGATTGGATCGTTGACCGCCGACGAGCAGAAATTGCTCGAAGAAGTGGAGAACATGAAGCAGGTGGTGTCGGGTGTACGCATGGTTCGTAGCCAGAAGAACATCGCCCAGAAAGAGAAGCTGGAGCTTCAGGTGGTGGGCACCGATAGCTATAATGCCTATGCCGACGTCATCAAGAAGATGGCCAACTTGTCGAAGATGGAAACCGTAGCCGAGAAAGCCGCCGACGCTTCCGCCTTCATGGTGGGAACCGACGAGTTTGCCGTACCTCTTGGCGACCTCATCGACGTAGCCGCCGAACTCGAAAAGCAAGAAGCTCAGCTGAAGCATCTCGAAGGATTCCTGGCTGGTGTGCTGAAGAAACTCTCCAACGAGAAGTTCGTTGCCCACGCTCCCGAGGCCGTTGTCGCTATGGAACGCAAGAAGCAGAGCGACTCTGAAGAGAAGATAGCAGCCCTGAAGGAGTCGATTGCTGAACTGAAGAAAAAGCTTTAAGAAAAACGTGATATGAGAAAAATAGCCAAAATCATGACGATAGTGCTCATGGGATGTGTGGCGTTGCTTAGCGTCGCATGTCATCATGAAGACGAGCCCGACGAGCCTCAGGACATCGTAGCCCAGCAGACGCTATTGATGTATATGCCTTGGTCGGGTGGGGGAAGCATCTATAATGCTTGCCAGAAGAACATATCGGCCATGAAGACGGCTATAGAATACCGACGCGGACTTGGCAGTAAGCGGGTGGTGGTGTTCATCGCCAGCACTGCCAACCGTGCTTATCTCATTGAACTGAAATACGCCGACGGCAAATGCAAGAGCGACACGTTGAAAACCTATCCCTACCTTTATGCGAAGGATTATACGACCGTTCAGGGCGTGAAAGCGTTGTTCTCCGACGTGATATCGGTGGCTAAGGCCGAGTCGTATGGCTTAGTAGTGAGTGCTCATGGTACGGGTTGGTTGCCGGCGAACGCTGGTTCGTACCTGTCGAAGCAACAAGTCTTTGATGGTTGGATGGGAGCAAAGCGACGCATGCAACGTGTGGATCATCCCATCGAAACCCGTTTTTACGGCACGGGTATAGGCGGTGACTCAAATTTCCATGCGGAAATCTCCGTGCTTCGCGATGCCGTTGCCGATACCTTCGGCCATCTCGACTTCGTGCTTTTCGACGATTGCTACATGCAGAACATCGAAGTGGCCTACGATTTGCGTAACGTCACCGACTACATCATCGGTTCTACCTCGGAGGTGATGATGGTAGGTCTGCCCTATACCACCGTCGGCGCTCATCTGCTCGACGGAGACTATGCGGCCGTAGTTCAGGACTTCTACGATTTCTTCATCGACTATACCGATCCTTACGGCACGCTTTCGTTGGTGAAGACGAGCGAGGTGGAGCCGATGGCCGCGCTCATGAAAGAGGCAAATGCCCAATGTGATGTGTCGAAGGTGGACATCTACGACGTTCAGCCTCTCGATGGCTTCTCGCCAACGGTGTTCTACGATATGGGTTCCTATCTGAAATTACTTTGTAGCGACAATGCCGACTTGCTCTCAAGACTCCAGACTCAGTTGAAGAAGATGGTGCCAGCGGCCGTTCACACCCCTCTTGTCTATGCCGAGAAGACCACTAGCGTGTACGAGGTTACCGATTTCTCGGGCATCACCATCTCGGATATTAGCGTAGCAAAAGCGGCGGAAACGAAGGAGAAAACGGCTTGGTGGCAGGCCACACACTAAGTTTTTTGGCTGGCTTGTGCGATGCTTTGCGCTACGACAAATGCCGTTGTCCAAGCCGCCTGGAAATTGAATCCACCCGTCACGCCGTCGATGTCGAGCACTTCGCCCGCGAAATAAAGATGAGGTGTTGAGCGGCTTTCGAGCGTCGTAGGTTGGATGCTACCGAGCGAAATGCCTCCACATGTGACGAACTCGTCGCGAAACGTTCCTTTGCCATTGATGAGATAAGCGTCGTTGCAAAGGATATTGGTAAGTCTATTAAGGTTCTTTTTTCCTAGTTCGCCCCATCTGAGCGAGCTCTTTTCTCCCATACACTTCATCGAAAGATAGCTCCAAAGGCGCTGGGGTAGGGCATAAGGTCGGTACGAGGCCACTTGTTTCTGAGCGTTTTCCTGAGCTATTTGTGTGAGTTCGTTGGCTACTTCGTTTTCGTTGTGTCCCGTCCAATTCACGCCGAGTTGATGCTGGTAGTTTCGTTCGCTAAGCAATCGTGCGGCGTAGCTCGATAGTTTCAAGATAGCTGGGCCGCTCATTCCCCAATGCGTGATGAGTAAGGGGCCTGAAGCGCGAAGCTTTGTTCCTGGGAGTTGTACCGAAGCGTTCTCCACTACGGTGCCCATCAGTTGGCATAGTTGCGGGTCTTTGATGTTGAAAGTGAAGAGCGACGGCACCGGTTGCTCTATCTCATGGCCTGCTTTCCGCAACCATTCGAGCCCTTCGGCTCGTGGTGATCCGCCCGTCGTAACGGCGATGAAGTCGAAGTCTGCCAATTGTTCGAGTGTTTCAATCTTGCATCCCGTTCTCACCACGACGCCCATTCGGCGAGCCTCTTTGGTAAAGCAATCGATGATGGTGTGGGAATCTTGTGATGCGGGAAACACGCATTGGTCTTCTTGTGTGACGAGTCTGACGCCGCGATGTTCAAACCACTTGTAAGCATCTTGGGGTCCGAACACCTTGAAGAGACGTTTCAACAAC
>JAILAI010000244.1 GCA_024681705.1 Prevotella sp.
GGAAAAGATTCAGAAAGAAGTCGACAAGGCCGCCAAGCGTTTCGGCGATAGCTTCGACGAACAGAAGTTCCGCGAGACCAACGGTCGCGTGCTCGAGAACCAGCAGAAGCGCGATGCCCTGCACGAGCGCTATGCCAAGGCCATGAACGCGATGGACCTGGAAGAGCTGAAGCAGATCATCGTCGACGAGGAGATTGTGTGCCCCATCAGCGGAACACGCAACTGGACCGACGTGCGTCAGTTCAACCTGATGTTCTCTACGGAGATGGGTGCTTCGGCCGACAACTCGATGAAGGTGTACCTGCGTCCGGAAACCGCACAGGGTATCTTCGTGAACTACCTCAACGTTCAGAAGACCGATCGCATGAAGGTGCCGTTCGGTATCGCTCAGATTGGTAAGGCCTTCCGCAGCGAGATTGTGGCCCGTCAGTTCATTTTCCGCATGCGCGAGTTCGAGCAAATGGAGATGCAGTTCTTCGTGAAGCCCGGCACCGAGCTCGACTGGTTCCCCAAGTGGAAGCAGACGCGTATGGCTTGGCATCAGGCCCTTGGCTTCGGCGCCGAGAACTACCGCTTCCACGACCACGAGAAGCTGGCCCACTATGCCAACGCCGCTACCGACATCGAGTTCAAGATGCCGTTCGGCTTCAAGGAAGTGGAGGGCATCCACTCGCGTACCAACTTCGACCTCTCGCAACACGAGAAATACTCGGGCAAGCAGATTAAATACTTCGACCCGCAGACCAACGAGAGCTACACCCCGTTCGTCATCGAGACCTCTATCGGTGTGGACCGCATGTTCCTCAGCATCATGTGCCATAGCTATCAGGAAGAGAAACTCGAGAACGGTGAGACGCGCGTCGTATTGCGCCTGCCCGCCGCTTTGGCTCCCACCAAGTTGGCCGTTTTGCCGTTGGTGAAGAAGGGTGGTCTGCCCGAAAAGGCTCGCGAAATCATCGACGACCTGAAGTTCCACTTCAATTGCGCCTACGATGAGAAAGACACCATCGGCAAGCGCTATCGCCGTCACGATGCCGTGGGCACGCCCTATTGCGTCACCGTCGACTACCAGACGCTCGAGGACAACACCGTCACTTTGCGCTTCCGCGACACGATGGAGCAGGAGCGTGTGAACATCGACCAGCTACAGGGTATCATCGAGGACAAGGTGAGCATCGCCTCACTCCTGAAGAAGCTGCAATAAGACCATTACAACGAATCGCTACCAGATGAAATTGAGCAAACACATTCACCTCTTGCTGGCCATGCTGGCGCTGGTATTCTTCGCATCGTGCGGCGAAACCGAAGAAGATGAGTCGGAATACGCCAACTGGCAGGAACGCAACGAAACCTACTTCAACCAGGTGTACAACCAGGCGAAGTCGGCATCGGGCAACACCACCAATGGCGTATGGCGCATCTACAAGAAGTGGAGCCTGAACGACGAGATAGCCTTGAACCCTGAAGACCACATCGTGGTGCAGGTGCTCGAGGAGGGAACGGGCAGTGGTTGCCCGATGTACTCCGACTCCGTGAGGGTGCATTTCAAGGGCCATCTCATGCCAACAGCATCGTATAGTGGCGGACTTACCATCGGCACCAGTTACGCCGGCACCTTCCATCACGAGACGGCCAGCCCGCGACTCTTTGCCGTCAGTTCGACCTATACGCCCGATGGTTTGGCCACCGCATTGCAACAGATGCACATCGGCGACCGCTGGCGCATCTACGTGCCTTATCAGCTTGGCTGGGGCGTCGTGTCGCATAGTGTGATAAGCACCTCAACCGTTTCAACGGCAGCGAGCGAGTGGGTGTCGTCGGGAATATCGGTTCCGGCCTATTCAACCCTCGTCTACGACATCGAACTCGTCAGTTACTACCGTACCGGCGCTAGCATTCCCGCGTGGAAATCGAAGGAAGCTGGCACCTGGATTTGGGAATAAGAGTCAACAGACCATCAGGTCACCGCAAGATAAGAGCGGATCATGCAAAATGCTATTTGTGTGGTCCGCTTTTTGTGTTCGCACACAAATCCACTTGATTTAAATCAAGAAAAGGGCTTTTTTGAGAATAAAATGCGAATATTCCATTGCTGTGTGCGAAAACAGTCGTAACTTTGCATTGTAAAAAAGAAATAAATGGTTATTAGTTAAGGTAAAGATTGTTTAGATTCAGTAGGTTTAGTTTTAGGTAAAAGAAGATTGTTAGGATTGTAACAGATTTGACTATTTTGACTCAGGATGAAAAAGAGAAGCGTAAGGCTTCCGAAAAAAAAGAATAGGTAACACGAAGTTTTTTGAGGTAAGAAAGAAAAGATTGATTTCGAGGATAACATGATGCCCGCGAGGGCTGAAACAAAATAGAAGTTGAACGTATAAAAAATAGGTAAAAGAAAGGGAATAGACATGAGTGTTACAACATTATGTGCCCTCTTTGCTGTATTTGCAATCACAGGGCGATGGATGGACCGTCATGTGCAGAAGCACTAAAAAGACGAAGTCTGAAATCCCAAAAGTAAAGAGAAAGTTTTCAGAAGTAGATAATGTAGGACGGCGGCCGGCTCCGAGTGGAGACGGCCGCTTTCTCTATATTTATTCATGATCAGGGAAGAGATTACGCCAATTTAGACACTCAAAATCAACAATATTGCACACCGAAAGCGCCGTTTTTACTCACGAAAAGCGCCGCTTTTGATGATGGAAAGCGGGGGTTTGCCGATATTTCCGTCATCCTCATTGCTCTTGCTGGACGTAGGCTTTGGAGTTGACATACCCTATTTAGATAAGGCTTGAATTTTGAAAGGCATGCTCTATATTAGACAAGAAATGAGTTTTGATAGACATACTATATTTGGATAGGAAAATAGAATATACATCTCTTTATATAAATTTCAATTAACACCTACCGACCTACCATGACCACTCTCAAACGCCCATCTGTAAAGGGTTTGAGCGATGGTAGGTCTTTCTCCAACACCTACCATACACCTACCATAGACCTACCATAGTCGTCCTTCGATATGATATGTTGATTTTAACGTTGTACAATAGTAAGCATTGCGTCAGACTTAGATTGCCCGTGATATTTCCAAAAAAACGCTAATAAATAGGGACAAACACTCGTTATTTGACATTTTTTTTGTATTTTTGCATGAATAAAATGGTACCTATGGATGACGAGATAAAGAATATTGAACTTGATGGAGAGCAGCAGGAAGAAGC
>JAILAI010000263.1 GCA_024681705.1 Prevotella sp.
TAGGTCAGATGTTTGCCGCTGACTTCTTTCAGATTCCACCTCGCAATGGACACCCTTGTCTTTCTGGCTATACGATTCCCACTATCAGGGCTCGTTGGGGACTTACACCCGTTAGACAATACTCATGCCGAGCATACAAAAATCGGACACCGCGTGAGCGACATCCGATTGTTGATAGAGATGTTTGAAATAATGCTTACTGAGGTTTCTCGTGTGAGAAATAGAGACCTCCGTTCACCTGAGGAACATCCTTGTAGGTGGACTTCGGACCCACGACGGTGAGCTTGTCGCCAACCTCGATGCCCAGGGTTGCAATCAGGTTCTTGCGCGCATCGCCTGTAGCGCCCCATCCGGGATAGCAGCCATAGACATAAAGACGAGTGTCGCCATCTTTCAGATAGAGGTTACCATAAGTGTCGTTAGCAATCTCGTCAATGGTTCCTGTCACCTTGTAATAGACCTCCTTGGAATCTTCCTTCGTAAGGAATTCGGCAAGCGAAACCTCCTGAACAGAGATGGAGCTCTCATAGGCAGCACCTGTCATCTGAGCTGCGCCCTTGTATTCGCCACGCTTACCCACGAGGGTCACGATGTCGCCTTCCTTCAGACCGAGTTTCTCGAAATCGCCCTTGGCACCAACGCCATAGACGTAGATCTCGCCCGAGTAGTCGCGAACGTAGATGTTGCCATACTCAGCCTTTGCCACCTTGGTGATCATACCGGTGATGCGATACTGAGCGTCGCTCACGGGAGCCTCGAGGAACTCTGCTGCGGTAACTTCGGTAATGTCGCCGAGCTGGTTGATGGTGGCCTCGCTTGTGTACTCCTTCTCGCCGTCGGTAGTCTTGAATGTGACGGTTGCACTACGGGCACCTCCATCGTTGGCAGCCGCGCGGAAGGTAACTGTAGGATTGCTTCCAGAGGTGATGGCAGTCATCGAAAGCCACGACTGTGCCTCCTCGGGAATCACCACCGAGACGCCATTGCCCTTGCACGAGAGGTTGGCGGTGATGTTGCCACCTTCCTTAGGCAGTGTGCCGTCGGCAATGCTCAGTGAATCCACCTTGATGAGCGACTTCTGAATCTTCACCACCGTCACGTCCATAAGCTCAACGGTAGTGCCGTAGGTGGTCTTCGGACCTTCGACGGTCACCACGTCGCCCACCTCCAAGCCGAGGCTCAGGAAGTTCTTGGTCTGTCCCTTGGCGTCGAGCGTACCATAGATGTAGATCTGTCCGGTCTCGTCGGTGAGATACCAGTTGCCATAGGTTGTGTTGGCGATGGCCGTACAGGTACCCGTGACGCGATAGGTCTTGCTATCAGGACCTGCAATCACCTCGGCGCAGGTAGCGTTTGAGACGGTAGCCAAGCCTTGGATGACGTTGATGATCTGCGTCTTGTCGCCACAATCCATGCGCAGCTCTGCGCTACGTCCGTCGGCAGCCTTGTCGGCAGAGAACGTGAGCTGTGTCTCGCCTGCTACGCCCGACGTCTGGCTGACACTCAGCCACTCGGGGGTCTCGGTGTAGATGGTGTCGCGGGTGCCATCTTCGTTCTTTATAATCTGCTGGAAGTTCTTCTCGAAGGCCCAGGCATTTGTTGCTTTGAGCGTGATGGTGGTAGAACCGCCATTCTCATCGATTGCCACATACGACGTAGAGAGGCGCACCTCGTCGAGGTAGGTGGGGTCGTTGTCGTCGGAGCAACTTGCAAACATGGTCAGTGCGGCCACGAATGCCGGTATGAAATATCTTAGTTTCATAGTGATGTATGACTTTTGATTAGTTGAAAAAATACTTGATGCCAATCGAAGCTTTCCAGCATTGACCAATAGCATGATTTGGAACCCAGGTCTTGGTGTTTGCACTGATGGCCTCTGGGGTTGAGAAGGTAGCGAAACCGTCGGCGTCGACACCCTCGTACTTCAGGATGCGAGCTTCGGAACCGATTTCGGGATTCAGATACTTGCTGACGCCCCAACTAGAGTTGAAGAAGTTGAGCACGTTCCTCATGTCTAGACTCAGCTGCAGACGGTGGTTGGTGTTGCCAACGTTGACCTTGAAGTCGTGCTTGTAGCTGAAGTCTACGCGATGTACCCACGGAGAGTAGATGCTGTAGGCCTCGGCATAGTCGCCCTGATGGTTCTTCAGGTAGCCGTCGTTGTGGACAAAGTCCATGAAGCGGGCACGGTCGTCGGGAGACACGAAGCGGAACTCTCCGTCGGCCACTTCCTGATCGGTAGGAACGTAGACAGCATCGTAGTTGTAGCCATCGCTGTTCATGTCGTTTGCCATCATGTAGGAGTAGTTGTAGCCGCCGCGCCAAGTCTCGTAGATGAGGCTATAGTGGTTGCCGCTCCTGTCGTGTGCGGTGACCGAAGCCACGAAGCGGTCGGGGGTCACATACTGAGAGTTGTGCAGAGGAATGTTGTTAGGACCTTCGGATGTGGGAACATAGGTGAAGGCCGACTCAGCGTTCGAACCAGGCATACCGGTGATTTCCTTCGACACGGTGTGCGTGTAGGCTGCCATCAGGCTCATCCAATCTGTAGGCTGGGCGTTCAGGGTGACGTTGGCCGACCAACCATAACCCTTGCTGGTGTTCTCAAGCACGAAGGCCTTGGTGTTGGTGCGGAAGCCTGCAGGATAGAGCGGACGGTTGTCGGCACCATTGAAGCGCGAGAATCCGCCAACGGTGGGAATGCTCCAGTCGGAAATGCATACGGCATTGATGGTCTTGTTGAAGATTCCCTCGACCGTCACCGAGAAGGGGAACGAAACGGGGAACTGATAGTCGACGGCCAGTGAGGTCTTCCACACCTGCGGCATCTTGAAGTTGGGGTCTACGGCCGAGATTGACGAAGGCTTTGCACCGTCGGCAGGAGTGATAGTTGTGGGGAATCCCATGCTGGCGAGCTTGTTCTGAAGGGCATCGATGGTGGCTTTGCCGTTCTCGGTGATCAGTCCGGCGAACTGGCTCATGTCAACCTTCTCGCTGCTGTTGTACATCTTGCTCGCTGCGTTGAGAGCTGCTTGATATTGCACCATACCGCCATTGGTAGGCATATTGGTGAAGAACACCAGAGGCAGACGTCCGGAGAAGAATCCCGTACCACCACGAACCTTCAAGCTCCTGTCGTTGAACACATCCCACACGAAGCCAAGACGCGGAGAAAGCGTGATGCTGGCCGAGGGCCACTTGCCCGTGTCGATGTGGCGACCTTCGTAGTTGAGATCGTAGATTTTATTGTTGGTAATCAGGTCGCTGTTGTTGAAGAACAGACCGTCGATACGAGTACCGAAGGTGAACTTGAAGTTGTCGGTCACGTTCCAATCGTCCTGAGCATAGATACCAGCTCTATTAAATTGTACACGTGCGGCAGGCTTCGACTCGCCACCATAACCATAAGTGAGGGCAACGACCTCAGGAGTGCTGTTAAACAAGTCGGCAACGCTCATTCCATCCTCCCAGTTCAAACGATAGTAGCCCGTACCGTTACGCATATACTGGTTGTCAGCCATCTGATGCTCGAACATCGCACCGGCAATGATCTTGTGTTTACCCATATAGTAGGTTAGGTCGTCCTTGAAATTCCAGATGGTGTTATGCACAGCATTGTTCCATGTGAACAGCTCGTAGCCAAGGGCGATGTAGTTGTTGCCATCCTTCGTGATGTCGATGAAGGGGAACTCGTCGGATTCAGAGTCGCGAACGTCGTCGAGCTTCGAGAATGTAGCCAGGAACTGGTTCGACAGATTGTCGGAGAGGCGGCTGTTGAAGTCGAGCGAGTAAGAGTTCACGAGGTTGTCCATAGCGTACATCGAATTGGCATACGACATGGAGTATTGCGACATACGTGCACCCGACATACGCGTACCACCGTCCATAGAAGTGGCATTGGGCGAAGACCAGTAGCGGTTCTTCGTGTAGTTGTAGCGCAGAGCCAGATGGTGCATGTCGTTGATGTTCCAGTCGAGGCGGAACAGCACCTTGTAGTTGTTCTCGTCGGCAGGGAAACTCGTCCACGAACCAGTGTTGTAGCCATACTGCTGCTTCACGTAGTTGCTAACGGCCTCAAGGTCGCTCAATGTGGTGCGCGAGAGGTATCTGTCGGCATCGGCAACGCCATCGACCGAACCGCGCCAGCGATTCACCACCGTAGGAATCTTCACCATTTCAGCGTTGGCAAAGAAGAAGAGCTTGTTCTTGATGATGGGGCCACCGAGAGTGAAACCGTATGTGGTTCGCTGATCCTTATCGCGTGCACCCAAAATCTGTTCACGATAGACGGCATCGCCCTGCATGTTCTCGTTCTGATGATACACATAGGCACTACCTCTGAACGTGTTGGTACCCGACTTGGTGATAGCGTTAACACCACCACCAATAAAGTTGGTCTGGCGAACGTCGTAAGGAGCAATGGCCACCTGCATCTCCTCGATAGCATCGATACTGATGGGGTTGCCACCACCAGGAAGGTTGCTCGAAAGTCCGAAGTTGTTGTTGAAGTTTGAACCGTCGACGGTGAAATTGGCCAGACGACCATCGCTACCGGCGAAGCTCATGCCATTACCACCATACGGCGATAGGCGGGTCACATCGGTAATGTTACGGCTTACGGTTGGCAGATTCGTAATCTGTGCGTTCGTAATGTTTGTCGAAGCACCCGTTTTCTCAACCGAGAACTTCGAAGCCTTACCCGTCACCACTACCTCGGTGAGCTCGGTAGCGTCTTCCGAAAGCCAAACCTGCAGGTTGTAGGTTTCAGCCAGCTGCAACGTGATTCCACGCATGGTCTTTGTTTGGAAACCAATGTAGCTAACAGTTACTGAATAAGGTCCGCCTGTACGCATACCTTGAATATTGAAACGACCGTCAACATTCGTAACGGCAGCATAGCGGGTGCCAGAGGGTTCGTGAACGGCTTGCACCGTTGCTCCAATCACCTCTTCACCTGCGGCAGAGCCAATCGTCACCTTACCACTCATGCTGGATGTAGTGACTTGTGCCAAAGCCGACGACAAAGTCATCAAAACTGAGGCAACCAGAAAAAGCAATCTTTTCTGCATGTTTTTGGGATGTTAAATAATTAAAGTATTAAAATTTCAATTCGTCTGCAAAGGTATGCAAAAAAAGCCACACAACAAATAATTAGTTCATTTAAATCGACTAATGACTGTTAAAATGTTGACCTTCGTCAATATGTCGGAATATATTGTTGTGGATAGTTTGCATCGCGGTTTTGTTACATGGGGATTCTCGTCTGATACGTATAGGAATATCAAGCGTATCGGTCTTTCTTATTTGAAGCGTTTTCGTTCGGCTTGTAAAAGACACTTTCGCTTGGCTTGGTACTCCAGAAACCCTATAGCATCTCCGACGCCCCCTCAGCTAAAGAACTGCTGGAAGGCACGTACACAATAGATATGGTCGGCTACGCTACCCGTCTCACGGCAACTATGCATTGCCAAGATGGCATTGCCCATATCCACACCTCGCAAAGGGATAGACGACGCAAGGATGTTGCCAAGCGTGCTTCCACCAGCCACATCGCTATGGTTGACGAAGCGCTGACAAGGAACGCCAGCCGTTCGGCAAATCTCAGCAAAGACGGAAGCAGAAACGGCATCGCTAGCATATTTCTGAGCGGCGTTGAACTTGATGACAGGACCTCCGCCGAGAACGGGATGATTCGTCGGATCGTATTTCTCACCGTAGTTGGGATGCCAAGCGTGCGCATTGTCAGCTGAAACCATGAAGGCTCGCTCAACGGCCTGATAGAAAGCCTCAAGCGTTCCTCCCTGAGCAAGGGCGATACGCTGAAGCATCGAAGCGAGGAAAGGACTACCCGCACCTTGCTTGGTTTGCGAACCCGTCTCCTCATTGTCGAAGATTGCCAATACTTTTGTCGCATCGGAAGTGTCGGTCGAAATCATTGCCTCAAGACCTGCATAGCACATCGACAAATCATCGAGCCTACCCGACGAAAGTAGCTCATTATGAACACCATACGTACATGCTGGAATAGCGTCGGCAAGATAGAGGTCGAAGTCGAGAACATCAGCAGGACTTATGCTCAGTTCTTCACAAATCACACTCATCAGCAGGTTCCCACGCTCAAGCTCGGAGGTGATTATTCCAAGAATGGGAAGCATGTCTTTCTGCTTGCTCAACTTGACGCCATCATTCACCTGACGATTAAAATGAATGGCCAGATTGCAGATCTGAAGAAGTGGTCGACGAACATGAAGCAAAAGCGTTTTCGGATTCAGCTCGTCGTCACCTCGCACGATGACACGACCTGCCAAAGTGAGCGGACGGTCGAACCAAGTAGACATGATGGGACCCCCATAGACCTCGGTGTTCAGCTTGACGATACCACCCTCGCAAAGCATCTCGGCACAAGGTTTCACCCTGAACGTTGGCGAATCGCAATGGGCACAAATCATGCGAAAACCAGCATCGGCAAGCGACTTACGACCAATATGGAAGGCGTAGATAGACGAATCGTTCTTCGTCACATAGAAACGGTCGCCAGCAGACACCTTTCCCAGGGGCTCTCGGGCATCCACGCGGCGATAGCCTGCCTTTTCGAGTTCGGCAGACAGGTTCTTGACCGCCAAGAAATTAACTGGCGATGCGTCAAGGAATTTCAATAGTCGGTTAATCATTTTTATTTTCGTTGTTATAGGTTATTCAAAGCGATTGACCTTCTTGCGACAACCGATTCAACGGTTAAATAAGAAGAAGTTTGCATACACTTGGCAAAGATACGATTTTTTTCATAAATAAAGCAGAAATATGCACACAAAATGAGAATTAGAGTCTTCGACTCATCAAAAAAACTCTCAATAGAAGAAAGAAATGCGTTAATGTTCCAAAATCATTCGTTTCTTACGGTGTTTTTTAGTACTTTTGCACGCTGAAATCAAAAATAGAAGTAAAAAACAGATATGGCAAAAGAACTCAAAGATTTAACCAAGCGTGCCGACAACTACAGCCAGTGGTTTAACGACTTGGTAGTGAAAGCCGATCTCGCAGAGCAATCTGCGGTTCGCGGATGTATGGTCATCAAGCCCTATGGCTACGCCATCTGGGAGAAGATGCAGCAGCAACTCGACAAGATGTTCAAGGAAACAGGTGCACAAAACGCATATTTCCCCTTGCTGATTCCAAAGTCTTTCCTTTCGCGCGAAGCTGAGCATGTAGAAGGTTTTGCCAAAGAGTGCGCCGTAGTAACACACTATCGTCTGCGTGCCAAGGAAGACAAGAGCGGTGTAGAGGTGGATCCAGCCGCACGTCTTGAGGAAGAGTTGATTGTACGTCCGACTAGTGAGACAATCATCTGGAACACATATAAGAACTGGATTCATTCTTGGAGAGATCTGCCTCTGATGTGCAACCAGTGGTGCAACGTGATGCGCTGGGAGATGCGTACACGCCCGTTCCTCCGCACTTCCGAATTCTTGTGGCAAGAAGGACATACGGCTCACGCCACACGCGAGGAGGCCGAAGCCGAAGCTCAGAAGATGCTGAAGGTGTATGCTAAGTTCGCTGAAGAATGGATGGCCGTACCCGTTGTACAAGGCGTGAAGAGTGAGACCGAGCGCTTTGCTGGTGCTCTCGATACTTATACGATTGAGGCAATGATGCAGGACGGAAAGGCACTACAGAGCGGTACGAGCCACTTCCTCGGACAGAACTTCGCGAAGGCATTCGACGTCACCTATCTGAACAAAGAAAACAAGCCTGAATATGTTTGGGCTACATCATGGGGTGTCTCCACACGACTCATCGGTGCACTCATCATGACGCATAGCGACGACAACGGACTTGTATTGCCACCGAAACTTGCTCCTATACAGGTGGTCATCGTTCCCATCACTAAAGGTGCCGAACAACTGGCAGCCATCAGTGAGAGATTGCAACCCATCATCGACGAACTCCGCAAGGCTGGCATCAGCGTTAAGTATGACGATGCAGACAACAAGCGTCCTGGATTCAAGTTTGCCGACTACGAACTGAAGGGTGTTCCCGTGAGACTTGTCATGGGCGGAAGAGATCTCGAGAATGGAACGCTTGAAGTAATGCGTCGCGATACGCTTGAGAAAGAGACACGTCCCATCGAAGGCATTGCCGAATATGTGGAACAACTGCTCGAGGACATTCAGCAGAACATCTTCAAGAAGGCACAAACCTATCGTGATGCACATATCTTCGAATGCGACAACTATGAAGAGTTCAAGGAGCGTGTGAAGGATGGTGGTTTCTTCCTCTGCCACTGGGATGGTACGGCCGAAACCGAAGCTCGCATCAAAGAGGAAACTCAGGCAACCATTCGTTGCGTGCCCTTCGGTGTTGAGCAGACGCCTGGCGTAGATATGGTGACTGGTAAGCCATCAAAGGCGCGCGTCATCATTGCCCGCAGCTACTAAGAAATAACATCGACCTATTAGGTCATCTAATAAAAGGAGTTTCTGATTGAGAATGGGACAATCGGAAACTCCTTTTTCATTGACAAACCAACAAATATCTTAGAAGAAGACGAACTCTGCAGGCATATGAGCCAACTCTATTTCTTGAGCTCGCTCTTCGTCGGAATTGAATTTGAGATACCAGGATTTGGGAAGCGTCTTCCACAAAAATTCATCGGGTAAGTTCGTCATCGGGAGAATGTTCAACGTTGATTCCATATTGCTGAATCCCCCACCCGTCTCCTTGTGATATTCCTGCTCTGATTTGTCGGGCCTGCTCTCCTTTTCCTTGAAATAGAACTTATAGCGGATTTCGAGTGGGTGCCACGAGCCTCTCGTCTGGGTGTATCGAACTCGATAGTCGACGTTCCACACTTGAATGACATAACCCGTCAGGAGTCGGGAAAGCGATAGCATGAAATCGGAAGTGCGACGGTCTTTATTCGACTCCGTTCCTGAAACCCTACTTGCCGACAAGACTACATTCTGCACGGTGTCGATGACTATTCGCCCATGATCGTCTTTTCCTTTTCGCGAACGATAAGCCAGCTCCACTTCACCCGGATTTCCCTTATACTCATCGTTTACGGCAAAGCGATGGGTTCGGATGAAGGAGTTGTCGAGTTCGGTGACAAAGTCCTCATAGAGCATGCGGCGCAAGTTGAACATATCGGTGAGTTTGGTCGAGTCGTTGGCCGTAATCTGTCCATTGAGCTGATGGATGTTATAGAGTTCTTCGTGAGGATTCTTCATGCGCAACACTCCTTCCGAACGATAGCGATAATAGGTATTAGTGCCGATGTTCTGCGTCGAATAATCGTAGTTGAGCAACATGTCCCGATTGTAATAATGCTCTTCCTTCTGCTTGACGATGTCCTTGAGTTTCCGACGAATCCACTCGGGTTCGATTTCTTGTACAACGACCTCAGAAGTCATATACGCCTTGGGCATAAGTCTCAGGGTGTCTCGAAGGTGGGTGATGGTCTGTTGTTCGTAGTTGATGTGCGACACCGTCAGTCGTTTATAAGGGAAATTCACGACGGCTGTTCCATCAATGCCACTAATCGCAGCCTTGAACTTCCCACTATCACGACTATAAAGGCTAGCATGCATCACGGGCTCTCCTGTTTTCGCATCAACGAGCACACACTTCTGCGACATACAAGGACACACATAGCAGAAGCACATGAGACCAATGAGAACAACACTTCTGAGTTGAAAAGAAAGGTTCATAACCAGAGCTTTGTTAAATGAGCGATCTAACGAATCAGTTCTTTAAGGGAGGACGATAAATACTTGATTGACATTGAGATACGTACAAATACTTGAAGTAAAAGAGACCCACCCCTTTTCGAGGCAGGTCTCTTTCCTATTATTGAGATAAATCTTATTCCTCAACAGCAGCTTGTGCGGCGGCCAAACGTGCGATAGGCACACGGAACGGAGAGCAAGAAGCATAGTTCATGCCAATCTTAGCACAGAACTTCACGCTTGAAGGCTCACCACCATGCTCACCGCAGATACCACAACGGAGATCAGGACGTACGGAGCGACCTTCCTTCACGGCGTACTTGATGAGCTTACCAACACCCGTCTGGTCGAGAACCTGGAACGGATCGACCTTCAGAATCTTCTTGTCGAGGTATACAGGCAGGAACGAAGCGATGTCGTCGCGGCTGTAACCGAAGGTCATCTGAGTCAGGTCGTTGGTACCGAATGAGAAGTACTGAGCCTCAGTAGCAATGCGGTCGGCGGTTAGGGCAGCACGAGGAATCTCAATCATCGTACCAATCTCGAACTCAACCTCGATGCCATATTCAGCGAATACTTCCTTAGCGGTATACTGGATGATTTCCTTCTGCTGCTTCAGCTCGTAAAGCGTACCAATCAGCGGAACCATGATTTCGGGCTTCGGATCCTTGCCTTCCATCTTCAGTTCGCAAGCAGCACCAAGGATGGCGCGTGTCTGCATAGCTGTGATCTCGGGGAAGGTGATACCCAGACGGCAACCACGATGTCCGAGCATTGGGTTGTTCTCGGCGAGAGAATCAACGCGGCGCTGGATTGTAACAAGATCTACGCCCATTTCCTTTGCCATCACTTCCTGACCAGCAAGATCGTGCGGTACGAACTCATGGAGAGGAGGATCGAGCAGACGAATGTTCACGGGCAGACCATTCATAGCCTCGAGGATGCCCTTGAAGTCGGCTTTCTGATAAGGAAGCAGCTTCGAGAGAGCCTTCTCACGACCAGCAGCACTATCGGAAAGAATCATCTCGCGCATAGCGACAATCTTCTTGTCCTCGAAGAACATGTGCTCCGTACGTGTAAGACCGATACCCTTGGCGCCGAATGCGCGTGCAACTTCTGCATCGTGGGGAGTGTCAGCGTTGGTGCGAACCTGCAGCTTCGTGTGCTTGTCGCAGAGGTCCATCAGTTCCTTGAAGTCGCCAGAAAGCTCAGCAGCCTTGGTGGGAACCTCACCAGCATAAACCTGACCAGTTGTACCATTCAGAGAAAGAAAGTCGCCCTCCTTATAAGTAACGCCGTCGATTTCAACAGTCTTTGCCTTATAGTCTACGTTCAGCGAACCTACACCCGATACGCAGCACTTACCCATACCACGAGCAACAACAGCAGCGTGAGAGGTCATACCACCGCGAGCTGTCAGGATGCCTTCGGCAGCCGACATACCTGCGAGGTCCTCAGGAGAGGTTTCGATACGTACCAAGACAACCTTGTGTCCATCTTCGTGCCATTCCTGAGCGTCGTCAGCGTGGAACACGATCTGACCACAAGCAGCACCCGGAGATGCGGGAAGTCCCTGAGCGATGACCTTAGCCTTAGAAAGGGCAATCTTGTCGAATACGGGATGGAGAAGCTCATCGAGCTTGTTGGGCTCGCAACGCATGATGGCAGTCTTCTCGTCGATCATTCCCTCGTGGAGCAGGTCGATGGCAATCTTCACCATAGCAGCACCTGTACGCTTACCGTTACGTGTCTGCAAGAACCAGAGCTTGCCTTCCTGAACGGTGAACTCCATATCCTGCATGTCGCGATAGTGATCCTCAAGCTTTTCCTGAATACCATTCAGCTGCTCGTAGATCTCGGGCATTGCCTCTTCCATTGAAGGATACTTGGCAACACGCTCTTCCTCTGAGATGCCAGCACGCTCAGCCCAACGCTGAGAACCAAGCTTTGTAATCTGTTGAGGAGTACGGATACCAGCAACAACGTCCTCACCCTGAGCGTTGACCAGATACTCACCGTTGAACACGTTCTCACCATTGGCAGCATCACGGCTGAAGCAAACACCCGTTGCCGAAGTGTCGCCCATGTTACCGAATACCATTGCCATCACTGATACGGCAGTACCCCACTCGTCGGGAATGCCTTCCATCTTACGATAGAGGATAGCACGTTCGTTCATCCAGCTGCGGAACACAGCACAGATAGCGCCCCAGAGCTGCTCGATAGGATCGTTGGGGAAGTCCTTGCCTGTGCGCTCCTTGATGGCAGCCTTGAACAGCTGAACAAGCTTCTTGAGGTCTTCAACAGAAAGGTCCTTGTCGAGTACGACTCCGCTCTCCTTCTTCACGTTCTCGATGATTTCCTCGAACGGATCGATGTCTTCCTTGTTCACGGGTTTCATCTCGAGCACCACGTCGCCATACATCTGCACGAAACGACGATAAGAGTCGTAAACGAAGTGAGGATTGTTAGTCTTCTTTGCCATTCCTTCAGCAACCTCGTCGTTCAAACCAAGGTTCAGGATGGTATCCATCATACCAGGCATAGATGCACGTGCACCCGAACGTACCGAAACGAGCAGTGGGTTCTGGGCATCACCAAACTTGCAATTCATCAGCTCCTCGATGTGCTTGACAGCTGCCATCACATCGTCGTTCAGCAACTCCATGATCTTCTGCTGACCCACCTGATAGTACTCATTGCAGCAGTCGGTGGTGATGGTGAATCCGGGAGGTACCGGCACACCAATGTGGTTCATTTCCGCAAGGTTAGCGCCCTTGCCACCAAGTGCTTCGCGCATCTGCGCGTTTCCTTCGGCTTTACCATTGCCGAAAAGATAAACTCTTTTTTCACTCATAGTGTTTCTTAGATATTTACAAAAATATAAAGTTAATTATACGTTTTCACCGTGTATTACCTTTTCCGGTTACCGTCCGACGTGTTTCTCCCGTGGAGGCAACATCGTATAGTTTTATGCATGTTTGCATCGGTGCGGGCATTCGCCACAGCCACCGACTTGAATTCTCCGAGCACCGCCTTATTCCCGCCGTTTGCAATTCTTGAGGAACTTGACGAACGGTTACACGAAAATTCTTCCTGCAAATGTATAGAAAAAAAATGAAACCACCAAATATTTAAATATAATTTGCAAAATGGATTCTTTTTCGTACCTTTGCACCCGAAATAACAGATAGCAATGAGCAGAAAAAAGAAAAAACTCCCCCTGCTGGAAAACGTGACCATTGAGGCTTGTGCGGCAGAGGGTAAATGCCTTTTCCACTGGGACGAACTCGTCGTCTTTGTACCTTTCTGTGTACCGGGCGATGTGGTCGACATTCAGATCAAGAGAAAGAAGCACAACTTTGCCGAAGGTGAAGTCGTCAGATTCATACAATATAGTAATGTACGCGAGACGCCAAGATGCCAGCACTTCGGAATATGTGGAGGATGCAAATGGCAGAACCTGCCTTATGCCGAACAGCTGAAGATGAAACAGAAGCAGGTGTTCGACCAGCTATCGCGTATCGGCAAGCTTCATCTGCCTTGGATAAGCCCCATCATGGCGAGCGTTCAGCAATGGGAATACAGGAACAAGCTGGAATATGGAGCATCGTCGAAGAGATGGCTCACGAAGGAAGAAATTGAGCAACAAACAGAGATTGTTGACAAGAACGCATTGGGATTTCACATCACAGGTGCTTTCGACAAGATTCTGCCCATCGAGAAATGCCACCTGATGGACGATTTCCACAATGAGATACGCAATAGCATTCGCGACTTTGCCCTTCAGAGCAACATGTCGTTCTTCGACTTGCGTCAGCAGACGGGTTTGCTCAGGGATATGGTAATCAGGAACTCGAATGGTGGAGAATGGATGCTCATCGTGCAATTCTGCGGCATCAAATGCCCATTGACATCGGCTGAGGCCATGCAAGACGAAGAGTCGCAGAAGGCAAAAGCACTGATGGAACATATCAACAAGACGTTCCCCCAAATCACCTCGTTGCTCTATGTGAACAATCCCAAGCCCAACGACACCTATTCCGACCTCCCCATGTATCTCTATAGCGGCAAGGACCATATCATGCAACACATGGAAGACTTGCTCTTCAAGGTGGGCCCCAAGAGTTTCTATCAGACGAACACCCTTCAGGCTTACCATCTGTATAGTGTTGTCAGGGAGTTCACCTTCTCTGATGTGGAAGGTTCACGCTTCGAAGAACCCGACTATTTCGAGCAACGCGAGCAATACTACAACGCGAAGCGCAATACCCCAGAGGACGAAAAGCCTTTGGTTTACGACCTCTACACAGGGACGGGCACGATTGCAAACTTCGTAGCCAACAACGCCCGACAAGTCATCGGAATTGAATATGTGCCAGACGCCATTGAAGACGCGAAAATCAATTCGGAAATCAACAACATAAAGAATACGCTTTTCTACGCAGGCGACATGAAGGATGTGCTCACACCCGACTTCATCGAGGAGCACGGCCGTCCCGATATCATCATCACCGATCCTCCGCGTGCAGGTATGCATCCTGATGTCGTAAGAACCATCCTTATGGCTTCTCCCAAGCGCATTGTCTACGTCAGTTGTAACCCCGCCACTCAGGCCCGCGACCTCCAGATGCTGGACGAGATGTACCAGATAAAGGCCGTGCAACCCGTAGACATGTTCCCTCACACACCGCATGTGGAAAATGTGGTGCTACTGGTGAAGAGAGAAGAGGAAGAAATATCCGGCCTTTGATTTGCCACTTGGAGACTACCCGCAAGCGTTGCGGTGGTCTCTAAGAGCAAAAGCGCCAAAATAAACGATTAAAAGCGCCAATATTCACAATCAATTTCGCCAATATTCATCACTCATTTTGGCGAAATGAATCGTGGGTTATTTTATGATGCTTACATCTTTGAGATGCTCAATTTCAGGATGAGCACTTCCGAGCGGACCAACAACCGTGATGATGTCGAAGCGAACAGGGTTCTGAACATCATTGCTTTTGATGTAATGGTTGATGGCTTGTCGAAGATTGTTGAGTTTCTCTTCGTTAATCGCCAACAAGGGTGAAACCAAGTCATCGTTGCTTCGTGTCTTCACCTCCACGAAGACGTAAGTCTCTTCATCACAAGCCACGATATCAATGTCACGATGGGTCGAACGCCAATCTCTCTCCATAATGACATAACCCTGCGTTATCAGATGCTCTACGGCCATCTCCTCTCCCCATTTCCCCAGACGGATATGATTCGCATCAGCATGTAAGGCAGCTTCTCGGCTGGCATTGTTCAATGCTTTGGTGCATTGTTCATAAGCATCTGTCGCCCAACCTTCGTCGTCGTCCAAACGCTCCATCAAGCGCTTGAGTGCCGTATGAATTTTCTTCGCCTCGTCCAATTTGAACTCTACGATTCGCCTCTTCATCATTTTGGTGGCAACCCAGAACATTGCCCATGATGTAGACATGTCTTTCTGAACGGTATAGAGTTCGCAGATGCCACGATAAGCATCTTCCAAATGTCCCTGCTCCAACAGTTCGTAAACTCGTTCAATGGTCATGTCGTAGAGATCGGAGTTCGTTCTTTTGTTCATCAGTCAGCCTTCGACTTTCCACAGCCTTCTGAATGCTCATTCGGTGTGTCCAAGGTTCGAGCTTGCGGTTTGCTATAAAGGGAAGGACAGCTGGGTATTGCTTGGCGAGAGCTGTTGCAAAATACCAAGCTTGCATCATGCGCACATAATAGTCGTCTACGCTAACCTTCGCCACCACCGACGGATAATCGACGCTGAAATCTTCGTCCAGAAAATGATTCATCAGACAACCAATGGCAAAGCGCACCGTATAGCTATGCGACGACTTCAACCAATCACGAATATACGAAAGGAGTTCCTGATGATGCTTCTTGAAACTAATGGGAAGAAGCTGATCGCAAGTGGCCCAATTGTCAACATAAGGAAGGAAGAGATTCACGTGTTCGATGCACTCGTTGAAGTCCTTCATCGCAGAAATAATGAAAGCATGCAACTGGTTCTCTTCATACCAATAATGAGGTAATTCCTGAAGAAAAGCTTTAGCTTCATCAGTCTTCGAAAGTTCCTTCGCATAACGTCGCAACTCGGGAGTTCGCACACCAATCACCCGCTCGGCATCAACCGTTGGTATCAGCTTTCGATGAAACTGGGCATATTTCAAATCTTGCAATTCAAACAAATGCTCTCTGATTTGTTCCATTGGCTAAATATGAAAGAGACGTAAGGCTATAGTTATCAGACGTATGTTACAAAAAAAGCATAATGCTTCTGCCGAAGACACCAAACGAAAATGGCATCGGGCAAGAAGCATTATGCATGAGGTTATCGACTATCCGCCGAAGTTATCGTACATGATGCTCTCGGGCTCTACGCCGAGAGAGTCGAGCATGGAGACAACAGCTTTCGACATCGGGCCAGGTCCGCACATGTAGTACTCAATGTCTTCGGGAGCCTCGTGGTCCTTCAGATAGGTACTGAGCATCACCTGATGCACGAATCCCGGAGTGTACTTCACACCTGCGGCATCGGCTGCTGGATCGGGACGGTCGAGAGCCAGATGGAAGTGGAAGTTGGGATACTCCTTCTCCAAGCCGAGGAAGTCTTCGAGATAGAACACTTCGTTCAAGGCACGTGCACCATAGAAATAGTGCATCTCGCGATCGGTCGTGTGAAGTGTCTTCGTCATGTGCATAATCTGAGCGCGCAACGGAGCCATACCGGCACCACCGCCAACCCAAATCATTTCCTTCTTTGAGTCGAAATGCGGATGGAAATCGCCAAACGGTCCGCTCATCACAACCTTGTCGCCAGGTTTCAGCGAGAAGATGTAAGACGATGCGATACCAGGATTCACGTCCATAAAGCCGCTACGATCGGGCTTGAACGGCGGTGTAGCAATACGAACGGTCAGCATGAACACGTCGCCTTCGGCAGGATAGTTGGCCATTGAGTAGGCGCGGATGGTTGGCTCTGGGTTCTTACACTTCAGGTCGAACATCTTGAACTTCTCCCATGAGGGAACGTATTCGGGCGTAATCAGGTCGCGATCGTAATCGTTGTAGTCGATGCAATCGAATGCTGGAATCTTAATCTGCGCATAAGAACCAGGCAGGAAGTCCATGTGTTCGCCCGGAGGCAGCTGCACCTTGAACTCCTTGATGAACGTTGCCACATTCTTATTGCTGATAACGGTGCACTCGTACTCCTTCACGCCGAGAATGCTTTCGTCGACATGAATCTTCAGGTCGCCTTTCACCTTGCACTGACAACCCAGTCGCCAGTTGTTCTTGATTTCCTTGCGAGTGAAATGCGGCTTCTCAGAGTCGAGAATCTCTCCCCCACCCTGAAGCACCTGAACCTTGCATTGTCCGCACGAAGCCTTTCCGCCACAGGCAGAAGGAAGGAAGATGCCATTCTGGTTGAGAGTTGCCATCAGGTTGTTACCTTGCGGCACGTTGATGGTACGGTCGCCATTGATTTCAATATTCACATTTCCTGAAGGCGAAAGATATTTCTTTGCCACAAGCAGGATAATGACAAGCAAGAGTATTACGATGAGGAATACTGCGATACTATATGCTATAAACTGTGCCATACCTTATCAAATGTTTAAACCAGAGAAACACATCATCGCCATAGCCATCAGGCCTACGGTGATAAACACGATGCCAAGACCCTGCAAGGGCTTTGGAACATCAGAATACTGCATCTTTTCACGGATGGCACCCATAGCCACAATGGCAAGCGTCCAACCAATACCCGAGCCGAAGCCATAGACGATGGCATCCCACACAGAGGTAATGGCCTGAGAGTTTGACGGATCAAGAAGAATGCGCTGTTGCATGAAGAGCGACGCACCCATGATGGCACAGTTCACAGCTATCAGCGGAAGGAAGATACCCAAGGCCGCATAGAGCGACGGAGAGTATTTCTCGACCGTCATTTCAACCAACTGAACCATGCCGGCAATGACGGCGATGAAGAGGATGAACGACAGATAACTGAGGTCTACACCCTCGACAAGACGGTCAGGACCCAGAACCTTCGTCTGCAACAGATAGTTCACGGGAACGGTAACCGTAAGCACGAAAGTCACCGCAAGGCCAAGTCCCATAGAGGTCTTCACGGTCTTCGAGACGGCAAGGTAGGAACACATGCCGAGGAAGAAGGCGAAAATCATATTGTCGACAAATATCGACCGGAATAATAAACTTATTGCGTGTTCCATATCTTATTTCTCCTTATAAAAATATGCACGATGAACCCAGATGACACAACCCACGAGGATAAGAGCCATTGCGGGCATTGTCATCATACCGTTGTTGACGTAGCCGAAGTCGTAGCAAGCGTCGGGAATAATCTGGAAACCCAGCAACGATCCACGACCCAGCAACTCACGGAGTGCACCAACGATGACCAAGATCATAGCATAGCCCAATCCATTGCCCACACCATCGAGGAACGACGGCCAAGGCTTGTTCATCATAGCGAAAGCTTCCAGACGGCCCATCAGGATACAGTTGGTGATGATAAGTCCTACATACACGCTCAGCTGAACACTCACGTCGTAGGCGAAAGCCTTCAGAATCTGAGAAACGATGGTTACGAGAGCAGCCACAACGACCAATTGCACCACGATGCGGATACGGTTAGGAATGGTGTTGCGGATAACAGAGATGATTACGTTAGAGAAAGCAGTAATCACCGTCACGGCCAAGCCCATCACGATGGCAGGCTTCAGCTGCGACGTAACGGCCAATGCCGAACAGATGCCCAATACTTGTCCGAGTATCGGGTGGTCGAGGTTCAACGGATTAGTGAAAACCTCCTTATTTTGTTTACTGAATAGTGCCATAGCGTTTACTTCTTATTACTGACATTAGGTAAAACAGCAAGACTCTCCTTGATCATTGCATCCACACCGTTGGAAGTCAGCGTCGCACCCGTCACGCAATCGACCTGCGTTTCGGGATCGTCGACTTTCTTCACGACCGAGAGTGCCACTTTCTTTGCGTCACCCTTAAAGATTTTCTTGCCAATAAACTTCTCCTGCCAAGCTTGCGAGTCCTTGATCTCGGCTCCCAAACCAGCTGTCTCACTCTCGTGGTTGAAGTAGGCGCCATAGACAACCCAAAGGTCGTCTTTCTCCTCAACAGCCATATAGCCACTGATGCCGCCCCAGAGTCCCATTCCCTTCATGGCGACGACGAGGAGTTGCTTTCCGTCTACTTCGCAAGAATAGATCTTCTTGCCTTCGACCTCCTGCTCTTCCTTCACCACTTCACTGTACTTGGCCTCAGCCTCAGCACCATCAAGGTTGCGGATATTGAGCGAATAGAGAATCTGCTTCTTCACGTCGAGTGCCACGTTAGCATCCTGCATTGGCTTGAGTGCCTGATAGACAAAAGCCAACAAGAAGGCAACGATGACGACGAGTATCGTACTATATATAATAATGTACGAATTGGAATTGGTGTTCATTTTCATTTTATACCTCCTCTCTTTAAGCGTTTCGAGATGTTGCGCTGTACAACGAAATGGTCGATTGTGGGAGCGAACATGTTACCGAAGAATATAGCAAGCATCATTCCTTCTGGATAACCGGCATTCATCACGCGAATGATGATGGCCATCGCACCAATCAGGAAACCGTAGATATACTTACCTGTCTCTGTGCGGCAAGAGGTAACGGGGTCGGTAGCCATGAACACAGCACCGAAGGCGAAACCACCAAGAATGAAGTGGTGCCACCATACCATCGACGAACCTGTTGCCTGGAAGATAGCGGCCATCACGCCTCCACCAACGAATACACTCAGCATGGTCTTCCAAGATGCGATGCCTGTCCAAAGGAGAATGACAGCTCCGATGGCAATGGCGATGACGCTTGTCTCACCGATTGAACCGGGAATGAAGCCACAAATCATATCGCAGATTGAAGCCTGAGAAGAAATGCCCTGAGCCATCTCGCCAAGCGGTGTTGCGGCCGTGAATCCGTCGGGCAAGGTGTTGCCAAGACCGAAGATGCTGTCCTGAGCCACCCAAATGGTATCGCCCGTCATCTTCGAAGGATAAGAGAAGAAGAGGAACATGCGGGCAGCAATGGCCGGATTGAAGATGTTCATACCTGTGCCGCCAAATATTTCCTTACAGAAAATCACCGAGAATGCACAAGCCAATGCCAGCATCCATAACGGACAGCCGATAGGAACAATCAGTGGAATGAGAATACCCGAGACGAGGTATCCTTCTTGAATCTCCTCGCCCTTCCATTGTGCCCAGGCGAACTCAATGCCGAGACCAACAATATAGGAAACGAGAATCTTGGGCAATACAGCAAAGAAACCGTAGAAGAAAATCTCGAAGAATCCTGCCGACGCCAATGTGCCAGCGGCGAGATAGTTCTGGTAACCAATGTTGTACATACCGAATAGCATAGCAGGCATCAGAGCGATGACCACCATACTCATGATACGCTTAGAATCGATGGAGTCGTGAATGTTCACTCCCGACTTTGCCGTATCGTTCGGCACGAAGAGGAACGTCTCGAAGCCATCGAAAATAGAGCGGAATGCATGAAGCTTGCCTTCGGGTTCGAAGTTGGGCTTAATCTTATTGAGATATTTTCTTAATGCGCTCATATCTTATAAATATCAATAGTGAAAATCAAACATTAAGCGTTTTCCTTACGTAGAATATCGAGACCTTGGCGAACGATTCGCTGCAATTCCAACTTCGAGCTATCCACGAACTCTGCCAACGCAAAGTCCTCAGGAGCAACCTCATAGATGCCAAGAGCTTCCTGACGGTCGATGTCTCCAGTTATAATTGCCTTGATGAGATATTCACCATAGATATCCATTGGCAGCACCTTGTCGTATTCACCGCTCATGATGATGCGGCGCTCACCACCCTTCACGCGGGCGTCGAGTGCATATTCTTTCTTGCCAAACAACCATGAGAAGTAGCTGCGGTTCACCGAGAACTGATTCATTCGCGGCAGAATCCAACCGAGCATCTCGTCGGCGTCATCACCTTCGGGAATGACGGTCACCTCCGACGTGTGCGCACCGAGATAGTCGTCTGTGGTGCAAGGAGTACCCGTCAGCACGTTTCCGTTGATGATGCGCGTCTTATGACTTGTCTCAATGTTCCCATCAACCAGACATCCAATCTTTGTACCGACCAAGACATCTGCGTAGGCGGGCTTCTTCACATCGCTACCCACGATAGCAACCGTGCGGCGCAGGTCTACGCGTCCCTGATTGAACAGACGGCCGAAGAAGATGACGGCTGAAGGATCAACGGTCCACACGACCTCTCCCTTGTTGACGGGGTCGAGATGATTCACCTGAACGCCGACATTACCAGCGGGGCAAGGCCCATCGAACACGTTCACCTCAACGTCCTTTGCTTCGGTCAGCGCTGTTGCCGTCTGATTGCTTCCGATACCCAGATAGGTTTTTGCAATGCGCGACAAAGCAGAGAGGCCCGTCTGGAAATCTTTCTCCGAACCCTCCAGTTCGTACTCGAAGTCTGCCGACAAAGGCATGTCTCTCAGTGCACTGACAAAGATACCCTTTGGCTGAGTGTCGGGTGCGGTCGATACGGCGTAGGGAAGTTGCTTGATGTAGCCAAACAGACCAGCTTCCAGAAGTGCCTTCTTAACAGCCTCTCCGTCCATAGCACCAACGTTCTTCTGCCCATAATCCACAAACTCCTGCTCCTTGTCGGCTTTTACCTTCACGCAGAGCAGTTTTCTCCGCTCACCACGCTGAATGGCACTTATCGTACCACTTACGGGCGAGGCAAACCTAACTTCGGGATACTGTTTGTTCACAAACAAAGCATCCCCAGCTTTGACATGATCGCCTTCCTTGACAACCAGTTTCGGAACGATGCCAACGAAAGAATCGGGGACGAGTGCGAAATCGTCTCCAACTTTCAATGGCAACTTCTCCTTCAAAGGTTTGCCTTTCAGGTCAATGTCTAAGCCCTTGTGTAGCTTAATCACATTTGCCATGTTTTTATAATTGTATAACAGTTTATCGGTTATTCTCTGTTTCTGCTCGCAAAGATAGATAAAAAATCGTATAAATCCGCCAAAATCTTGTAAAAACTATGCTTTTATTGAGTTTTTATTGTAATTTTGTACCAAAAATCCAGCGAATAGTAAATCATTTGCTAACTGGAGTTGTCAGAAAAGGCGAGCATTGAAGACTATTAAAGTTCTTATCCGAAGCTTGATATGGTTCGTTGCCGGATTATATCTGCTGACGGCTATACTGTTGCATGTTCCAACGGTACAGTCGTTTATTGGACAACGTGTAGCCTCAGCCATTGGCGAGAAGATTGGTTCCCGATGCGATGTGGGACGAGTAGACCTTGGCTTTTTCAACCGCATGATTGTCGACGATGTGGCCATCTACGACCAATCCGACTCCCTGATGCTTCGTGCCTCGCGCCTTTCTGCTAAAGTAGACGTCCTTCCGCTCTTCAACGGAAAGATTTCCATCTCGTCGGCTCAGCTCTTCGGACTTCAGGGACATTTCTACAAGAAGAACGCGCAGACGCCTGCCAACTATCAGTTTGCGCTCGATGCGCTTGCCTCTAAAGACACCACTTCGCACAAGCCGCTCGACCTTCACATCAACTCGCTCATCATCAGGCGAGGAAGCGTTCAGTACGACCGCTACGATTGTCAGCAAACGCCTGAATTGTTCAACGTCAACCACCTCAAGTTCTCCGACATCAGTGCCCACGTGATGCTCCCCACGCTCACCGACGACAACTTGGAACTGCTGCTGAAGAAGCTCTCGCTGAAAGAGCAATCGGGCCTCGACGTCGAGAATCTGTCGTTCAAGCTGACAGCCGACAAGCAGAGGGCAAACCTCGAACAGCTGAATCTACGACTGCCCGACTCCAAACTTAGCATCGACAGCCTGACGGCCACCTATCAGTTCATCAATGGGAAGTTCGACAAGAACACGCTGCAATACAAGGGTCGCATAGCCTCCTCTACCCTCACGCCTTCGTCGCTCGCATGCTTCACTTCGTTCCTGAAGCCGTTCGACGATCAGGTGCATTTCTCGGCGGCGCTCAATGGTTCCAGTCGGCAGCTGGCTGTCGAGGGCCTCACGCTTCGGTCGTTCGAAGACGCCGTCAACCTCAAGGCCTCTGCCACTTTGGGCAATCTCGACGCCACACCCCGATGGTTTGCCGACATCGACCATCTCTCCATGAGTGCTGGCGCCATCGAGTCGATAGCCGAAAAGGCAGCGAAAAAGGACGTTTCGATGCCTGCCGAAGCCACCCGACTCGGAAACATTCATTTCGAAGGAAGCCTTGGGGGCACGGGCAAGCATCTCTTCATGGAAGGTCTGCTGCTCACCGATGCTGGCGATGCTGATGTGGGTATCGACTATTCGGGCGACGATGTCGACGTCAGGCTCTCTACCGATGGCATCGACGTCAAACGAATCTTGGCCGACGACACTTTCGGTCAGCTGGCCACCAACATCCAGCTGAAAGCCCAACTCAACGACAAGAACATCTCGACGCTGACGGCCAAGGGCAAGGTGTCGCGATTCGACTACAAGAACTACAGCTACAGCAATCTCGACATCGACGGAACCCTGCAAGGGAAGTCGTTCGACGGTACGGTGGATATGGACGATGAAAACGGACAGCTGCAGCTGTCGGGAAACATCGTCTTCGACCAACAGCACCCGCAGGTTCAGGCCACAGCTTCCGTGCGCCACTTCTCTCCGCAGGCGCTGCATCTTTCTGATGCCTTTGGCAATTCGGTCTTCGACGCCGACATCACCGCCGACATTGCAGGACCTTCGCTCGAGACGATGAACGGCACATTGGCCATCAACGACTTCCATATCACGAAAACCGAACCGACGCCCACCGACTATCACCTCTCGTCGCTGTTGCTCGAGGCACAGAACTCTTCGCGAAACCAGCAACTGCACATCAGCAGCGACTTTGGCAACATCGACATGGAGGGCCGCTATAGGTATTCTACCATCTTGCAGAGCCTGACGCACCTCATCACCGAGAAGATTCCCAACATCCCGGGATTGAAGAGCGTCAAGAATGCTCCGGGCAACTCCTTCGCCATCAATGCCGACATTCAGGATTCCCGATGGCTGCAAGCGCTTCTCGGCATCGACCTGAACCTCGCTTCCCCACTCCAGCTTTCTGGTTTCGTCGACGACAGGAACGAGGCGCTCAAGCTCAACCTGAAGGCGCCCAGATGGTCGTTCAACGGCAGCGACTACGCCAACACTTCGGTGCTCATCGACACGTCTTCCGACGGCGAACTGACGGCCGAGGGACATCTCAGGAAGGAAATGGAAAGCGGCAGACCGCTCGAGCTCTCGCTGACGGCCAATGCTTCCGACAACCATCTCTACAGCAGCCTGCAGTTAGACAACAACGGCCTTCGACCCATCCTTGGAACGCTGAACAGCACCACCGAGTTCTTCAACAACGAGAGGGGTGAACCGATGGCGCACGTACGCGTACACAACTCCGACGTCTTCGTCAACGACACCATCTGGCGCGTTCAACCTGCCGACATCATCTACGGCTCCAACAACCTGCTCGTCGACTACTTCGCCATCGAACACGACGACCAGCACATCATCATCTCCGGGCGTGCTTCCAACAATCCGCTCGACTCGCTCGTTGCCGACCTCAGCAATGTCAACGTGCAATACATCCTCGATATGGTCAACTTCACGAGCGTCTCGTTCAAGGGCTACGCCTCTGGAAAGGCCGTTGTGAAGACGCTCTTCGGAAGTCCCGACGCAAAGGCTTCGCTGCGTGTCGACGACTTCAGGTTCCAAGACGGTCGCATGGGTACGCTCTTCGCCGAAGCCTCTTACAACAAGACGGAGAAGCAGATTGACATCGACGCTCATGCCGACGACGAGAATGCGCAGACGCTCATCAAGGGCAACGTCTCGCCTGCCCGCAACGACATCGACCTCGACATCCAGGCTCGCGGCACCCGACTGGAGTTCCTCGAGAGTTTCTGCGGCTCGTTCATGGACAATGTCGAAGCTCGCGGACGAGGTGCGGTGAGGCTTCACGGCAGTCTGAAGAACCTGAATCTGACGGGCCTTGTCGTGGCCGACGGCGAACTCGACATCACCCCCCTGGGCACTCACTATGCGCTTCGTAACGACACCATCCGCTTGGGCATCAACGAGATTGTGCTGCACAACGACACCGTGCGCGACGTCTACGGCAGCATGGGTATCGTCGAGGGAGTGCTCCATCACGACCACCTGCGCCGACTCACCTACGACATCGGCGTCAGTGCCCGCAACCTGCTCAGCTACGACATACCTGCCTACGGCGAGAACACGTTCTTCGGAAAGGTGTTCGCCACTGGCACATGCAACATCCGGGGGCGCAGCGGACGCATCGACTTCGACATCAATGCCGTTCCCAATCGTGGCTCATTCATCGAATACAACGCCACGAGTCCCGACGCCATCACCGACCAGCGATTCATCACCTGGAGAGAGTCGCAGCCGCCTCTGACCGTTGCGCCTACAACGCAGCTCTCGCCCACTCCGGTAGCTTTTTCGCCGACGCTCTCGCCAGACAATAATGCACCGACAGCGCAACCGTCACATCCCGCGCCCGAGAAGCCCAAGCAAGAGAACGCACCCAGCGACCTCTTCATCAACTTCCTCATCAACGCCACGCCCGACTTCACCCTGCGTGTCCTCATGGACAAGGCCAGCGGCGACTACATCGCGCTCAATGGCTCCGGCACCATACGCGCGTCCTACTACAACAAGGGCAGCTTCGACATGTTCGGCACCTATCTCGTAGATCACGGCGTCTACAAGCTCACCATACAGAACGTTATGAAGCGCGACTTCCAGTTCCAGACGGGTGGCACCATCGTGTTTGGAGGCAACGCCTACGACGCTACGCTCAACCTTCCAGCTGTCTACACCGTCAACGGCGTGTCACTCTCCGACCTGCAGATGGGACGCTCGTTCACGTCGAACAACGTGCGTGTTGACTGCCTGATGAACATCACCGGCACGCCCCTTTCGCCACAGGTGGAGTTCGACCTCGACCTCCCGACCGTCAACGCCGATGCCAAGCAGATGGTGCGCCAGCTCATCAACAGCGAGGAGGAAATGAACCAGCAGGTCATCTACCTGCTCTCCATCGGCCGATTCTACAATCAGGGAGTGAACAACGCCGACCAGCAGGCCACACAAAGTCAGACGTCGCTGGCCATGCAGAGTCTGCTCAGCGGCACCATCAGCCAGCAGATCAACACCGTGCTCAGCTCGCTGGTCAACAACTCCAACTGGAACTTCGGCGCCAACATCTCCACCGGCGACGAGGGCTTCAACAATGCCGAATACGAAGGATTGCTCTCCGGACGATTGCTCAACAACCGCCTCATCATCAACGGACAGTT
>JAILAI010000272.1 GCA_024681705.1 Prevotella sp.
CATGGGACTTTGAGCAGGGAAGAACCCCGAAGGGGTAACAACCCCTGACGGTGATACAACTAAAAGACAAGAACGGATAGGCGAATGCTCGGCTGAAAATTCAGCCCACCTCACCCTCTTGGTGCGCGTTACGGCTCGATGATGCCAGCCTCATTCCATTGGGCGGCCAGCGTCTCGGCGTCCTTGAGTGCCGTCGGCTTCTCGACCTCGTATTCCTCGGTCAGCAGCTCGGCCATGTCCTCAACGGTGAAACTCTCCATCTGCTGGACTTTCTTCCATAGATAGGCCGACGTCTCGTTCATACTGATGATATTGCTGAAGTCGATGTTCTCCTTTCCTTCAGCAACGATGATAAACTCACCGCAAACAGTTCTGAGATTAAATCCTTTTTTTGCTTTCATATCTGAATTTATGTTTTGTTTTCAATGTCAAATGGGACCGAACAGCTTGAGCCAAATCCTTCGGTAGAATGCGAGCAGGTAGCGGCGCATGGGGCGCAGGCGGGTCCAGAACCATGAGTAGGTCTTCCACTTCTTGCCGTCGGTGCGGTCCAGCGTGTCTCTTCCCTTGCGGTAGAATCCGATGACGGCGCCCTTGATGTCGGCTAGGGTGCAATGCTCTTCCCTGAGGTTGCCGTCGCCGAGGAGCGTCACCTTGTCGCCCTTGATGTCGACGATGCGATGGAGTACGAAGTGGAGTGGTGCAATCTCTGCCAGCACGGGGTCGCCTACCTTCGGGTTCTCGGGCTTGGTGAGCAGTGCCTTGTCTCTTCCGTCTTCGAGGAACGGTCTCATGCTGAAGCCCTTCAGGCGTAGCGTCACGGTGTGGCCTTCGTCGATGAGCTTGATGATTTCGGGGATGAGTATGGCGTTTGCGAATTGAACTTCTTTCATGGTTCGTTGGGTTTGTTTGGGGCCGTAGTCATTTCTCGATGGCGATGGCATCGTGACACACCCATGCGGCCTCTGCGTTTGGCAGGCAATGTAGCGTGTAGATGCCAGTGGTTTCGACCAGTTGGCTCACGTTGTTGCAGATGGCGTTGAAGATGTCCTTGTCCCACTTCATGGACGAGCATGCGGGCAGGAGCGATGCGAAGGCCTCTACCGATTCGAGTTTCTCGACGCTGTTGGCGGGTGCCCTGTCGATGCGTGTGATGGCTCCGAGGGGTGCCTTCACTTGTCGGTAGCAAGGCGTCTTTCCGCTCCAGGGGCTTCCGTAGATGAACACTCCGTCGTCCTTGATTCTGATGATGGGGTTGTCGTCGTTCATCAGGTCGCATTCGGGTATGTTCCTGAGCCACATGCTCACCTGCGTGCTCTTGCCGGTTCCGCTCTTGGCGATGAAGGCGTAGCCGTATCCCTTGCATCTGACCAGCGATGCGTGTATGAGGAGCGTCTGCTCGATGCTTCCGGCGAAGGCGAAGATGAGCATCAGCGCGTTGTTCAGGCCGAAGCTGCGCATGTTGTAGTGGCCGTTGAGGGCGCACTGGCAGTTGCTGAAGTCCTTGTTGGTGATGAGCAGGCAGCACTCTCCGCCGTTGATGTCCTTGATGATATACTGGTATCCGCCGTCGGGCAGCTGGTCGACGATGGTGTCGCCATTACCTGTGTCGAACTTCCCGATTCGCTCGCGCTCGGCTTTTGGGCGGGGCTTCAGCTTGTCGTCGATGGTGAGCTGGAAGAACAAAGGGGCATTCTTTTCATGATTGCATCTGAAGGGCTCGAAAGAGGGTAGGAGTCGCATGCTGTTGTAGCGTGACTCCTCGAAAATGAGTCGCACGTTCAACTCTGCAATCCTGAATTCGTTTATGTCCATGATAATTTTTGTTCCTATTTTTTTAGCATGAGGTCGGGAGTGTGTGAAACCATCGTCAAAAATATTTCTCGCCTTTTGAAGTCGTAAGCACTCAACACTCTGCCTCCACGCTGATTACTTCTTGGGCGGTGCTGAGGGTTTCTTCTTCTTCTCTTTCGGCTTTTTCTCGGGCTTGGGCTCGTCTACGATCTCGGTGGGCTCCACGTCGATGCGTTCGAACCTGAAGTCGTTCAGCGTGAGGTATCTCACCTCGAAGTCGCCCTTCTTGGTGTAGCGCTGCTTCATCTTGACGTATTTCTTCTCGATGTCCTTGCGCTTGAAGGCGTAGATGATGACGCAGGTGCGGTCTTCTTCGTGTTTCTTGTTGGCGAGGAAGTCGCGAAGCTGGTAGCTGTAGTTGTTGCGCGAGAGCAGGAACTCGTTCTTCGTATCCACCCACACGCTATCTATCTCCTGGATTTCGGTGAAGTACACGATAGAGTCGTTGAAAGAAGCCGAGAAACCGAAGGCGTAGGCCTTGGGGACCACCTTCTGTTTCTGCGCAAAAGCCTCACTGGCAGCGGCAAAGGTCAGCATGCCCGTGAGGATAAAAACCAAAATTTTTCTCACTTTTTCTAATCTTATTTATCTTTTTTCGTTGCGGAAAGGCCGCTTTGCCGGCGATGCCTGCTCGTAGAAGAGTGCAGGGTGAATCGTTGGTGCGGCACTTCCGTAGCTGTCTGCCTACTCCTATTGTCCGAGGTAGGTTTTCAGCAACTTGTTCTTCGTGCCGTGCCTGAGTCTTCTGATGGCTTTCTCCTTGATTTGTCTGACGCGTTCTCTGGTAAGTCCGAACTTCTCGCCAATTTCCTCAAGGGTCATCTCGGGCTGGTTGATGCCGAAGAAGGCCTCGATGATCATTCTCTCGCGCTCGTTGAGGGTACTCAGTGCGCGGTTGATTTCGTTGCGCAGGCTCTCTATGACCAGCGTGTTGTCGGCCATGGGTGAGTCGTTGTTCACGAGCATGTCGAGGAGCGTGTTCTCGTCGCCTTCAGAGAAGGGTGCGTCGATGCTCACATGACGTCCGTTCACCTTGATGGCGTCCTCGATTTTCTCTTGCGGAATGTCCACCTTCTCGGCCAGTTCCTGAACGCTGGGTCGGCGCTCGTGTTCCTGCTCGAACTTGTTGGCTACGCGGTTGATTTTGTTCACGCTTCCCACCTGGTTGAGCGGCAGGCGCACGAAGCGGCTCTGCTCTGCGATGGCCTGGAGGATGCTTTGGCGAATCCACCACACGGCATAGCTGATGAACTTGAAGCCACGTGTCTCGTCGAATTTCTCGGCTGCCTTGATGAGTCCCACATTGCCCTCGTTGATGAGGTCGGGCAAGGACAGACCCTGATTCTGATATTGCTTGGCAACGGAAACCACAAACCTCAGGTTGGCTTTGGTCAGTTTCTCTAATGCTTCGCGGTCGCCTTTGCGGATTCGTTGTGCCAATTCCACTTCCTGCTCGGGTGAAAGAAGCTCTTCGTGACCAATTTCCTGTAGGTATTTGTCCAGAGAGGCACTCTCTCTGTTGGTGATAGATCGGGTGATTTTCAGTTGTCTCATGGCTTTCTTGTTATTATCAAAATGCAAAATTAAGGGTTTTTGTTGAGAAACAAGAATTTTTCTTCGCTTTTTTATTATGATATTGCTCAGAAGTCGTTTTTTCTGTTCTCTTCAGCACCGTTTGTGGCTTTTGACTCGTTCTTGGCGCAAAGGTTTAAGGCGACGAAAAAAAAGATGCCCGTTCATGGGAGCGGGCATCCGGACGTATGGAAAATGTTGTGTTCTGATACTGAATCCTAGAAGTGGTAGGTCATCGAGACAAGGAACTGGTGACGCTTGTTGCTGACCTCTACACAAGGTGCCAGGTTGTCGGTGATTTCGCTGGCTCCGGCAGGTGCCGTGTAGCTCATGAAGGGCGAGAACTCACCGTTCTGGGTGCTATACTGATAGGCGGCGTCGAGCGAAAGCTTGCCGATGTTGTAGCCCAGACCGCAGGTGAAGCGGTTGGTGGCCTTCCAGTTGGTGTAGTCGGCCGTAGAGGCGTAGTAGGAACCCGGGCTGATGAGGGTGCCGTCCTTGAAGCCTTCCAGCTTGTACATCGGAGTCAGGTAGTTGTAGCCGGCACGCACGTAGATGTTGTCGGCAGGACGATATTCGGCACCGACCTTGATGGTGGAGACGCCCTTGAGCGTGCGACCCGTGTGGTCGTTCATCAGGTGGTCGTGTTCGGAATCGTCGACATAGCTGTCGTAATACCAGTCGTAGGAAGAGCCCGTGATGACTCGGGTGTCGATAGCGCTATAGTCGCAGAACTCGTAGGTGGCACCCAGGGCCAGCGTTGAGCCTACGGTGTGGCCGAGCGAGACACCGAACTTCCATGGGGTATACATCTTGAAGTCGTAGATTTCCTCGCTCTTGCCTGAGTCGTAGAGACCCACCGAGGAGCCATTCTCGAGCGTCGTGTAGTTGTCGGTGGTCAGGTCGTACCAAGTGGGCGTGTTGACATAGAGGCCGATGCGGAAGGGCGATTCCTCAACAGGGCGGAAGATGACGCCTGCCTTGATGTCGAAACCTTGTCCGTCGATGCGGCGGTCATCGCCAATCGATACCGGACCTACGGATGCACCATTGAGGTCGATGAGCTTCTCGGTGTAGAGACCATAGTGGCGATAGTTCACGTCCTTCACGCCAATGGTCAGACCCAGGTACACGCGGTCGTGGATGTTGCCGCTGATGTTGAAGTCGTACTCACCGATATATCCCTTTGTGCCGCGATCCATCGAGAATTCCGATGCGTCGTTGTAGAGATAGTAGTCGCCCTGAGCGTCTTCCTCGTGGAGGATGGCGTTGTAGAGCAGGTAGTCGAGCTGGGTGAAGGCGTAGGACGCGTCGTCGCCACCGCCGTTGTATCCGATGACCTCGTTGTCGGTGCTCATGTCGGGTTCGAACACTCCCTCCCATCCTTTCGCGTACGAGAGCTTGTTGAGCGAAGCACCGTTCATCTTGCTGGCAGCACGAAGAATGTTGCTGAAGTTGCGCGACTTGCGGTAGTTGAAGCCGATGTTGAGATAGGAGTTACGTCCCGACGGATGGGCATAGACGAAGCCCACCTGGTCGAACGACATCTTGGTCTTCTTGGCAATGTCGAAGTTCTCAGCATCCTGCTGGCTATTGACACTGACGGAGAAACCAGCCGTAGAGTGGCGCATCAGACCGATGCCGGCAGGGTTGCTCGACATGGTAGAGATGTCTGCACCCAGTGCTTCCATCGCACCACCCATACCAACATAGCGAGCTGTTCCATTCAGGTCCTCGGTGGCAATGGTGGCATTGTCGTAGGTCTCCTGTGCGTTCAGTGTGATGGTTGTCAGCAGGAAGGCCGACATAAGGATATGTTTCTTGTTCATAAATCTAAAGTTTAAGCTGTAAAACCAATATTAATAAATAAGGTATATGTTGTAAGTAATGAATGGTGTCTGCGCTTAGCGACGACCTCCGAAGCTTCCGCCTCCGCCGCGTGAGCCGCCTCCGCCGCCTCCGCCGCTACTACCGCCGCTGCTACGTGAGCCTCCGAAGCTTCCTCCGCCTCCGCCGCTACTACGCGAACCGCCGAAGCTTCCTCCGCCTCCGTTATACGAGCCCGACGAGCTACGTGTGGGAGAAGAGTAGGTTCCAGAGCTGCTCGACGAGCTACCACGATAGCCTCCGAAGTTGCCCGAAGTGCTTCTGCGACTCTCGGCATTGTTGTACGAGCGTGTCGTCTGACCGTTGCCACGATAGCCTCCGAAGTTGCCCTTACGTCCAGCCGAAGCGGTATGTCCGTTGAGGCGTCCGAGAGAACCGTGATTCGTGGTGCCAGCTATGTAGCGGCTTCCGCGAACACCCGAGTAAACCGGATAGTAGTTGTAGTAGCCGTAGTAGCCAGTGTACCATGGGTCGTACCAATAGTGGTAGGGATATCCGTAGCCCCATCCGTAGTAGTTATAGCTCCATGGGTCGTACCATCCGTAGTACCAGGGGTCGTAGATGTCGAACCAAGGGTCGTACCATCCCCATCTGTATGCCCAGTAAGGACGATAGCCGAAGCGATGATAGTACATGGGATCCCAGTAATAGTCATCGAAACGAGTCAGCCGACGGCTGTAGGTGTAGTCGTTGTCGTTGTCGTAGCTGACGTCGGAGTCAGGGTAGATAGACAACGTGTCGATGGCGTCCGATGCACTTGTGTGGAACTCAATGATGTCATTGCCCAGTGAGTCGGTTCCTATCTTTTGGTAATAGCTGCTATATGCTCCGCGCCTGTTGTATTCATCAACACTGCGCTGGCTTCCCGAATGATAGGCAGGCCGCTCGTCGGTGACAACACTGGAGCCTATTGTCTGTGCTTCATTCTTCTTTGGGGTGAAGTACAGATCGTCCTGCGCCATCATTTCGAATGGCATGGCTCCCAAGAGGACTAACAATAGTAACAGTTTTTTCATTTCCAAAAATTATTAATGTTTTATTTCTTATATTTAGACCTTCCTAAAGGTTCACGATGCAAAATTAGTATATATTTAAGTGCAAATTTAAGGAATTTCCCTAATGATGGGTAGGTTTTTCCCTATTTTTTATAACTTTGCATCGTATTTTTAACAATTTCGCCATGAAATATTACAAAACTCAGTTTGTTATAACGGCTTCGGACGGGCGTAGACTCGAAGACGAGATGCTGATGCAGACCGCTCGCGATGTGGTTGCGGCATTGGCTGGTGAGGCTGGTTTCGAATCGTTCGAGGAGACGGAGAGCGGTTTGGAGGGCTATGTTCAGATGGAATTGTTCGATCGCGACATGCTGGAGATGTCGATGAGTGCTTTCCCGATGGAGGACGTGAAGGTGAAGTGCGAGACGACAAAGGCGGAGAACCGAAACTGGAACGAGGATTGGGAGAATAGCGGTTTCGAGCCTATCATCGTAGACGGCAAATGTGTGGTGCACGATAGGATTAAGCCTTATGTGGGACCGCAGATGCCTCTCGACGTCGTCATCGAAGCTCGTCAGGCTTTCGGAACGGGCAATCATGAGACGACCCGCATGATGGTTTCGCAACTTTTGTCCATCGAACTTGAAGGGAAACGAGTGCTCGATTGCGGTTGTGGAACGGGCATTCTCTCGATTGTGGCCGCCAAATGCGGAGCCCATCAGGTGGTGGGTTACGATATCGACGAATGGAGTGTGGAGAACAGCTTGCACAATGCTCAGCTCAATGAGGTAGCCGACAAGATGGAAGTGCTTCATGGCGATGCGAACGTGCTTTCGCACATCAACGGATTGTTCGACGTCGTTGTGGCCAACATCAACCGCAATATCCTTCTGGCCGACATGAAGAGCTTTGCCGAAGTGATGGCCAATGGCGCCAAATTATTGCTTAGCGGCTTCTACGTTGAAGATGGCATCAGCATTGCCGAACATGCGGGCGAATTGGGCCTCACACTCGATCAGACGGTGAGCGAAAACAATTGGTGTTGCATGTCGTTCGATAAATGACGACAAACTTTCATATCGTAACGACAAGCTTTCTTATATCGTTCGATAAGTAACGACAACTTTTTTCATATCGTAACGACAAGTTTCTTCATGTCGTTCGATAATATACTATTTTCTTTTCGGAAATCCTCGCATCAATGCATGTCGGCATCGACGAAGCATAGCGGCAACAACTGGCGGATGCTATCAATCACATAGACACCACTCGCGCCGTAGAGGTAGATTTTGACCGGTTGGCCAAAGCGCTCTTCGGTTTCGAGAATGGCCTGACGGCAAACGCCACAAGGGCTCACGGGGTTCTCGGTGAATCCATTTTCGGTTTGTGCGGCTATGGCTAATTGCTTGATGGGCATGTCTGGCCGATGGGCTTGTGCGGCGAAGATGGCCGTCCGCTCGCCGCAAACGGTAACGGGGAACGACGCATTCTCCTGATTGCATCCGATAAACTCCGTCCCATCGTTTAGCCTTACCGCCGCTCCCACGTGGAAGTGAGAGTAGGGGGCATAGCTGTTCTCGGTGGCCTTCTTGGCCTTTTCGACGAGAGCCTGTTCCTCGGGGGTGAGCTCCTCAAACGGGTAGAACTTCACTTTTGAGTTTAATTCTATTTCTTTCATGGTGATGTAGGTTTGGAGTTCGTAAAGATAAGTTGTAGATTTTTCTTGAAGATGATATGTTCGTGACCCCTAGCTGGTGCGTTCTTTTCAGAACTCATAGCATCCAACGTCGGGTTTTTCGTCGCGCACTTTTCCATCGCGGTCCTTGGGCAAGGCGTAGAGCGGATTGGCTCTTCCGACGGCCGTAGAAAGACTGTCCAGATGGAAATCGTAGTATTGCTTGTCGATGTCCACAAGTTTGAAGTGTTTCTCGCCTGTGGTCAGCGTGTCTTCTGGGTTCTCCCAGAGAATGTCCTGGAACCTCAAGGTGTCCGTCACCTCGGGTGTTCGTAGGATGGACGACACGAAGAGATAGTCGAACGTCGCCGTACTATCGCTTTGGTTTCCCATGATGACGTCTTCGGCATAGCCCGTGATGAGGCTGTTCACGCAAGCCAACGTCATCGGTTTGTCGAGTCCGTTGGTGAATTGCAGGGCGGGTCCTCTGTTCGAGTCGAAGGGATAGAACTGGGCGATGGTGCAATGCGAGAGCAGCAGGTTGCCGCCAATCAGGTCGACGCACGAGCCGAGCGTATTGGTAATCTGGCAATTCGTGACCTGCACATTGCAATTGTTGATGGCCAGACCCGTCCCCTGACAATTGTGGATGATGCTATTGGAGAGGAGCAGCTTCTGCTTTTCCGAACTTGTGGAATCGCACACGATGCCGTTAAAGGTGCTATGAATGTCGGTGAAGTCGATGACGTTCTCCGTTGAAGACTCGTGTAGGCGGATGCCGTTCCATTGTCCGCTCACGTAGTCGTAGGGAAGGTAGTCGAACATATGGTCGATGCGGTCGCCGCGAAGCGTCACGTTAGCCTCTTCGGTTCCCTCGCATAGCAGCTTCCCGTAGACGTCGATGCCTGCTCCCGCGTGGAAATAGACCGTTTGTCCGGCTGGGATGCGAAGTGTGGCCGCACTATCTACAACGATGTTGCCGTAGACGACGATGGGCTTTTCAGACGATAACACCTTGTCGTCGGTCACGCGGAGGTTCTTGATGAGCTCTGCATCCCACGTCCACGCGTTGAGCTTCACCTGTTGTTCTACGCCGCTTTCGAGCGTGAATATCAGCTCGTCCTCCAGCAGTTGTGGCTCTATCTGTCCGTTGGTGGGCGACGTGAGTTCCACAAAGATGCGGATGCTGTCGTTCTTTCTCAATTCAAGATGTTGCACCTTGAAGCCCGACACTTCGCTCAGGTAGGTCCCGTCGACGTTCACGCGATAGCCCGTCTGGTTGCCTTTTGCCAGCCGTACGCTCGTCAGCCGGATGCCGTCGCCCGAGTTGTTGTATACCCAGAAGTCTTTCGTTGGTGTGGGCACCGTCGAGAAGACCGTATCGAGTTTGACGGTGTCTTTCGAAAACGTCAGCAAGTTTCCTTTGGACATCGAGAAGGAGTCGTCGTCGGAACATCCTGTCAGGACGAAGGCCAATGCGGCTATCAACCCTATGAGGTATTGCAATTTGTTCATATTCTAATAACGCGCAAACACCTTTTTTATTATATAAGGGCCGAAGAATCTGATTTCCCCGCGCCCCCATGCTCGTTGTTGTCTCAGAGCGACTCGGCCTCTTTCATCCAAAGCGCACTAGAGGCATCCGACGGCATGCGCCAGTCGCCGCGAGGCGAGAGACTCACGCTACCCACTTTCGGTCCGTCGGGAAGACACGAGCGCTTGAACTGCTGAGAGAAGAATCGGCGGATGAACGTGATGAGCCATTTCTTGATGATCTCGTCTTCGTATTTGCCGGCAAAGGCATTCTGGGCCAGCAGGAAAATCTTCTTCGGCGAGAAGCCAAATCGCAGGAAGTAGTAGAGGAAGAAGTCGTGAAGCTCGTAAGGACCCACGAGGTCTTCGGTCTTCTGCTTGATGTTTCCCTGTTCGTCGGCAGGCGTCAGCTCCGGACTGATGGGCGTGTCGACGATGTCGAGCAGAACGCGGGCTGCCTCCTTCTCGTCTTTGCCTTCCATCTCACGAGCAACATATCTCACCAGATACTGGATGAGCGTCTTTGGAACGCTTGCATTCACGCCGTACATCGACATGTGGTCGCCGTTGTAGGTGGCCCATCCCAAAGCCAGTTCCGAGAGGTCGCCCGTACCGACCACAAGTCCGCCCAGCTGGTTGGTCAGGTCCATGAGTATCTGCGTGCGTTCGCGAGCTTGCGAGTTCTCGTAGGTCACATCGTGTATGGCCGCATCGTGCCCGATGTCAGCGAAGTGCTGGGTGACGGCTTTGGCGATGCTGATTTCCATCGTCGTGATGCCGAGATGCTTCATCAGGGCGATGGCGTTGTTGTAGGTGCGGTCGGTGGTTCCGAATCCCGGCATGGTGACCCCCACGATGCCCTTTCTCGAGATGCCCAGCTTGTCGAATGTCATGACGCAAACCAGCAGTGCAAGCGTGCTATCCAGTCCTCCGCTGATGCCGATGATGGCTCGCTGGCTGTTGGTGTGTACCAGGCGCTTGGCCAATCCCATCACCTGGATGCTGAGTATCTCCTCGCAACTCTGCTTCATGTCGTCGCCACTTGGGATGAACGGGTGTGGGTCGATGTTGCGAAGCAGCTCAAAGTCGTGCGGCTGATACGAGTGTGCGTCGACGATGTGTGCATGCTGGTGGCGCTGGGCGTTCACGTAGGTGCTGTTGGTTCGGCGCTCCACGCGTAGGCGCTCTACGTCGATTTGCGTAATCATGAGTTGCGGCTTGATGGAGAATCGCTCAGCCTCTTCCAGCATCTTTCCGTTCTCGATGATGATGGCATTTCCGCCATACACCACATCCTGAGTGCTCTCGCCAAATCCGCATCCGCTATAGATGTAGCCCGTGATGGTGCGCGCACTCTGCTGGCAGAGCAGACTCTTCAGGTACTCGTGCTTGCCGATGAGCTCGTCGCTGGCCGAGAGGTTGAAGATGAGATCGGCACCAGCCAGCGCCAGACGGTTGCTGGGTGGGGTGGGGGCCCACACGTCCTCGCATATCTCCATGCCTATCATCACGCCGTCGCAGGTGCGAATGAGCTGAGGTTCGGCTGATACCGTGATGCGCTGACCAGCCAGCCATATCTCGGTGTCGTGCAGGTCTTGCGACGATGCGAACCATCTTTTCTCGTAGAATTCGCTATAGTTGGGCAGATAGGTCTTGGGGACGATGGCCAGAATCTCTCCCTTCTGGATGGCGACGGCGCAATTGAGCAACAGGTCGCCGGCCACAACGGGCGCTCCCACGATGCTGATGATGTCGAGCTGACGGGTGAAGTCGAGGAGCATCAGGAGCGATTGTTCCGTCTTCTCGAGCAATGCCTGCTGGTGGAACAGGTCCTGACACGAGTAGCCCGTTATCGACAACTCGGGGAACACGATGACCTCTACTCCGCGCCCTTCTGCCTGCGCTATCATGCTCTCAATCTGCTGAATGTTGAAGTTGCAATCGGCCACTTTCACTTGTGGAATGGCGGCGGCAACAGTGATGAATCCGTTTTGCATATCGCTTTATTCTTTTTGTTTCACCTTTTGTGCCCACTTCCGCATGCTCCATCGGCGCATTTGTTCGGGCAATGTGTATGTTTTCAGTTGCAAATTTATATAAAAAATCCAACATGAAAGACTAAAAGCCTCAAAAAAACACTATTTTGTTTCTCTCCAGCCATTTCGCCTCGTTTCCTCATTCGGATTTCTTCAGGTTCTATTCCTTCCGAAAGGGAGGTGCACCTGCTGGCACGATGCCGATGATGGCTGGGTGAGCGTGCCACTTTCGCCATTGGTCTCGGAGTTGGCGATGGCGTTCTGTGCCAATTTGTAAGATTCTACCATTGTGTTTTTCCTTTCAAAGATTTTAACGGTTAATAAATTCTGTTCTGAAGGAGTTTCCGCGTTGCGCTGATCAGGCCTGTTTTATCATCGCTGAGCATCGTGTCGTGCCGTCCCCGGGCCCTTGGTTCCCGCATTCTCACGAGCTTCCACGTTTCTTCTCCTTTCAAGTGCAAAGGTACAACAAATCAGACCTTGTCACCAAATTTTCAAGGGGGTGAAAACGGCTAATAATTGTTAAGGATGCAAAAAGAATGTAATTTAAGTGGAGAGTGAAGAGTGAAGAGTCCGACGGGTCAAAACTATGAATTATGAACTAAAGTAGCACTATGCACTAAAAGAAGACTATGAACTATGCACTATAAGAAGCCCGAAGGGCTGGCAGACCACAGGCAGGTGGTGGAGCGAAGCGGAACCCCTGCTAACGAACAGCTAATAGCATCAGCCCCGAAGGGGCGACAGATTTTAAAATGGGTGCATTCGTATTCTGTCGCTCCTTCGGAGCTATCGTTGTTGGGGACGTTGTTAGCAGGGGTTGCACCCCTGCCTGTGCTCTTATCACCCCTTCGGGGTTTAAAATTGCACTACCCCCGATAACCTAAATAGCCAAATAGTCAGATAGCCTAAATAGCACTATGCACTATGCACTATGCACTATGAACTATAAGAAGCCCGAAGGGCTGGTAAGAACATAGGCAGGTGGTGTAGCGGAGCGGAACCCCTGACAAAAGAAATCTCAAAGGAAAGCCCCGCTTCCTATGATTTTCTGCAAACAATTTTAGTTAATATTCTTTAATGGTGTTGTGGTATAGCCATTTCCGATCCCCTGCGTCCTGATGGCCTCATGGTCATGTTCATAATCCATGTCGTTCAGGACGAGT
>JAILAI010000276.1 GCA_024681705.1 Prevotella sp.
ATCTTCTCACTCATAGTCTCTGAGAGCGAACCTGCGTTCACGGTGAAGTCCTGTGCGAAAACATATACCAGACGACCATCTACAGTACCGCTACCGGCTACCACGCCGTCGCCAAGATACTGTTTCTTTTCCATGCCGAAGTTGGTGCAACGGTGGAGCTTAAACATATCTACCTCTTCGAAACTGCCTTCGTCAAGCAACATGTCGATACGCTCGCGTGCTGTGTACTTGCCGCGGGCGTGTTGTTTCTCGATGGCTTTCTCGCCACCGCCCAGACGAGCCTGTTCGCGCTTGGCGATCAGCTCCTTAATCTTTTCTAATTGTTGTGACATTTCTATATTAGTTGTTTAACCTTTATTCTTTTACTATAAGTTTATTCGGGGTGTTCGCAAAGCTCAGTCAGAATGCCCACAGTTGATTTGGGATGCAGGAATGCAATGTTCAATTGCTCAGCGCCCTTGCGGGGAGCCTTGTCAATAAGGCGAATACCCTTTTCGTCACATTCTGCCAATGCATTGGCTACGCCGTCTTCAATGCAGAAAGCCACGTGATGAACACCATGGTTGCCCTTATCGAGCCACTTCTGGATAGTGCTTTCAGGCGATGTCGGCTCAAGCAGTTCAAGCTTCACTTCACCGCACTTCAGGAAGGCGGTTTTCACTTTCTGGTCTTCAACCACTTCGATGTTGTAACACTTCAGACCCAGCACATTCTCAAAGAACGGCAGGCTCTCCTCAATGCTCTGGACGGCGATGCCCAGATGTTCAATGTGTGAGATTTTCATAATCGTATAATTTAATTAAATATATTGGTGCAAAGGTAATAAGTTTTTGTGTCTTAACCAAATCTTTTCTTCTATTTAAGTGTGAAACAAAACTAAAACGTGCCTTTTGTTGATTAGTGAGTTGCAGTCCTCTACCCAAGTGCAGAAATTGTGCAGCCTATCTGCACAAAGTGTGCGCACCATCTGCACAACTTGTGCACATCATCCGCACAAATTGTAGATACGCGATAGGGGGATTCAATCAGAATTCGAAAATCACCTTACCGTTGATCTGTCGGCCCGTGAGATAGTTTGGAACGGCATATTGCTGATTGGTAACATCCGTAATCCAATAGTAGGAATTCACGTTGTTTATGCCAAATAGGTTCAGGCCGTCTATGCCAAGCCAGATATTGCGAAAGGGCATCTTCTTGTTATGGCGGTCGTGATTGTCAAGCAGACGGTAACTCATGCCAATGTCCACGCGCTTGTAGGCGGGCATGCGGTAAGGTGTATCGCTGAGCGAACGGTGAGGAGCACCGAATGGCAAACCGTCGGCAAATACGACTTTGAGGGCCATCTTCCAGCGAGTACTTCCTGGGAAGAAATCTGTGAAGAAAAGGTTCACGCCATAACGCTGGTCGGTAGGCAGAGGTATGCTTTGACCGTTGATTTTCAACCGCGTGTTCATCAGTGAGAAAGTGAGCCATGAATCGGCACCGGGCACAAATTCACCGTAAAGCTTGAGGTCGAGTCCCATAGCGTGGCCGCTACATTGCTGGGAGGCATCGTAGACAACCTTCACATTGCTTACCGTATAGGGTACCAGATTGCCGAGCAATTTGTAATAGGCTTCAGCCGTGAACTTGAAAGGCCGTTCCATCATCTTGAAACGATGGTCGTAGCCGATGATGAAATGAATGCTTCGTTGGCTCTTCACTTTCTGATTCAGGGTGGCGTATGTGACACCATCGCGGGTTGTCGTGTCCCGCAATTCCTTGAAGAACGGAGCCTGATAGTAGAGACCTGTTGCAAATCGGAAAGTGACGTCGTTGTTGTAGGCAGGAACGATGGCTAATGACAAACGCGGACTGCAAAGGCTTTCACGTGTGTAATTCCAATGGCTGAATCGCACACCGTAGTTTAATGTATAGAAAGCGGTCTCCGAGGCATTGTTCCATTTGTAGGTATCCTGCAAGTAGGCTTCTATGCGGTTGGCATCGAGTGCATTACGTGCAGCCATCGTGTAGATCATCTTCAGGTCATTGCCCGTATGGGGGATGGAATAGCCGCTTGAATCCCGCATCTCATATTCCTTGAGTTGCTCTTCCACGTGCTCTATCTTGTAGGTCACTCCGGCTTCAATGTCGTGGCGTTTTGCTTTGTGCTGAAGCATCAGTTTGAAACTGGCCACACGTGCCTTCAGGTAATTGCGTGCGTGTTCCATATAGGTTCCCACACCGAGGTTTTCCGAAGTTTCGGTTTGATTGAGCCAATATTGTCCCTGAATGTCATAGCGTTCCTGCTCGTTAGTCTGGAATGCAGAGGCAAGGAGCGAGAGATGAGTCTTTTCACCAAAATGACGTGTGAGGCTGGCCGTACCGAAATAAGTACGGAACACGTCTTTTTCCCATCCGTCGAAATAGACCTTGAATGATTTGACGTCCACAAGTGTTCCGAAGGTTGTTTCACGGCTGTTGGGTGTGAAATTGTAGTGGTTGAGTGAAATGTCTCCCATCAGTTTGAGCGTCCACCGTTTGTTGGGCTCATAAGTGAGGTACGTCTGGTAGTCAAAGAAGTTAGGTTCGTATTCACCATCGGTGTCAAGAGACCCGAGCAGGTACTTGTTGGTCTTGTATCTTACGCCATTGCTCCAAGACAACTTTTTCGTGGAGAATCCCACGTAAGCGCTGGCTCCCAACAAAGAGGCGGTGAGGCTGGCTTCGAAACGTTTGGGCTTCTTGTACTGGATGTCGAGCGCCGATGACATCTTGTCACCGTATTTGGCCTCAAAGCCACCAGTAGAGAATCCCACGCGCTCCACCATGTCTGGATTGATGATGGATAGGCCTTCCTGTTGTCCGCTTCGTACAAGGAAGGGACGATAGACTTCCACATTATTTATATAAACGGAGTTCTCGTCAAAAGAACCACCACGGACATTATATTGGGAGGAGAGTTCTGAGTGCGAGCTCACACCGGCTTGCGACTGGATCATTTCCTCAACGGCATTACCCGTAACGGAAGGCGTCTGCTTCACGTCCTTGATGTCGAGTTGCTCGGTTCCAGTGTGCTGGCGTTGCTTTTCGGTGACAGTCACTTCAGCTAGTTGGTTGTCGTCATAGAGTTGTATCTGAAGTGTCTGTTTGCCGCGTGGCCTTCGTAGTACGCGTGTCTTCGTCTTGTATCCCACCATCGAGAACTTCACCACGACGGAATCCTCGGAGCGCAAGGTCATTTCGAATTCACCCTTTAGATTGGTCATAGCCACACGCCCCTGTGAGAGTACGCTGACGGTAGCGAGTTCAACTGGGTTCATCTGATCGTCCGTCACCTTACCCTGCAAGGTAAAAGTCTGTGCGTTGGTATGTAACACACAAACGATGAATAATAGGAGAATGGCTATTTTCTTGCACATATCCTCTTAATAACGAAGAAAAACCTCACGTATTGCATCGTATAGGGGTATAAAACTGAGGTAACACAGTGATTATTTCGAAGATTCTTGCACGCGGAAGAATTTTTTTTCGTAACTTTGCAGCCGTTTAAACAGACATTTAATTATACATTGCAATGAATATTTCATATAAGTGGTTGAAAGAGTATGTAGATTTCGACTTGACTCCGCAAGAGGTTTGCGACGCGCTGACCTCGGAGGGACTCGAAGTTGACGCACTTGAAGAAGTACAAAGCATTCGTGGCGGACTGAAAGGTCTCTATGTGGGTAAGGTGCTTACTTGCGACGCACATCCCAATAGCGACCATCTCCATGTAACTACCGTCGATCTTGGTAAAGGAGAACCCCAGCAAATTGTTTGCGGCGCGCCCAACGTGGCAGCCGGACAGAAGGTGATTGTGGCTGATTTGGGTTGTGTGCTTTACGACGGTGACAATGAATTCCAGATTAAGAAATCAAAACTCCGCGGTGTGGAAAGCCTTGGTATGATCTGTGCTGAGGACGAAATCGGTGTGGGAACTTCTCATGATGGTATCATCGTACTTCCCGAGAATGCTCCTGTAGGACAGCCTGCCGCTGAATACTACAACCTGGAGAGCGATTGGCTCATTGAGGTTGATATTACTGCTAATCGTGCCGATGCACTTTCACATTGGGGTGTAGCTCGCGACCTGTATGCATGGTTGGTGCAGAACGGCTACAAGACCAGTCTTCACCGTCCGTCCGACGATGCTTTTGCCGTTGATAACCATGACCTCCCCATTGATGTCTTA
>JAILAI010000054.1 GCA_024681705.1 Prevotella sp.
AGGAGTTTCAGGAGTTACGGACAATGCGTTAGTGATGTTCGCATCTTATGGCGCAAATACGAGCTTTATGTTTAATCTTGGACAGAAATTAATATAATTACTATAATTATTTTAGATGACCAAGTTGGAATATAAAGTATCTATGATGTAGTAGGAGCAACCTATATATCGAGAAGTCTGGAGCTCCTGAAACTCCTTTAAAACGCGAAATTTCTTAAAACCTGACACTCCCGAAACGTCAGAACCTCCTTTACACCTTACCCTTCTCGTAATACTTTATCGCCGTTTCTATCAGCCTCCTATCTGCCATAAACGATTGGTAAACGGTTCTTGTCAATCGCCAACTTTTCGTCAGGAAGGCTACGGCCACGCATTTCTTCACCGTTGGCCAGAAGGCATTGCGGTTTGTACGCAGATAGTCCTTGACAATCTCCTCGTCGCCGACGCCGTAGGATTTGAGCAGAGCCATGCTGACGATGCCCGTTCTGTCCTTGCCAGCCGTGCAATGAAACAACGTCGGGAGGCCCTTTTCGGCATTTTTCCTTAGCTTCGCCACAACTTTATCCAATTGCACCCTGCTGAAGTCGTCGGTCACAATGCTGGTATAGAGTGCACTGAAGTCGGGAATCATCTCCAGAAGTTTCTCCGGATGCTTGCGAAGACTACGCATAATCGTCATCGGATCGGAACCCGTTTCGTGAGTGATGCCGACGGCCGAATCGTTCAGCAACGGCATCTGCAAATAAGTGACTTCAGGCGGTAATGGGTCGGGAAACTCAGCCACTTCGACAGGTGTCCGCAAATCTATCACACAAGCAATATGAAGCCTTCGGCAAAGCGCTACACATTCGTCGGCCGAGAGAACGCTGAACTTGCCACTTCGCCAATAGACGCCACTAGGCACACGGCCCGTTCCATCGGCAAAGGGGATTCCTCCCAACTCTCGAAGGTTCAGTTCTCGCTTACTCATTCAACACCTATATTATATGTTCAGGAATCGCTTGATCTCATCTAACATGGCCGTTGCCTTGTCGCGACCAATCTGGTAGACACGCCTCATCTCCTCGGGGTCGTGACTGACGTGACCAATGGGTAACGGTCCGTCGGGACGAATGACAAGCGTGTGGCCCTTCTTTTCCTCACTAGCCACATAGTCGAGTTCATCGTTATACATCAGGTGTCGCCTCTCCATCGTGTCCACGATGGCCGGATATTTGCGAAGACTGAAGCGGATGATGGGCATCAGTCGGTTGGGAGTCTTCCGATAGTCTGCCGCTTGCGTCAAGACAACCACGTTGTGTCCGAACCCCTCGTTTTGGAAGAACTTCAACGGAATGCTATCGGCCATACCGCCATCGAGCAATTTATAGCCGTCGAGTTCCACAATGTGTGAAACCACAGGCATACTCGCCGAAGCGCGAATCCAGTCGTAGGTATCGTGTCCGCCCTTCATGATTTTCCGATAGACGGGCTTTCCCGTCATCACATCGGTGCAAACCACATAGAACTCCATCGGCGAACGCTCGAAGGCTTCGTTGTCGAATAAGTCGTAGCGTTCGGGCATATCGTGATAGGCAAACTTGGCTCCGTAGAGGTCGCCCGTCAGGAAGAACGACCGCCAGCTACAATAGCGCTTGTCGCGAGCGAAAGCGGTGTTGTAGCGAATGGCCCGTCCTGCTTGTCCCGACTTGTAGTTACACCCAAAGGCCGCACCAGCCGACACACCGATGAGTCCGTCGAACGTGATGCCTTCTTCCATGAGCACATCCATGATGCCAGCGGAAAACAACCCGCGCATGGCGCCGCCTTCCAATACCAATCCCGTCTTCATTGTTCTTTCGTTGTTTCTAGTGTCCAGCCGTTATCGGCATGATAGATCATCTGACGGGTCATACCGCCATCGATACAGATATTCTCGCCAGTGATGAATCCCGCCTTGTCGGAGCAGAGATAAAGCACCATATTGGCAATGTCCATCGGATTGCCCACTCGTCCCGCTGGTTGCTGAATGGCATCGGGCCCTTCGTAAACCGTATAGTTCGTGTCTATCCAACCGGGAGAGATGGAATTGACGCGCGCCTTACCGGCCAAACTAACGGCCAACGCATGGGTGAGTGCGGCGATTCCGCCTTTGGCAGCCGTGTAGCTCTCGGTTTGTGGCTGACTCATCCGGTCGCGCGACGAAGAGATGTTCACCACAGCTGCCCCCTCGGCGAGATGCGGAGCAAAGAGTTTTGTCAGGTAGAACGGGGCCGTAACGCCCACGCTGAGCGCATACTGAAACTCCTCGTAGGTGCAGCTATCGATGCCTTTCATCAAGGGTAGCGCGTTGTTGACGATGAAATCCACATGGCCATATTTGCTAATGACCTCATCAGCGAAACGCTCGAGCACGAGCTTGTCGGCAATATCCCCGACGAAATGCTCGCCAGGTTGCTTATCAATCACGCAAACATTTGCCCCAGCCTTGCGGAACTCATCGGCAATGCATCGGCCAATGCCCTGAGCACCGCCCGTCACTATAGCTACTTTATTCTTGAAAAACTCCATATTTGAACCTATTTTTATATCCAAAAGAACACACACAACGAAGACGAAACCCATTGAGTGCTATTCGGAGCAAAGTTCACATCGAGCAGAACTATCAGTCGACTCTCCAACAAGCCCGAACTTCAACCATTCGCCCAATTGTAGTTCCCCCCACTCCATTCCTTTTCTCAGCCCGCATATAAATAACTTATGCAAAGGTAAGAATAAAAATCCAACCCACCAAATAAAATCTCAACCATAGAGGATTCATCCATTTACCATGATTCCAAACTTACATTTACAAGACTTTAATTGTAGTGCAACGCAAGCCGATACCTTATTATAATGATGAGTCATTCCAAAAACGGACCAGTTAAGAAATAGATTTTCCGATATCGAACAAAGGCGAAGCGAGGACTATCCTGATAACATTTGTTTACTTTTCATGTGGGTAGTTTTAACATTATAATTTAAAAATTTTCATTTCATAGCTCTATGGTGGCAAAATACGCGATTCTCAGCGATTAGAATTAAGTTACTGATTACCAAATAGTTACAGACGAGACGACTAAAATTTTAGCTGAAAATCTCGGTTTTTGGACAAAAAAATCTAGATTTTTTGGATCAAAAGCGGCAGTTTCGATGAGCAAAAGCGGCGGTTTCGGTCATCAAAAGCGCCAATTTCGGTGATCAAAAGCGCCAGTTTTGGTGAACCGAACTCTCGAGTGTAATCTCCGAGATAGCAAAAAGGGGGTAGATATGTGGGTAGTTTTACATCAAAAAGTTTATGTTTTTAGGAGGTCTTTTTTAACACATTCGGGCGATATTAAAGTTAAAATAGTTAAACATAAAACGCTCGTTGCTTCTTTTATCCCCAAAAGGTTATGATACGAAAGCCCTTGAAAACATTTTTATAGAAATTATATCCGCACTGATACTGAAAATCTAAGAATCCACATAAATGGGGATTGCAAGTATGAAAAAATTGTTGTAACTTTGCACCCCGTATAAAAGACATAAAACTTATGTGGAAAAAGTATTTTTTATTGTCATTGACCTTCGCCCTCGTTCTGCAGGCATACGCCCAGAGGCAGGACGACATGAAGCGGTCGGTGGAATACTTGGCTTCGCAAGAACTAGGCGGCAGGTTCCCGGCTTCGGCTGGTGACACGCTCGCCTCCGAATATATCGTGGACAAGCTTCGCGACCTGAAACTCAAGCCCATCGTCAAAGGTAAGAAGAAAAAGGCATACTTTCACGACTTCACCTTCGGCAAGACCGAGAAGAAGATAACCACCCATAACATCATTGCCGTCATTCCCGGAAAAGACAAGCGCCTGAAGAACGAATACATCGTGGTCAGTTCGCACTATGATCATCTGGGCATGGGAGGCAAAGGCTCGGGTTCTCGCCAACCTGACACGTTGGCCGTACATCCCGGTGCCGACGATAATGCCAGCGGCGATGCCGTAGTGCTCGAACTGGCCAGACATTTCAAGAAAGTCCGCTCGCCAAGAAGTATCATCATCGCCTTCTTTGGTGCTGAGGAACAAGGACTTGTGGGCTCGAAGAAATTCGTGGAATGGATGAAGGAAGACGACGCCCTGCGTCGGAATCTTCCTACAGATATCAAGGGCATCGTGGCCAATGTGAATCTGGATATGGTCGGCCGTATGCGCGACAACGCCATGAGTGTGTCGGGCACAGGCACCAGTAGCGAGTTCAAAGCGATTGTAGAGAGCGTTGCGAAGCAGACCAACTTGCACGTCTCGTGCACGCCCGACGGCTATGGACCTAGCGACCACGCATCGTTCGTAGCGGCAGACATCCCCGTGCTCTACCTCACGACGGGCGGCCACATGGAGTATCACACTCCTGCCGACAAACCCGCAACGTTGAATTACGACGGTATGCAACAGACCTTGGATTTCACGAAGGAACTGGTTACCCGACTGGCAAGCTTGCCCAATACGCCTGATTATATCAGTGTGCCGGGAAGCAACAGGATGCAACATGCGAAGTTCAAGGTGACGCTAGGTCTGATGCCCGACGTGATGGGAGCGAGCGACAAGCCCGGTCTTCGCGCCGACATCGTGGTGGCAGGTAAACCCGCACATACGGCTGGTATCAGAAGCGGCGACATCATTATGGAGATCGATGGCAAGCCCGTCAAGGACATCCAGGAGTACATGAAGCGTCTGTCGGAACTCGAAGCCGGAACCACCATTCCCGTGAAAGTCCTTAGAGGCGAGGAAACCATCGTGTTTCAGGTTCACCTAAACCCAGCAAAAGAATGAAAAAGTTCATATATTGGCTCTTGGCCGTCATCATTACAATAGTGCTGAGCGTCTATCAGCGCATGACGGGTCCCACCCATCCCCAGAAAGTGACCGTAGAACTCAACGGGGAGAACTTTAAGCTGAAGTTGCCCAGAAGCGGCGTTCAGCAAGACGAAGTGGTGAAACTCAAAGGTGTTCCGAAGAACACTACCGCCCAGATGCACTTCCGTCGCTACCCCACTCTGGACAAATACACAACGGTAGATTTCGAATGGAAAGACGATATGTGGCAGGCGGCATTGCCCTTTCAGCCCATTGGCGGAAAACTTCAATACTACATCACGGTCGGAGGAAAGGACTACGAGGCCGACGAACCGTTGCTGATACGTTTCCGCAACGATGTTCCGGCCAGCATCCTCATACCACATATATTGTTTATGTTTGCGGCGATGTTGTTTGCCGTCTACACTTTCTTGCTGGTCATCACACGCAAGAAATACGCCAAGTGGCTGAAAATCACCGTCGGTACGTTGTTCATCGGTGGCTTCATCATGGGTCCTCTCGTGCAACATGTGGCGTTCGGTCCTTGGTGGACAGGCTTCCCTTACGGGACCGACCTTACCGATAACAAGACGCTTCTGTCCTTCATCTTCTTCATCATTGCGCTAGCCACGCTGAAGTGGAAGTACAACAAGTGGGTCGTCTGCTTTGCGGTACTCTTCATGGTCGCCATATTCAGCATTCCTCATAGCTCCTACGGTTCGGAGTACGACTACTCCACCCAGCAGCTTGGCACAGAGAAATAATCATTAAATCAAATTTATATTTTTATGAAATTCAAAAGTTTTATCACAATGGCTTTGGCCGCAATGACCTTTGCCTTTGGTGTATGTTCTTGTTCTAGTGATGATGACGAGCCGGAAGTAGCCGTAGCCGCACAAGTGGCAGGTTCCTATACTGGTGAAGAGGTCATGGAGGTGATGGGAGAAGGCGAAAGCACCACCAACACCTACGTGTTCACTCAATCTTCCGACATCTCGGTCAACATGACTATTCCTGAGACGGCTGAAGGTTCAATGAAGCTTCCCGCACTTCCCGTCGAGAACATCACGTTGGCAAAGGGCGACAATACGATTATCGGAAGACTCGCTTCCTACGCCGGTACGGTGACCAATGCCAGCGGCGCCGAGAAGTCGTATACCGTAACCGATTTAACGGCTATATTCAGTGACAAAACGGTCGTTGTGACTTATACGCTGAAGTACGGAAACATGCCATTTGCCTTTACCGGAAAATTTACGGGAACTAAGAATTAAATGGCGATAGCGTTCTTGACGAGCAAACGCTCACGTTCGGTATTAGCCGGCATGGTATTGTCCATGCTGGCTAATGCTGTATCTGCAAGGACGCTATCCGACAACACCATCAAAGACTCAGTAGTACTTGACCCCATCGTCGTGACGGCTTCGCATACGCCGAAGACCCTGAAGGACGCGCCCGTCGTCACACGTCTGATTACGCTTCACGACATCCGGATAACTGACGCAACCAACATCCAGGACATGCTCACGCAAGAGATTCCGGGATTGGAGTTTGGCTTTGCCATGACTCAGGAGACTTCGCTCAACATGAGTGGATTCGGGGGCAATGCCGTTCTCTTCCTCGTAGACGGAGAGCGTATGGCCGGAGAGACGATGGACAACGTCGACTACAATCGACTGAACCTCGACAACGTAGGACGTATAGAAATTGTGAAAGGAGCATCGTCGGCGCTCTACGGATCGAATGCCGTCGGAGGTGTGGTCAACATCATCACTCGCGAGAATCTGGAACCTTGGACAGCTAATGTGAACTCGCGCTTCAACTCATTTGGCAACGAATGGCGTAACGGTGCCAGCTTCTCGTTCAACAACAAGAAATGGAATTCGCAAACGAGTTTCCAACATACGAAAATCGATCCCATCGACCTTCCCAAGGCGCATTCTTCAGAAGAGATTGCCATCGAACTGATGAAGAAGGCGCAAGGGTTGCCTTACGATGAATCTGTGTTGGAAGACGACTCCAACATAAGCCGCCTCTTTGGACAGAAGACCTATAACCTGAAGGAGCGACTCACATGGCGAGCATCCGACCAACTCACACTCATTGGTCGGGGTGCCTACTTCTTCCGCACTAGCGAACGAGACACCTACGACTATCATTTCAATGGCTATAGCGCCGGATTGAAAGGTCGTTATGAATGGAATCAGGACCGTCATCTCGAGTTGTCGTACGCGTTCGACCAATACGACAAGGCGAACTACATGCCCGATGGAACCCGCACTCACGACCACGACTATAGCAATCGGCAACATGTAGTGCACGCGCTTTTCAGCCAGATGTTTGGCAAGAATAGCCTAATTCTGGGAGCCGACTACATGCACGACTATCTCACCACCTATCAATTCCTCGACAATACCAGTCACCAACAAAGCAATGTCGACGGCTACGCACAATTCGATTGGAACATCACCAAGCAACTGAACGTTGTGGGTAGCATCCGTTACGACTATTTCTCTGCTTCTGCCAAGAAGGCGTTCACCGAACGTCTGGCCGTCGTGTATAAATTTCCCTGGGCAACGCTTCGCGCCAACTACGCAAGCGGTTTCAGGGCTCCCACGCTAAAGGAGATGTATATGCACTACGACATGGGCAATATGGGGTATATGCTTATCGGAAATCCTGACCTGGAACCCGAGAAAAGCAACAACTTCAACATCGCCATCGACAAGACGCATCGCATCCGAAAAGGAGGATTCCTGGACGGAAGCTATAGCGCCACACTCATGGGCTATTGCAACATCTTCGACAAGCGCATCACAACCATCGCCTATACATACGAGGATTTGCCCGGTGCGCTCTATTGGAATGAGGAAGGCGTGAACGTATGGGGCATTGATCTCAGCATGGGGTGCATGCTGGATTGCGGTTTGTCGCTAAAGTACAACTACTCGTGGATGCATGAAACGGGCAACGTTATCTTTTCACAATTCTCCCAGCCCCGTTCACATTCCATGACTTGGCGGATTGGCTACAATCATCGTTTCACACGCCAGTATGCGCTTGATGCGGCTCTCTCTGGGCGTAGTCTTGGCAAACCACAATCGGGAGATAAAGATGTTGATCAGGGTTACACCATCTGGAAACTGATGCTTCAACACCACATCTGGCGCGGCGTACATCTCAACACGGCCATTGACAACCTTTTCAACTTCAAGCCAAAGTCTTATTATTATTATTCTCCGCTTACAACAGGAACGACCTTCAGCGTAGGTTTGTCCATAGATCTGGATAAAATACTTTGACGACAATTGCGAGCATAAGAAAAGACCACCCGAACGGAGTGAGTGGTCTTTTGTCATTTTCAGTAGGATTATAAAAGCTTCATCAGTGCGATATCGTCTTCATCGCCTGCGGCAGCATCTTTTTTCATCTTGGCTCGAACCTCGTCGCCACCTTTCTCATTCTTCACCGCTTTTTGCAACCAAGCCTTTGCTTGTTTGCTATCGGCCTTCACGCCCTTTCCTTTAAAATAGCATTTGGCCAACTGATATTGTGCATCAGCATTGCCTTGATTGGCCGACTTTGTGAAGTAGGTAACGGCTTTAGCAATGTCTTTCTTTGTACCCTCGCCGTTCTTGTAGCATTTGCCCAATTGGAATTGCGCTTTGGCATGATTCTGAGCAGCTGCCTTCTGATACCATCCGAAGGCCACCACGTCGTTCTCTTTCACACCACGACCTTTGTCGTAGCACAAACCGAGTCTGTATTGGGCTTTCTTATGGCCTTTCTCGGCAGCGGCCTTCAACTTGGGCACCGCGGCCTCATATTTCTTTGCGTCATAGAGAGCCTTACCCTCTTCATAGAGTTTGTCGGCCTGTTGTGCACCTGCCACCATACAAATTAGCAGAGCGAACATGGTTGTCATCAACTTTTTCATACTCAGTTTTATTTCGTTATTCTTTTATAATATTGAACTTGTTTGCTTTTAATATTAAATATGTAGGGGACAACAAATCGTCAGTCCCTTTCAAAATCCGTTACAAATGTACACAAATTTCTTCATACTGCCTCATTTTTTTCAACAAAGCGGATACAAAACCCAATAAACCGACATTTTTCATTGTTCGACATCATCTTTTCGCGACCATCATTCTCCCCGACCCTGCCAAGAAACCCTATCTATTGTCAATAATAAAGTATGAATAGATGCACGTATTTCGTTTTTTATTTATACTTTTGTGCGGAAATCTATTCGAATCTCATTCAACGAACAATTTGATAGACTCTGTATGAAGGAACAAGTAAACTTATATAAGCAATAAACTTAGAAAAATGACTAATCTAAAAAGAAATATAACGATATTGATTCTGTTGATTACTGGCATCATGAGTTGCGTAGCACAACAACGAACAGACTCGGGACTCAACCCTGAGCGCTTCGACTCCATCATTGATGGGAAACGCACCAGTCTCTACATCATCCGAAATAAAATAGGTATGGAGGCTTGCATCACCAACTATGGGGCACGTTTAGTAAGCCTGATGTTTGAAGGAAAAGATTGTGTAACGGGCTTTGACAATGTGGGTGACTACCGAAGATTCAAACAGAACTACGGGGCAACGGTGGGACGCTATGTGGGCCGCATAAAGGGTGCGCGATTCACTCTTGACGGTGTAGAATATCGTTTGCAAGAAAATGGCAAAGGTGTCACTTCGCATGGTGGCTACCCAGGCTTTGCCGACAAGGTGTGGAACCTGATTGCCAAAACTGATAGCACGCTGACGCTCCAATATGTATCGGCTGATGGCGAGAACGGTTTCCCTGGCGAACTTACCGTAAATTTGACATACACCGTGAGTAGTCGCAACGGATTGGAACTGGTTTATGAAGCAACGACGACGAAACCAACCGTATTAAATTTGACGAACCATTCGTTCTTTAATATTGGTGGACGACTGGATGAAAAGATTACCAACGAGTTGCTTTGGGTGAATAGCAACCGCATCGCGACATTCGATGAAGACAAGAACCCAAACGGACACATGATGAAAGTGAAAGGAACACCGTTCGACTTCCGAAAGGCAAGAAGAATTGGCGAGAGAATAGATGACGACAACGAACAATTGAACGTGACAAAAGGCTATGATCACAGCTTCCTATTGAAGACCAAAGGCAACGACCGAAAGGCTGCTGCCATCGTAACAGACGAGGAACGCAAGGTGCGGATGACTATTTACACGACGGAACCCGTGTTGCACATCTACACCGGGAACGGACTAAAAGGCAATACGAAGGGGAAACAGGGTATCTATTACCCAAGGCGTTCAGCCGTCTGCTTTGAAGCTATGCATCTGGCAGACTCGCCTAATCAGCCAAGCTTTCCCTCAACGGTCCTACGACCTGGTGAGACATTTAGGTCTCATACGGCCTATGTATTTTCTATAATTGAGTGAAGAACAATTGAATTCTATATTCTATGTAATAAAAGAGGTATAGGCTGAAGATTGGACCATCGAAGATGAAAAACACAAAAGATGTGAACAAATGATGTCTTTTGAAACGAATTTAGTACCTTTGTACGAGAATAAAATCAACAAGTATGAATCAAGAATATGCACGGGCGAATGTAAGTATGTCCGAAAACAAAAACACGAAGAAGGAAACAACAACGGAAGTTTCCTTCGAGATAGAGAGTGAAGATATAACCAATCAATATACCCTGAAACTCTGATTAAAATGAATACCATAGAGTGTATCAAGACGCGTCGTAGCGTACGCAAGTTTAGAAATGAACAGATTAAGGATGAGGAACTCATCCAAGTTTTGGAGGCTGGAACGTGGTCGCCCACGAGTATGGGCGCCCAGCATCCGCATATCATTGCCGTTCAGAATCCTGAATTCATTGAGCGTTTAATAAAGATGAACGCAGAGGTGATGGGCACGACAGGCAATCCTTATTATGGTGCTCCCACCATCATTCTTGTCCTTACCGACAGGGGCTATGGCAATGAGGTGTATGACGGAAGTATTGTTCTTCAGACCATGATGCTGGCAGCCCACGAAATTGGTCTTGGCACCTGCTGGATTCATCGTGAAAGAGAGATGTTCGACTCTGAAGAAGGTCAGCAACTTCTCCGCGACATGGGCATTCAGGAGAACTTGATGGGTGTCGGCGCCTTAAGCATCGGCTACGAAGCAGAGGGTGGCAGCCACGAACCCAAGCCTCGAAAGGCCAACTATTATAAGATTATCAAATAAGACTGATTCTTGAATACCGCCGAGGAACTTTTTGACGAAGAGAATTCCTTCTTCCAGATTCAAGACAAATGGGAGAATTTCGGATCTCAAAACGGCATTGTGGATGATAGTTATGACCATCATTCCCTCTATGGTGCGCCTCGTTTTGAGGTCAGGGAAAAGATCGATTCACTTCTTAACAACATCCTCAATGCCGATGAGAATGTGATTCTAAGGCAGCACTTCGGCATTGGTTGCCGACAAAGGACTATCGAGGAGTTGGCCGAATCCAGCCATTCCTCCGCAACCTCCATCCAACGCTATCTAAAAGAAATCATCCAAAGGATAAGGGAACATGACGACACCCTTATCCTTTGGAAATATCTTTACAAACAATAGTAGAATCCGCTTGCTTTCCTTAGCGTATTCATCATTGTCAAATCCCCGTTATTTTTTCGAAGGTTTATCTACCCACCACGACTTTCTTTCCGTCGTGAATATAAAGACCTGGCGTATGTGGTTGACTTGGCAGACGTTGTCCCTGTAGGTTGAACCATCCTTTTCTGTTCGTCGACGAGGTGGGCGTATCAGCAATCAGCTGATGGATTGAAACGGGGATATATTCACCCAACTTATATTGTTGTTCCTGATCTAATATCTTGACCATGCTATTGACAACAAAGAGAGCCGCCGCAGACTGATGGTCTCCCACAGAGGTTTCAATGTCAAGGCGGTCCTCCCCTATCCCACAATCGTTGCTCAGGAAATCCGTCAGGTGCTCCATGCAGAAATAGGGCACAATCTCGTCCTCCGAAGAATGATAGACGTAGAAGTGAGTTTTATCGTTGGGTTGCCATCCCGACACGAGCGAGTTATCCTTCAACGCCTTGTAGAAAGGTTGCATCTTTTCGTTCGTTGTAGTGAAATTCTCCGTCGCAAGAAGGTCGTCTACGAGAATGCCCGTCAGACTATTAGCGCCAACGACTTTGTAGATGGAGTCGTTGATGGCAGTTGACGAATATGTCTTTGCATCAAGCCATTCAATGGCTTTCTGGTCGAATGGCTCTCGGAAACAATCTTTGTAACTGATGTTGAGTCCGGCGCCACCTATCTGCCCATGAATAATCAAAGGGATAGCACAAGGATAAGTGTAGCGGGCGTCAGGTAGCATCAGCGTATCGAGCATGGAGATAATGTCGTAAGGTCCATCACCGCAGAAGGTGTAGTCGATGCCGCCGATAGCATCCGCGTCATATCCGTGGGTGTCGAGATATCTCTGCACGGCCATAGCCGAGTGTCCTCCCTGGGAATAGCCTATCTGGTTGAATAATTTGCCATAGGTGTAGCCCATTTTTTCCAATAGACGGCGAGCGGCCCTCACCGCGTCGACATTGTGACGGGCTGTGACATCGGCCATCAGGTAAGTCTGCGGACGGTCAACGGTAGCGCCAAAGCCATAACCATCTGGACTGATGACGATGCACGAAGCGCCAAAAACGGCAACGGGTCCTTCCACGTCCATATTCTTAGTCTGCGTAGGTGCTTCCGAATTTCTTGTAATGGTGAAATGGTTGTTCAGCAACAATCCACTGGCGTCGTATTGATCGGTGCCGACGACAAATGGTTGGGTGCGTTTGAATACGGCTTCAGGAAACACCATAGCAGCCGACATAGTCACAGGTGTGATACCATCAGGTTCCACACTCTGATAAGTATAGTTCACGCGATAGTAAGGAATGGTACTGAAAAGCTTATACCCCATCAATGTTGTATCCGTGATGGCTTCTTCTTGGGCACTTGCACTGACCAGACTCAAAAGCAAGAGAACGAAAAGTTGTAAACGTTGTTTCATTTTTAGTATTGCATTTTGTTTGTGTATTTTTTTCGATTATGTTGTGCGTTGTGTTCTTGAAAACTGCTGGCACATCATGGCGGAAAACGTGAACATCCTCCAATGACAGGGCAAAGATAATCAAAAATATTGAAAAACAATTGCAATCATCGTTTTTTTTGTGTTTAAAACGAAAGGAGAGCATCGTAAATACCTGAACGTCAGCGTTTCCGAAATTCGAAAGAAAATTCCGTTAATCAAAAGTGTTCAAGAGTAAAGAGGTTTGGCTGAAAGAAGCATACCTTTCGTTGATTCTTTTTTAGGCATTCTATCAAAATGAGTACTTTTGCACCAGAAATATTGAATTAAAAGAATATGAGAAAGACCATTTTGATGCTATTTTGCATGTATGTGATGTCAGGTTCTCTGACCGCACAAGAGAACATGCCGAAAAGAATGAAGCAAGTAACCTACGAGCAAATCACTGAACAAATGGTGAAAGAGCTCCAGCTGGACGATAAGCAACAGAAGAAGGTGACCAAGTTGAACAAGAAGTACAAGACACTGATTGAAGGCGAAAAGCGTGAAGGCGGCGAGAAGATGCAACGTCCGCAAGGACAGCGTCCGCCTTCGGGTGAGCGACCAAGCGGCAGACCTGGCGGAAGCATGGGTGGTCCTGGTGGTGGAATGCCTGGTGGCGGTATGCCTGGCGGTGGATTTGGCGGTCGCGGAGGTGGCATGCCCGGCGGTCAACATGGCGGTATGGGAATGGTACAGGAGAACTCCTACGACTACGACAAACAACAACAAAAGTACGATAAGGCCATCGGAAAGATACTATCAGAACAACAATATGAGGGCTATCTGAAAATAAAACCGCAATTTGCCTCACAACGCAAAGTCAGGGACTTCTTGCTGGGTGGCCAGCAACCGTTGGGTCAGCAAGGCTCGGACGGTATGGGAAGGCCGGGCTCTCACAACGCTGACATCACTTATTCAGGCGTAACACAAATAACATCTAGCACAACAGAGGCCAACAAGACTTACCAGAGTACCAACGCTGACGAGTGCGCCTTGCTGATATCCACGAAGGATGCAACAACCATTTCGCAACCTACGATAATCAAGACCGGAAGTTCAAATGGTGGCGACAATTGTAGTTTCTACGGTGTCAATGCGGCCATGCTTGTGAAGGATGGAAGCACTACGACAATAAAAGGCGGCAAGATAACGAGCAATGCAACAGGTGCCAACGGCGTATTCTCATACGGTGGCAACGGCGCTCGTAATGGTGGTGAAGGCGATGGCACAACGGTCATCATCGAAGATACGGAAATCATCACCACCGGCGATGGCTCGGGTGGCATTATGACTACTGGCGGCGGTGTGATGAAGGCCAAGAATCTGACCGTAAATACCAGCGGCAGGTCGTCGGCTCCGATACGTACCGATCGCGGCGGAGGCATTGTCATCGTGGATGGCGGCAGCTATACCAGCAACGGACTGGGTTCGCCCGTCATCTATTCGACGGCAGACGTCACGGTATCGAATGCTACGTTGACGTCGAACCAGTCAGAAGGCGTATGCATAGAGGGCAAGAACAGCATCACCCTGAACAAATGCCAGATGACGGTGAGCAACACAAATCGCAACGGACATGCCCAGTTCCTTGATGCCATCATGATTTACCAGTCCTTCTCGGGTGATGCTGATAGCGGCAATTC
>JAILAI010000072.1 GCA_024681705.1 Prevotella sp.
CTTGGTCGGGGAATTAACCCCACCCCTGCCCCTCCCCTGCAAGCAGGGGCGGGGAGCATAGGAAGAGTGGGCCCTGGGATACTCTGAGGGCTAATGATATCCTATAAAGTCCTTTAAAACCCTATTTAACCCCATACCCCCCATCTAACCCTATAAAGCCCCATGAGGCTAATGATTGAGGGGAGAATCACTTCCTTCACTCCCCGCCCCTGCTTGCAGGGGAGGGGTAGGGGTGGGGTCAACAAGGCCCCCTATGTTAGGGCTGTGGTCAACAAGGATGGGATTTTGAGCAGGGAAGAACCCCGAAGGGGTGACAAGACCATATGCAGGGGTGAAGCGAAGCGAAACCCCTGATAGCGACGACACAGAACCAGTAGCGCCGAAGGTGCGACACAATACGAATGCTACACCATTTCAAGGTCAGAGGGGGCTTGTCAAGCGGCAAAAGTCGTAAATATGTAGCTAAAAATATGTTTAGCGGACAGCAATATTTCTTTATGATAGAAATTGTGTTTTTCGGCGATTTTTGGCGCTTTTGCGACACTTTCTTACGCCCTTCCCGCCATTTGTCGCATTTTGAAGTCCCTGTCGCATCAACTTCATCAGGTTTTAGCCAGAATATTTTCCCACATGAGAAAACCGACATACCTTTGCATCGGAAATAAGAAACGAATGAATTAAGAAACAGTAAAAAAAGATTGTTATGAAACAGACAAGATTATTTATCGGACAGCTCATCAAGATGATGGCTAACAAACTTCAGGGTGACAACAAAGTGTTCTACAACAACCTGCCAACAAACGTAAAGGCATTCGCATTCAACAACTTCCGCGGATTGTCAATCGCTTTCATCGAGAAAGAAGACGAGGCATACACGCTAACGCTCAGCGACGATAGTAAGATTACGGTCAATCAGGATGGTTCATGGCAGAAGATAGATTGCTCACAAGAGTCAGTGCTCATGTCGCTTTTGCCCGCCCGCATCACCGCCAACATCAGCAATGTCTTCGACGATGCAAAGATCGTAAGAGCCGAGAAAAACGCTGAAGGCTATGTAGTTGAGCTTACGAATACCGTTTGCATGAAATACGATTGCCAAGGTTTGGCAGCATAATCATATATGTACAAATAAACAGTACTTTTCATTAGGTTTTTTGGTTGAAAGATATCCCCGCATCATGATGGTGCGGGGATATCTTCCTTTATGGCGGGAACGATGGTGATTCTTCATGCAGACACTAGCTCGGTTATTCGTTGTTATTGAAAAAAATTAGCGCAATGGATCGTCATGAAAGATGAAACGTCCTGAGTGGAAATCAATGTTCAACCCATCATGCCGATGACGTATTGCGCTATTTTCCTACCATCGTGCGAGTGCCGTTGGATGGATTTTATGGCACGCTGAACTAGTTGCTCGTCTTCACCATCGGAGTGATTTTTCAACAAGTGAAGTGCGTAATCAGGTGTATATTCAGGATGTCCCTGAAAAGCCAGCATCCGTTCGCCGATGCGGAAGGCTTCGTATCTACAGAAATCGCTCGTGGCAAGTTCGGTAGCACCTTCGGGAAGTCTTTCCACCTGGTCGTGATGATTGTAAAGCAGGTGCATGTGCCCGTTGGGGAAAATCGTCGTCAACGTGTCGTCAACGATGGCGGATTCGCGGATGCCAACGCCCCATCCGCCGGGATGTCTCACCACGTTGCCACCAAGAGCCTGGGCGATGGCCTGATGTCCGAAACAGATGCCAACGACCTTCGCCTCCGACGCGTCGGCAAGGCGTATCCATTGGAGCAGGTTCGAAATCCACGAATCGTGTTCGTAGACCGAACGGTTGCATCCTGTTATCAGGTAAATCTCGCCTTTTTGTATGTTGGCAGGCCAAACACCAGCCATCACTGGGTACACCCGGAAGCTGACGGAATGCGAAACGGAGCGAAACAGATTGCGGAACATCGAGGCGTAGGAAGGGATTTCCGGCGGCAGAAGCCCCGGGAATGTGTCGCACAAAAGTATGTTTATTCTCATTGCCTTCTCTTTTTGTGGTTTCGTTAGCTTTCGGAAAGCAAAATTAGTGCTTGATGAGGAAAAGATGAAACAAATGAAGACCTTTTTCTTTTAAAAATATACAAAACTTACGATTTGAAACGCCCCCGTTTCGCATTCGCCAATATGCCGAAATGCCCCTTTTGCGACAATAAATGGAACGAAAGGCATTTTTTTCTCGCGTAAATGCTTGAGGATATGCGATTATTTGCTATCTTTGCAACATCATAACCAAAACAATTAAGATATGAATCATTCTTCATTAAAGTTTTTTGTTGGTATCCTAATGTTGATACTGAGCTCTAACTGCACTTTGCTGGCTCAAGATCTGCAATATGATCTGCCATATGATATGAGTTATTATCAGGAAGAGATTGGCAAGACGTTCCTTTTTTACGTGACGGGTAGTAACGACTCCGAATGTTGGGGCGGTGAGGAGAACGTCTATACCATTGATTCACCTCTTGGCGTAGCAGCTGTACATGCCGGATTGTTGAAAGTCAACGAAATCAATCTGATCAAGGTGAAGGTGTTGGAGGGGCGCGAAAGCTATCCCTCTGTCACGCGCAATGGAATCACATCTGGCGAACATGAGAGCAGCGATGGCAGCTATCAGTTGTCGGCTCCCGAGCCTGGCGACATTGCCAATGCCCCTACCACCATGTCCGATTATCTCGGCAAATTTGGCTTCACGTTTGTCTTTCGGGTGAAAGCCCACAAGGATGGATCCATCTGGGGAGGCAAGGACAATGTCTACACCTCGGATTCGGAAATCGCCACCGCCGCCGTACATGCCGGATTGCTGAAGCCGGGAGAGACGGGCATCGTGAGATTGAGAATGCTAGAAGGAAGACGCGCGTACCCAGCTGTCACGCGCAATGGCCTGACTTCGCATGACTACGACGATTGGGAAGGAAGCTACCAATTCGTGAAAGAGGAAGAGCAAGACAAGAAATAGCTTGACCCTTACGAAGGTAATTGACGTCGAGCCATTCGGAAAATGCAAATTCCCCTCATTGCGCTTATGTGCGGTGAGGGGAATTTTTGAATTATTACTGTCCGCTAAACATATTTCTAGCTCCATATTTACGCCTTTTGCCGCTTGACAAGCCCCGCATAATCCCATGCTTTTTGACTACAGCCCTAACATAGGGGGCTTTATTGACCCCACCCCTGCCCCTCCCCTGCAAGCAGGGGCGGGGAGTGAAGTAAGTGGTTCTCCCCTCGATCATTAGCCTCCTGAGGCTTTATAGGGTTAGATGGGGGTTATGGGGTTTGATAGGGGGATATAGGACTTTATAGGACTTTATAGGATATCATGGCCCACTCTTTCTATGCTCCCCGCCCCTGCTTGCAGGGGAGGGGCAGGGGTGGGGTCGATTACCCGACCAAGAGGAAGCTGCGCTCAATACATCGACTGTCCGACAAAACTGATATCTCTAAAATGAACTTACTCAACTTTCTGAAGTAGTGAAGTAGTCAGTAGTAAAGAAGTTAAGCCAAATGTGTGGTGGCTGAATACATGCAATAGAAGTAATGGCTTAACTTCTGTCCGAAAGGACGAGCGAAGCGATAACTACTTAACTTCCTAACTACAAAGAAGTAAAGCAAAGGCGAAACTTGAATGAACTTATTTTTAGCGGACACCAATATTTTTGAATGTATTGCGCCAATGGTTGCATCGTTGATGTAGAAATCGCCAGACGCGAGTCGACTGACATCGTTCGTCCGAGAAGTCCGGAAAAGGTCGCGCTCGTTATCGTTTGTTAACATTGTGAACGTGTGAAGTGTTAAATCTTGGTCCTCAAAAACGCCAATTTTTTAACACAAAACTACCCACTTGTCTATCCCCTTTTTGCAATGTCGAGATTACAGTCGAAAAGTCGGTTGAGTAAAAGCGGCAGTTTTGATCATCGAAATTGGCGCTTTTGATGACCGAAACTGCCGCTTTTGCTCATCGAAACTGCCGCTTTTGGTACCCGATTTTTAGGGTTTTCTTGCATAATTACGGTATTTTTATTCCGAAAGTTCGTCGATGTTTTTCTAATCGATTGTCAGTCAGTTGGTTACGCTAACGCCTCATGGCTGGCTTATTTATGTGCTTCGGACTTTGCAATTGAAAATTTTTAAATCTCCGTGTTAAAGGAAAGGTGGTTAATTGTGAAAGAATGTTATGCTGATTGTCGGATGGATGAAGCGGAAGGAAAAATCTGATGAGCCGTCTTCGTCTTATAACAGGCTCCGGCCAGCAATCAGTTCTCGGTCGCTGAACTCGTCGAGATTGAATAATTTGATGGCCGATTCTGAAATCTTCATTCTTCAATTTTCATTTTTTTCCAGATTATCCTTCATTCTTCATTTTATTTTTGTACCTTTGCACATCATATTATATTCAATTAATAAACTACAGAACTATGGATTTAATTCAACAAATCATTGCGCGTGCTAAGAGCAACAAGCAGCGCATTGTGCTGCCCGAAGCAGAAGAAGAACGTACGCTGACCGCCGCCGACCGCGTGCTGGCTGAAGACATGGCCGACATCATTCTCATTGGCGACCCCGCCAAGGTGAAGGCGCTGGCCGAGGAGAAGGGCCTGAAGAATATCGGCAAGGCAAAGCTCATCGACCCGCTGAATTGCGAGAAGAGCGAAGAGTATGCACAGCTGCTGGCTGAGCTCCGCAAGAAGAAGGGCATGACCATCGAGCAGGCCCGCGAGTTGGTGAAGAACCCGCTCTATCTGGGTTGCATGATCATCAAGACAGGCGACGCCGACGGACAGATTTCTGGTGCCCTCTCAACAACTGGTGAGACGCTTCGTCCTGCCCTGCAGATCATCAAGACGGCTCCCGGCATCACTTGCGTAAGCGGTGCTATGCTGCTCATCACGCAGAAGCCCGAGTTCGGTGAGAATGGCGTGCTCGTAGTAGGCGACGTGGCCGTTACGCCCATGCCCGATGCCAACCAGCTCAGTCAGATTGCCGTCTGCACCGCGCAGACCGCCAAGAGTGTGGCCGGTTTCGAGGATCCCCGCGTGGCTATGCTGAGCTTCTCGACGAAGGGTTCTGCCACTCACGAGGTGGTCGACAAGGTGATTGAGGCTACAGGACTGGCCAAGGAGATGGATCCGTCGCTGAAGATCGACGGCGAGTTGCAGGCCGATGCCGCTCTCGTGCCGGGTGTAGGCAAGAAGAAGGCTCCCGGATCGGAGATTGCCGGCAACGCCAACGTGCTCGTATTCCCGAACCTCGAGGTGGGCAACATCGCCTATAAGCTGGTGCAGCGTCTGGGCGACGCTATCGCCATCGGCCCGATTCTTCAGGGTATCGCACGTCCGGTGAACGACCTCAGTCGCGGTTGCTCTGTCGAAGATATTTATTATTTAGTTGCAATAACCGCATGCCAGGCAATGGATGCGAAGAAGTAAGAAAGATATGAAAATTTTGGTTCTTAACTGTGGCAGCAGTTCTATTAAATATGCATTGTATAACATGGACGATAAGTCCGTGATGACCTCTGGTGGCGCTGAGCGCGTCGGACTGGATGGTGCGTTTGTAAAAGTGAAGCTTGCCAATGGTGAGAAAAAGCAGATTATGCATGACATTCCTGAGCATACCGAGGGTGTGAAGTTCATCTTCTCTTTGCTGACGGATCCCGAGATCGGCGTCATCAAGGACTTGAAGGAAATCGACGCCGTAGGTCACCGCATGGTGCATGGTGGCGAGAAATTCAACAAGAGTGTCATCCTCACCGACGAGGTGCTGGAGGCTTTCGAGGAGTGCTCCGACCTGGCTCCGTTGCACAATCCCGCCAACCTGAAGGGTGTGAACGCCGTGAAGGAACTGATGCCCGGTCTGCCTCAGGTGGGCGTCTTCGACACCGCCTTCCATCAGACCATGCCTCCGAAGGCATTCATGTACGCCATTCCCTACGAGCTCTACGAGAAGTACGGCATCCGCCGCTACGGTTTCCACGGAACGAGCCACCGCTATGTGTCGGCCCGTGCTTGCGAGTTCCTGGGCATTCCCGCCGAAGGCACCAAGATGGTGACCTGCCACGTGGGTAATGGTGGTTCTATCGCCGCCGTGAAGGATGGCAAGTGCGTGGATACATCAATGGGTCTCACTCCGCTGGAAGGTCTGATGATGGGAACGCGCGCCGGCGATATCGACGGTGGTGCCGTTACGTTCATCGAGAAGAAACTCGGTCTTGATGCCGACGGTATGTCGAATCTGCTGAACAAGAAGAGCGGTGTGGCCGGTCTGACAGGTGGCAAGAGCGACATGCGCGATGTGGAAGCCGCCGCCGCCGAAGGTGACGACCGCGCGCGTCTGGCTCAGGACATGTATTTCTATCGCATTAAGAAGTACATCGGTGCCTATGCAGCTGCTATGGGCGGACTCGATGTTATCGTGTTCACCGCAGGCGTTGGCGAGAACCAGATCAGCATGCGCTCAGAGGTTTGCAAGGACATGGAGTTCCTTGGCGTGAAGTTCGACGAGAAGAAGAACATGGTGCGCGGCGAAGAGGCCATCATCTCGGCCGACGACTC
>JAILAI010000099.1 GCA_024681705.1 Prevotella sp.
CTAGAAAAAATGTGGCCATTTTGGCGTTTTCGACAAAAAAAATCTAGATTTTTTTATTCAAGTTTGCCAGTTTCGCACGTTGTTTGTACCTTTGTCTTCAACTAAAGACGGGAAGAGGCATTCTGTAACGCATAGAATTTAGCGATTCGAAGGATTGCTTTACGCATAGCCTTCCCATTCAAACAATCGACAGAAATGGAAAAGACGCAGGATTATGTGAACGAGGCCGTGAGGTTGCTTAGGCAGCTGATTGCGACGCCCAGTGTGAGTCGCGATGAGAAGGCCGCCGCCGATGTGATGAAAAATGCCATCCGTAGCTACGGTTTCGAGCCCCGTCGCGAGGCCAACAACGTGTGGATCGAGGACCCACATCACGACGATGCTCGCCCAACGTTGCTCCTCAATGCGCACATCGACACTGTGAAACCCGTCGCCACATGGACGCGCCTGCCGTTTGAACCCACACTCGAGGGCGACCGTCTCTACGGACTTGGTTCCAACGATTGCGGAGGTGGACTCGTCACGCTCCTGCAAGTGTTCCGCCATCTTGTGGAACGCCCCCGTACGTACAATATTATATATGTGGCATCCGCCGAGGAGGAAGTGTCGGGAAAAGATGGTTTTACACGTGTCTTGCCATTGTTGCCGCGCATCGATGTTGCCATTGTGGGCGAGCCAACGGGCATGCATCCGGCCATCGCCGAGAAGGGATTGATGGTGATCGACGGCATTGCTCATGGCGTTTCCGGACACGCGGCCCGCGGTGAAGGCGTTAATGCTATCTACGAAGCGCTCGACGACCTCCGTTTCCTTCGTGACTATCGGTTCCCGAATGTGAGCGAATTGCTCGGTCCAACGGTGATGAATGTCACGATGGTGAACGCCGGAACTCAGCATAATGTGGTGCCCGACAAGTGCACCTTCGTCATTGATGTGCGCACCAACGAGCTCTATCGCAACGAGGATGTCTACGATTTCCTTTGTCAGCACGTCAATAGCGAGCTCCACGCCCGCTCCTTCCGTCTCCATTCCTCCAGCATTCCCCGCGAGCATCCCCTCGTACGGCGTTGCGAGTCTCTCGGTCTTACCCCCTTCGGATCGCCCACGCTCTCCGACCAGGCCCTCATGCCCTTCCCGTCGCTGAAGCTTGGTCCCGGCCAGAGTAGTCGCTCGCATAGTGCCGATGAATATATCTGCATAACCGAAATCGAGCAGGCCCTGCACTTGTACATGGACCTGCTCGACGGAATCTCGCTAGGGTAAATCGCCCGAATGTGTCGTGAAAGGAACTTGTTTGGCTGATGTCTTATTTTCCTATGACATCGTCAAAGAAGATCTTTTCGCCCTCCCAGATAGCGGAGATGACACACGAAGGCAGTAATCCCTTTAACTATATTTCTTCAATTTATTATTCAAGGCAATGAGCCTTTATTGTTGGAAGTGGTGGATATGACGGATATGTCGGTTTATCTGCCGAGCCACACTTCTGGGTTCAGTTTCTTCGTCTCACGACGCAATTGGAACTGAAGGATGTTATCGGCACCGACTGTTCCGAGTGCCTGGCGCGTGGAAACCTTCTGACCCTGACTCACGCTGACGGACTTCAGGTTGCAGTAGACGGAGATATAGCTGCCGTGACGCACCATGACGACACTTGCACCGTCGAAACTGAACACGGCACTCACCTCACCGTTGAAGATGGCGCGTGCCTGAGCGCCAGCCTGTCCGAGGATATTGATGCCCTTGTTGTCGAGAGTGACGCCTTTGAGACCCTCCACGTTGTACTGTCCGTAGTGGCTCACGATGCGGTAGCTGCCGGTGATAGGCATGGGCAGACGGCCGCGGTTGCTCTCGAAGTTATTGCTCAGCTTGCGGTCGACCGAGCTAACTGTCATTGCCTCTTCCGATTCTTTCGTTGCCTTGTCCACTTCCTGCTTGTGACGTCTGCGCTCAACGGCTGCTTTACGTTCGGCCGCTTCGCGTTCGGCCTGAGCCTGACGCGCTTCCTGTTGTGTCTTGGCCTTTGCCTCACGTTCGCGCGCTTCGGCTATTCGTTTCTGGTTCTCGCGCTCAGCCGCTTCGGCGGCAGCTTTCTTGCGTGCCAGTTCTTCCTGACGCTTTTTCTTTGCGGCGGCTTGTTCGGCAGCTTTCTTACGTGCCTCTTCGGCCGCACGCTGACGTGCTTTCTCCACTTCGATGGCCACCAGTCGGTCGATTTCAGCGTTCAGCTGGGCGTTTTTCTTCTTCTGGTCGTCAATGATTCCCTGAATGGTCTTCTGTTGTTTCTGCAACGACTTCACCATTTCCTGCTGCTCTTGTTGCTTGCCCTGAAGCGTCTCCTGGGCCTTTTTACCCTTGTAAAGCAGTGTGTTCTTCTGGCCTTTCACCTGCTCCAGCTCTTTGTGCTTGGCCATGATCTGTGCCTGCTTGGCCTTCACCTCCTCGCCCTGAGCGCGTTGGAACGCGGAGTAGTCGCGGGCGAAGCGCAGACGACGGTACATCTGAGCGAAGTTCTTGGCCGAGAAGATGAACATCAGCTGATCCTGAATCTTACGATGCCGGGCCATATAGCGCATGCTCTTCACGTATTTCTCCTTGCGGTCCTTGAGTTGTTGTTCGAGCGTTTGGAGCTGAGCCTGTAGCAGGTTGATGTTTCCATCCAGATGGTCGATGTCCTGCTTGATGCCGTCGATGGTCCGTTGTTGCTCGTTGATTTCACTATTAATCGACATCAGGTTGTCGAGTCCTTTCTTCACGTCGGCGCGGTTGTTTTGGAGCATCTTCTCGTGCTCCTTCAACTTCTTCTGCACCTCGGCGCGCTGGTTCTGCAACTTCTTGATGTCAGCATTGGTGTAGTTCTGCGTGTTTTGCTTGCCACGTTTCTTGCCCTGCTGCTTTTGTTTTTTTTTATTCTGTTGCGACGTCTTTCCTTTCTGCGTCGTAGTGGTCTTTTTCTGTTGTGTCGATGCCTTCTTCTGCGTCGTCGTGGTGCGCGCGGTCTGCTTCCTCGTCTGCTGTTTTTGAGCATACGGGGACAAGGCAAAGGCCAGTGTCAGTAGCAGTATGGCGAATCTTTTCATTTACAGGTTCATTAGTTTCTTCATCACGTCGTCAACACTGACGGCCTTGTATTTCTTCGACAGGGTGGTGCGCGGTTCCCAGTCGCTATCGGTGTTCATGCTCTTCATCTTGATGCCAATCTTGATTTGCTTCGCCTTCTTGGTGGCCGAAGTCATCATGTCGAGCGTCAGATTGGCCGGGAACTGCTTGCCGGCCAGCGACTTGAAGTCGCCGTAGGTGCAGGTGAGCTTGGTGTTTCCTGCCTTTCCTTTACCGTATTCCACGTCGGTCTGCGTGATGAGACCGGTATTGTTCTCCGCTTGCCAGTTGTAGCTCATGCTGCCTTTGTTGAGCGTGATGGCCGACTGGTTGGCGTCGGGTTGCAAGTTGATGGTGAATGCATTGAGCGAGTTGTCCGACAGATGCGCCTCTCCCGGCACGAAGAGCATGTTCCAGAACAGCGCCTGCAATGCGTAGAAGTCGATGCCATTGTTCTTCAGGAAGTCAATCTGGTTGTAGTCGCCCTTGATATACTCTGTGTGAATGCGGTCGACAATCATCACGTAGTCCTTGGTGAACTCTAGTCGTCCGGCCTCCATGCCGATGAGGGGCACCGAGAGTTGTATGCGGATGACGTCGTCGCGGCGCATCATTAGCTTTCCGCCGACGGTGATGTCCTTGCTTCCCGACTTCAGGTTGAAGTCAATCTTTCCCGTGATGTTGTCGGCGTTGGTGGCGTTCGACTTCACCTTCGTAAAGAAGGCTGTCTGTTGTTGGCGCAACAAGGCGGCCGCATCGACCACCTCACCCTTCGTCGGACTCACGGGCGTGGGTTCGTTGGTCTGCACAATATGTTTCTTCGAGGCGCACGATGCCATCACGACGACCATCAGCGCTACGGTTGCTATTCGTATGATTTTCATTTCTTTGGTTCCTTGATGTATTTTCGTTGTTTTATTTTCTTGTCGAGCGTCTTGCTTTCCACTTCGTCTTCTCGCGCCTTGAGCCAGTATTCGAGGGCTTTCTCCGTGTCGCCATTCATGGCAAAGATGTCGCCGGCGTGCTCATAAATCACCCCTCCTTCTTCGTCGAGGTTCAGCAATGCCTGCTCAATGTAGATGCGCGCCTCCTCGTAGCGCTCCTCAATGAAGAGAATCCACGCATAAGTGTCGAGGTAGGTGCTGTTCTTCGGTTCGGCCTTTACGGTGCGATAGCTCATCTGTTCCGCCTTGCTCAGTTCGCGTTCCTCTATGCTGAGGTAGTAGGCGTAGTTGTTCAAGCAACTGATGTTGTCGCTCTTCCAATGGAGCGAACTGTCGTAGGCGGCGAAGGCCTCCTCGTTTCTTCCTCGCTCATGTAGGATGTCTCCCATGATGGCATAGAAGTCCGACGCCAGATCTTTGTTGCTATCCTCGTCTATCTGTGATGCACCCTGACGGAATGTCTCGAGCGCTTCGTCGTTTTTCTTCTGCACGTAATAGGCCATTCCCATGTAGTAGTAGAACAACATCTCGTCGGGATTGTATTCTACCGCGGGCTTGCAGAGGTTGATCACTTCGTCGTAATCGCCTTTCTCCCACGTGCTGCCGACGAGCTGGAAGCGCACGCTGGCTTCGTCGGGCTCGATCTTGAGTGCCTGTCGAAGCACGTTGTCGATGCTATCCTGAGGCATTTCCTTCAGTTGCATGTAGGCCGCCTTCAGCTGGTACATGTCGGCGTTCTCCTGAGGCTCTGCCAAGATGCGGCTGAACAGGTCGAGCACTTGCGTGCTATCGCCGCCGCTCTGCTCGTTTTTACTCACGATGTCGCGCATGAGTTGCATCTTCGTCGATGCTGGTGTGGCCGTATGGGCGAGCAATTGCTCTTGCATCCGGTCGGCAATGCTGTCCTTTCCCACGGCGCGATAGTAGTCAAGAAGCGACATGCGCACCTGCTGGTTGCCGGGATCAGCCTCCAGCACCTTGTTGTACTCCTGCAATGCCTCGTACGACTTGCCGTTTTGCAACAACCAGTTTCCTATCATCACCCGGTAGTTCATGTCGAGCGGATGCTCCTCGGCCAGGTGTTTCAGTTCGGCCAGTGCCTTTTTCTTCTCGCCTTGTTGCTCGTAGATGCGCATCCTGGCCATCGAGATCTGTTCGCTACTTCCCTCGGCAGCCTCGATGCGGTCGAGCGTCTGCATGATGTTGGGGATGTCTTCCTGATAGGTGTATAGGCGCAATAACGTCTCGAGCAGGTCGGTACGGCTTCGGTCGGTGGCGTAGAGCTTCTCGTAGACCTTGGTGGCCTCGGCCACGTTGTTGTTGGAGAGATGGGCTTGTGCGAGTCGCTCCATATAGGTGCTGTTGGTTGGATCGATGTCAGCGGCCCGCTTCATGCACTCCAGCGCCATCGAGTCTTGGTCGAGCTCGGCGTAGTAGGCAGAGATGGTGAAGTACACCTCTGGCGAGTTGGGGTCGATGGTGAGGCAATGGCGTAGCATCTCGTAGGCCGACGTATAGCGGCCCTGCATCTGCTCGTTGATGGCACCGTAGTAGAAGTATTTCAGTCGTTGGGCATCGTTATGCGAGAGCGGTGTGCGCTTGGATTTTGCCACCACGCTCGTCGTTGCCTTCTTGTCGGTGGCCATTTTCGTCTGTCCGCAACCCGTGAAGACGAGTAGCAGGCACACCACAACCATTGCCCAGCAACCTTTAATCGTTATCTTGTTTCTCATTCTGTTCTCGTTACTTGCTTATTTCACGCCCGTATGGCCGTATCCACCAGCTCCGCGTTCGGTCTCGTCGAGCTCTTCCACCACTTCGAAGTCGGCCTGTTCGTGACGTGCGATCACCATCTGCGCGATGCGTTCGCCATCGTTCACGATGAAGTCATCTTGCGAAAGATTGATCAGGCAGACGCCAATCTCTCCGCGATAGTCGGCATCGATGGTTCCCGGTGTGTTCAGTACGGTGATGCCGTGCTTCAGAGCGAGTCCACTACGGGGCCTTATCTGGGCCTCGAAACCTGGAGGCAGGGCGATGTAGAGTCCCGTCTTGATGAGCCGTCTCTCCAACGGATGGAGCACAACGGGTTCGTCGAGGTTGGCGCGCAGGTCCATCCCTGCGCTCAGTGGTGTTGCGTAGGCGGGCAATTGCTGATGCCCGCGGTTCACTACTTTTATCTTCATGTCCTTGTTCTTTTTCTTTGTTTGACGTCTCCGGCCGCTCTATTGCAGATAGCCGAAGGGGATGATGAGCGGGCAGAGAGGCCCGTAGACGATGTTGGCAGAGAGCTTCCGGCTGGTGCCCTCTTCGGTCATCTCCACCGTTGCCGTCTGAGTGGCCGCGGTTCCGGTCAGCGGTTCGGTGGCCGTGAGGATGGCCAAGGCCCCTGCCGACGGCGCATTGAGCTGGAATCGGTGGGTGGTCAGGGCGGCGCTCTCTGTCGTCACCAACGTGCTATCGGCCGCCATGGGGTAGCGCATGATGAGCTTCGTATTGCCCTCGGCGTCGTTCTCGGTGGAGTAGGTGCCACGCGTCAGGTAGTGCAGGCCTACGCCGTCGCTCCTGAAGAACATCACGTCGCGCTCGGCCTTCTGGCTTGGCACCATGCACCACACCACTTCTCTCGTCAGGGCTTTGTGACCCGATGTGACGGGGATGGTCATGTGGTAGTTGGGCGAAATCACCTTGATGTCCACGCCGATACTCTTTCCGGCCTTGTTGTCGGTGACGGTGAGCACGGTGGAACCCTGCTTCAGTCCTTCGACGATGATGCTGCCAAAGTCCACGCCGCCCATCGATTTAGCGTAGGTGGCACGTGCGATACTACCGTCGGCGATGTTCAGCGAGTAGTCGCCGTTGCCCGAATAGATGGACATCCGGAGGCTGTAGCCCTCGGCCACTTCGGCCTGTTGCTCGAGGTTAAACGGCAAACCGCCGCTCACGGGATCGTCGTCGCCCCCGCAAGCTGCCAGTATGGTTGTCATCACCGCGATGAAAACATATTTCAGGTGTTTCATTTTCCTGTTTCTTCGTACCTATTTTATCCTGCCTTTCTTTTTTCCGTGCAAAAATACAAAAAAACCATACCGTAACCAAAACATTTGGCGTTCGAGGAAAAACAATTAACTATTCTTCACGCTTCATTCTTCACGCTTCGCCAAATAATGTGTATTTTTGCACCTGTTATGGATTGGAAACAACTCATCACCTCCAAGCGGCTGGGCCAAGAGAGCCGCCACACCGAGCGCCACGACGAGCGCTCGGAGTTCAAGCGCGACTACGATCGCCTCATCTTCTCGGCGCCTTTCCGCCGCATGCAGAACAAGACGCAGGTGTTCCCCTTGCCGGGTAGCGTGTTTGTTCACAACCGCCTCACGCATTCGCTCGAGGTGGCCAGCGTCGGCATGTCGCTCGGCAACGATGTGGCGCACGCCATTATGCAACGCCGTCCGGAGCTTGCCGACACGTTGTTTCCCCAGATAGGCACCATCGTGAGCACCGCTTGTCTGGCCCACGATATGGGCAATCCGCCCTTCGGTCATTCGGGCGAGAAGGCCATTCAGGCTTTTTTCCGCGAGGGACCGGGTCAGAGCCTCCAACGCGAGGTGTCGCCGGCCTTCTGGAACGATGTCACCCACTTCGAGGGCAACGCCAACGCCTTCCATCTGCTCACCCATCGCTTCAAAGGTCGTCGCGAGGGTGGTTTTGTCATGACTTATTCCATGTTGGGTAGCATCGTGAAGTACCCGTTCTCGTCGTCGGCCGCGGGCGATAAGGGCAAGTTCGGATTCTTCGAGGTCGATAGGGCCACCTATCAGCGAATTGCCGATGAAATGGGCGTTTTTTGCATCTCGCAACCGGGCGAGCCTTTGCGATATGTGCGCCATCCGCTTGTCTATCTGGTGGAGGCGGCCGACGATATCTGCTATGAGATTATGGATATTGAGGACGCCCATAAGCTACGCATCCTTTCATACGATGAGACGGAGCATCTTCTGCTCGGCTTCTTCGATGAGGCCACCCAAGAGCACATCCGTCAACGCATCAAGGACGAAGGCATCGACGACGACAACGAGAAGGTGGTCTACCTGCGGTCGTGCGCCATCGGAAAGCTGGAGCAAGAGTGCGCTCAGGCGTTCGTTAAGCATGAGGAGGAGATTCTGGCGGGCGCGTTCACGAAGTCGCTCATCGACCATATTCCCGATTTGCAACGCGATGCCTATCGTTGCTGTTCCGACCTCTCGGTGCGCCGAATCTATCGTAGCAAACCTGTGCTTGACGTCGAGTTGTCGGGATTCCGCATCATCGACACATTGATGGATGCGATGATCGAAGCCGCCGTCCATCCCGACCGTTTCTATTCGCGTCAGCTCATCCAACGCGTCAGTAGTCAGTATCACATCGATAGTCCCGACCTTGAAACTCGTATCATGGCCATGATCGACTATATCACGGGCATGACCGACGTCTATGCGCTCGACATCTACCAGAAAATCAATGGCATCAGTCTGCCGATTGTCTGAGGCTTTTTTGCCGTAACACCATCCTTGTTCGGTCTTCTTCCATTTCATTTTTCATCCAAAGCAAATCACGATATTGCCGTAGTTTGCATCTATAAATGACGGGTAAAAGTAAACACTTTTTTGCATTTGCAATCATTGCTTTTAACACGGAGATTTAAAAATTTTGAATCACGGAGTCCGAAGTGCCGAAATAAGCCAACCACGAGGCGTTAGCGTAAAATGTTGATTGTCAATCGGTTACGAAAGTGCTGACGAGTTTTCAGGATAAAAATGCAAATATTATGCAAGAAAACCCGAAAAAACGGGTACCAAAAGCGGCAGTTTCGATGACCAAAAGCGGCAGTTTCGGTCATCAAAAGCGCCAATTTCGATGATCAAAACTGTCGGTTTTGCTCAACCGACTTTTCGACTGTAATCTCGACATTGCAAAAAGGGGATAGACAAGTGGGTAGTTTTATGTTAAAAAAATTCTCTTTTTTCGGGTTGCTTTTTAACATTAAAACCTTTCGAAATGTTAAATATGGCCGTTCTTTGACGCAAAGGTCAACTATGGAGACACCGTAAATGATAAACACAACGGGCCGCCTTAAAAGAGAGCGACCCGTTGTATTTCTTCATCCAAACACTTGTCCGTTGCGTCAAGTGGTAGTGGTTTCCTTATTTATTATTTAGAATTTTCCTGCCATTCTTGATGTAGATGCGGGCGTTTCCATTGGTGCGACGTCCGCTCAAATCGTAGATAGCTGAAGACGAAGTGGAGTGGGCGATGGGCAATTGGACGCCGGTAGCACCGCTGGGCGATAGCAATACCTTCGTCAGCTTCAGACCATAGCCCTGCAGGTAGAGCCCGTAGGTGCGGAGTTTCGAGAGCGTTGACTCGTCGAAACTACACGCAATGGTGTAGCTCTCGTTGTTGGTGCCGTAGACAGAACGGGGCACGAAATCGCCGTTGAAGTCGGTACCGTCGACCGAGAACGGACACTTGCTCCAGTCGTTGCCCATGCAGAACTGAAGGTCGTCGTAGGAGGCCGAAGCCATCTGCGTGAACGAGATGACGAGTTTGCCGTTGGTGGTGAAGTCGGCGAACGAGCTGGCGGGGATGTGAAGTTGCAATCCGTCGCCCCAGCTGAGCTCGCTTTCTCCCTCCCAGAACACCGTGCCTTCGTATTCCTCATTGCCCGATTCAATCTCCTCGAACTCGGCTAACGAGCCTTCTTTGATGCCGTTTAGCAAGAAAGGTGTGCGCACCAGCATGTTGTTGTTGCGGTCGAAGATGCCATATTTCTCCGAACCGTTGCCGAAGGAGTTGTTGTCCCAGGCAAAGGCGGCGATACCATTCTTGCGGGCTTCGCTCACCACGCACTTCATGTAGTATTGCATGTTCTCCAGTTGCGTGGCCTTGTCGCTCTCGGTATAGTGGCACGACACGCCAAATTCGCCGAGCACTACGCCGTAGCCTTTCTCGTACCACGTGCGGCGAATCTGCCGGAACAGCGATTGCAAGGCGGCCTCGGTGTCGGGAGCTATCTGCCCTTTGTCCTTGAAGGCGTTGCCCCAGTAGTAGTAGCTTCCGGCCTGACCGCTACAATAGTTATAGGGATTGTAGTAGTGGAATTCGACCGAGATGCGTCCCTCGACGACGTCGGTGGGCAGCTCGAGGCCCGAGAGTCCGTAGTAGGCGTTGCAACTATAGGTCTGCACAATGAGGTTGCGGTAGTAGTTGCGGCCTCCGGTGCTTCTCACGGCGTCGACGAAAGTCTGGTTGTAGCTGTTCATCACCGAGTTGTTCTCGGCCGTTGGTTGCTTCCAGTTGATCTGCACTTCGTTCACTCCGGCGAAAGCCAGACGGCTGTCGTAGTCGCGGAAGCGGGTGGCTATTTGCTTCCAGAGGGTGGTCAGCGCGTTGTTGATGTCGGTCTGTCTGCTGAACACGGGGTGGTATTCGAGCCATAATTCGTGGTGCGTGTTGAGCACTACCTTCATGTCGAGTTCAAGACACCAGTCCACCACCTGCTGAACCCTGTTCAGCCACGTGGGGTCTATCTGCAACGTCTGCTCGTTGAGCACGTGCGCACGCCATCTGACGGGTACTCGCACGGCGTCGAAACCAGCGTCTTTTACGGCTTGTAGCATCGCCTTGGTGGTCTTCGGGTTGCCCCATGCCGTCTCCCATTCGTTGCGGTTGGCCATCCAGATGTTTTCCCAAGTTCCGCTGTTGTCGTCCCATTCTCCGCCTGCGCTTTCGAATGAATTGCCCAGATTCCATCCCATCCTGACGCTACTGGTCCAGGTCTGGGCGTCGGTTTCCATTCCCGATAGTTCCGGTGTCACGTCTTGAGCCCGCACCATCGACACCAGTGTCAGCGCGGCGAGTAATAGTTTCTTTCTAATTGTCATATCCCATAGGTTTTTATTTCTAAACGGTGCAAAAATACGAAGATTATTTGAGGTGTGCAACCCTAACCTTCTTTTTTGTCAACAAAGCGCAGATTTATTTGAAAAAAATATCGTCCGAAACGATGTGGTTTCGATTTTTTTTCGTATATTTGCAACGAACATGAACACCAAGCTTGAACAACGCTTCCATAATCGCAAAAAGTAAAACTATTAAAGATAGAATATGCAGAAGGCCGTGACGGAAGCCACGAGACCATGCAGACCATACGGAGAAAGCCGAAAATCCAGAAACGAGTAGGCAAGAGTATTCACCTAAAACAAAAACCTATGAAGAAAATTCTGTTTTTTATCGTAGCATTGTTTCTTGGCTTGTCGTTGGCATCGTGCGGCGATGGCAAGAGCAGTAACCCACCTGCCAGTGCTGACGGCACAGAAGCTGCCGCCGAAGTAGACGATGAGGCTGAGGCCGCCGTGAAGGCCTATGAAGAGTATTTCGTCAAGTACGAGGACCTGATGAAGAGAAGTGAGGCAGGCGAAGACATCTTCGACCCGTTGATGGAGTTGCAAGAAAGCGTGGTGCCCATATCGGAAGCCCTCATCAAGACCGAGGGAAAGCGTAACGACGACCAGAAAGCCCGTGTGAAGGCTATTGAGGAGAAACTCGATGCCTACAAGCAGAAGATAATGGGAAATTAACAGGCTTCGCCGGCGCTTACGCGTTTTTGCATTACAAAAAAAAGACGCGCCACAACTCCTAACTCCAGTCTGTTGACCGACATCAGCCCCCTTTACTTGGGGCATCGGGTCAACTCCATGACAGGAAAGAGTCGTGGCGCGTCCGTGTGTCTATAGGTTTCGGGGAGACGGTGTCTATTCCCCTTTAAGCTTTTCTTCCAGATGCACCAGCATGTCGATGGTCATTCGGCGCAGGTCGTAGTCGGGACTCCAGCCCCATTCGCGACGGGCGCAGGTGTCGTCCATCTTGTCGGGCCAGCTCTCGGCAATGCTCTGCTTCAGTGGGTCCACCTGATATTCCATCTCGAACTCTGGGCGGTGCTTCTTGATTTCCGCATAGATGGTCTCGGGTGCGAAGCTCATGGCCGTCACGTTGAAGGCGTTGTGGTGGACCAGTTTCCTTGGGTCTGCCTCCATGATGCTGATGGCTGCCTTCAGTGCGTCGGGCATATACATCATGTCCATCATCGTGCCTTCCTTGATGGGGCAGATGAATTTCTCGCCCCTGACGGCCGCGTAGAAGATGTCTACGGCATAGTCGGTGGTGCCGCCACCGGGAGGTGTGACGTAGGAGATGATGCCCGGAAAGCGCACGGCGCGCGTGTCGGTGCCGTATTTCTTCTGGAAATAGTCAGAGAGCAGCTCGGTAGTCACCTTCGAGACACCATAGATGGTCTGCGGCCTTTGTATGGTGTCCTGTGGCGTTTTCATGTGTGGCGTGCTCTGTCCGAACGAGCCGATGCTGCTGGGCGTGAACACGGCGCATCCGTTCTCGCGAGCCACCTCGAGAATGTTCCACAATCCGTCGATGCCGATGCGCCAGGCCAGTCGGGGTTTTGACTCGGCCACCACGCTGAGCAGTGCCGCGAGGTTGTAGATAGCGTCTATGTGGTGCTTCTTCACCACCGCTTCTATCATTGCCCCGTCGGTCACGTCGGCCATCTCCGCCGGACCACCTTCCAGCAGTTCGCCCTTGGGTTCTGCCCCGTTGATGTAGCCTGCCACCACATGGCTTCCGCCGTAGCGGCGACGTAGTTCTCTTGTGAGTTCCGAACCAATCTGGCCCGTTGACCCAATCACAAGGATATTCTTCATCGTTTTCTTAGTAATTAAAATGTCAAAAGGTTCTTTTATTTCAAAGTGCAAATTAAGCAATTTTTTTCGACATAGAGTCATTTGTAGTTATAAAAAATGCATAAATTTTAGTTTTTGCGTCATTTTTCGCCTCAAAAAGTGTGTTATCTCAAAAAAAATAGCTTACTTTGTGGTGGCTAAGAATACTACTAACTTTAAACATAAAAGAATATGTACGGAAAAATGAAGGAACATCTCTGCCAGACGCTGGCCGAGATTCGTGAGGCCGGACTTTACAAAGAGGAGCGCCTCATCGAGAGCCCTCAGCGGGCTGCCATTCAGGTGAAGGGTCAGGAAGTGCTTAACTTCTGTGCCAACAACTATCTGGGATTGTCGGACCATCCGCGCCTCATTGAGGCGTCGAAGCGTATGATGGACCGTCGCGGATTCGGCATGTCGAGCGTGCGTTTCATCTGTGGCACGCAGGACATTCACAAAGAGCTCGAGGCGGCCATCTCGGATTACTTCAAGACCGAGGACACTATTCTCTATGCGGCTTGCTTCGATGCCAACGGCGGCGTGTTTGAACCGCTGTTCACCGACGAAGATGCCATCATCAGCGACGCCCTTAATCATGCTTCCATCATCGACGGCGTGCGCCTCTGCAAGGCAAAACGCTACCGCTATGCCAATGCCGACATGCAGGAACTGGAGCGTTGTCTGCAAGAGGCTCAGGTACAACGCTTCCGCATCATCGTCACCGATGGTGTGTTCTCTATGGACGGCAATGTGGCCCCAATCGACAAGATCTGCGACCTGGCTGAGAAATACGACGCACTCGTGATGGTCGACGAGAGCCACTCGGCAGGTGTCGTGGGTGCTACGGGGCACGGCGTCAGCGAGTTCTTCCAGACCTATGGACGCGTGGATATCTACACGGGAACGCTGGGCAAGAGCTTCGGCGGCGCACTGGGCGGATTCACCACCGGACGCAAGGAAATCATCGAGCTGCTACGCCAGCGCTCGCGTCCCTATCTGTTCTCCAACTCTTTGGCTCCTGCCATCATCGGCGCTTCGCTCGAAGTGTTCAAGATGCTGAAGGAAAGCAACGAGATTCACGACCGCCTGGTTGAGAATGTCAACTACTTCCGCGACCAGATGATGGCTGCCGGATTCGACATCAAGCCCACGCAAAGCGCCATCTGTGCCGTGATGCTCTACGATGCCAAGCTGTCGCAGGTGTATGCGGCGAAGATGCAGGAAGAGGGCATCTACGTGACGGGCTTCTA
>JAILAI010000107.1 GCA_024681705.1 Prevotella sp.
TGCGGGAGTTTCCTCTTGAGCCATGCTGCTCAGCGAGAAAGTAGCTGCCGCAAACAGAATGAAAAACTTTTTCATAACTTATTTATTTAACTTAATGATAATTAATTATCAATCCCTAAATTGCATTTCGAAATCGAGTGCAAAGTTAACATTATTTTTTGAATATCAACAAACATTGTAAGGAAAATCTTCAATTTTTCTACAAAAAAGATGCTTTTTGTTCAAAAATACGTATAAAACGTCACGTGGATTAGGCCAAACGCCCCTCGATTTCATCTTGCGAGAGGATATAGAGAATCGGATGCCCGTCGGGCGTGTAGTTCACATTCGACGATGCAAAAAGCTGATTGACGATGTTTTCCATCTCGTCGTTGCTGAGCACCTGACCATGTGGAATTGCAGCATTGCGGGCCAAGCAGAGGGCAAGACCATGATGGAGAGCGTCGCCAATGAGTGAGGCGTCGGCAGTGGAGGTGTCCACCATGTCAGCTACAAGTTTGGCTACAGAAACGCCTTCGAGGCCTGACGGAATACCATTAACGGCGTAGCTACCTCCACCAAGCGATGTGAGTTCGAAGCCCAGTCGCGTCAGATCGGGCATGATACGCTGGAGAACGACATCGGCCGAAGGCGGGAACTGCACGACTTCGGGGAAAAGCGTCTTCTGCGTACTGGCCACGCGCTCACTGAGCTGTTGCCTATACATATCATATAATATGCGTATGTGCGCACGATGCTGATCGATTATCATCAGACCAGACTTCACGGCGGTCATGATGTAACAGCCTTTATATTGGTAGTGAATGGGCGATTTGTCGGCTATCATGCTCTGACCAGAAACGGTTTCATCGCCGAAAATCTCAGTCTGTACGGGTTCGTCGGGCAAGCGTTCGGAAGAAGTTGCACGTTGAAGTCCCTCATAGAGATGTTCCCACTTCGAAGGGGCTGCTGACGACTTACGCGTAGAAGTATTCTTAAAAGGATTGTAGCTAGGGTCGAAATTCACACGGGGAGCCGACGAAATATGACCTGCAGGGTCAAAAACAGGGATGTCGGGCTTGCCCTCGGTGTCGAAATCGATAGAAGGAACATGACTGAACTGACCAACCGACTCCTTGACAGCGGCCGAGAGTATCTGCCAAATAGCCTGTTCGTTCTCGAACTTAATCTCTGTCTTCGTGGGATGTATGTTCACGTCGATGTCTTCTGCGGGCACATCGAAATAGAGGAAATAGGGCACTTGCTCGCCAGTGGGCACAAGACGCTCGAAGGCGTTTTGCACAGCCTTATGGAAATAGGGATGCTTCATGTAGCGCCCATTGACGAAGAAATATTGGTGAGCCCCCTTCTTGCGCGCAGACTCTGGCTTACCCACGAAACCTGTAACCGTGCAAACGGTTGTCTTCACGTTTACAGGCAAGAGGTCCTGATTGATTTTCTTTCCGAAAACGTCGACGATGCGCTGACGCTGACCGCCGGCACGAAGGTTAAACAGCTCGGTGCCATTGCTATGGAGAGAGAACGAAACTTCGGGATAGACGAGCACGATGCGCTCGAAAGCTTGCAAGATATTGTTGAGTTCAGTACTGTTGGACTTGAGGAACTTGCGGCGTGCAGGCACATTGAAGAATAGATTCTCGACAGAGAAATTACTGCCAACGGGACAAGCGGCCGGTTCTTGCGACGTTACCTTTCCGCCGGAGAGCAACAGACGAGAGCCCAGTTCCTCGGTTTCCACACGCGTCAGCAGCTCAACTTGTGCCACAGCAGCAATACTGGCCAACGCCTCACCGCGAAAACCCATCGTGTGAAGGGCAAAAAGATCGTCGGCATGACGAATCTTCGACGTAGCATGGCGCTCAAAAGCCATGCGGGCATCTGTTTCCGACATACCCTTACCATCGTCGATGACCTGAATGCGCGTGCGGCCGGCGTCGACAACAATCACCTGGATATTGGTGGCGCCGGCGTCGACAGCATTCTCCACCAACTCCTTGATTACGGAAGCGGGGCGCTGAATGACCTCGCCTGCGGCAATCTGGTTGGCGACGCTATCGGGTAAAAGCTGTATGATATCACTCATATTCTATCAACGTAATGGGTTATTGTGCCATGAGTACAAACAGTATTACTAGTGCAATGACCAGCAGAAGAAGCAAGAGCACCACATTGAAACGAGACAATGAAGCACGTCGTTGCAGAAGGTTCCGTTGACGGGTATGCTTCGTGGCATCTAAGAAGACGCCTTTGAGCCTCTGCGCGGATTCCTCATGCTGGTCAGCATCGTTGACGGAGTACTGCTCGACGTCCAGACCTAGTTCCTGCCGCGCCTTCCGCTCAATGTCGCGCAATCGTTCGCGCCGTTCATTGGCATACACCAGCCTATGGTGAAACGGGCGGGGGCATCGTTGTCTGAACAGACTCATCGTCACGTGTATTGGTTGTCGTGGCGGCAACGGGAAGCTTCTGAAGCGGAGCCTCATGGCGCGGTATGTTCTTCAGCTCACTTCCGGCTTTCTTGCCTCGCCACTCGAAGATATCATTCTTGTCGATTGGACGGATATAGTCGAACCAGGCGAATTTATCGAGATGACGTTTCGACGGAGGTATCTGCGTCATGGGATACCACGTGCCCTCGGCCTTGTTGGTCCATATCTTCTTCATCTTCCGCGCCTCAAGATACATGCGCATGGTATCGGTCTCGGTATAGTCCATCACGATAAGCGACGAGTCCTTATCGTCGACGGGATAATAGACTGCCCGTACATTGCCCATCGCGTCACTCTGATAGATTTCACCGTTGTTGAACAAGGCGATCATCTCTTTCGACGATATCTGATTGTAATGGTCCTCTTCGTCTGCCTTTTCGATGGAGAAAGCCTGACCGATAACGTGTGCCCGCTCGATGGTAGAGTCGTTCATGTAGACCTTGATGCGCTCGCCTAACAGTTGGCGAGGGCCGTTCCACGTGATGGGATCCTTGTACATCGTCATGCACGAATCCAGCGTGTTGTAGACCAACGAGTCGCAAACGGCCTGCACATCGGTGCGATAGGCGCGCACATGATTGAAGCAATGAATACGCCGCCAAACGGAATCGGTGTCGATATTAAAGGTGTACATCTTCATCGAATCGGCGTGCATGAAGAGCGTGTCTTTCTGTGAATAGTCGGCGAGCATGGCGCGTTTGGTAGCGTAGGCCTCACCCGTTTTCTCATTATACCAGAAATAGTCGCAATACATGCGGTTCTTGTTCTCCTTGTCCTCATAGATTACGTTGTTGAAACCTTCGCTGATGCCGTTTTTCTCGTCGTAATAAAGGCTGTCGCCAACGAGTTCCTTGTTACCGTTGACGAGCGTGCTACGACTATAGAGCTGCGCCTGTTCGGTGCGGCTATCATAGTATCCTTCGTCGGTATCGATGACGGTCTTGCCGGAATTGATCTGCGATGGTCCTACGATATGGGCAAGCGAGGTGTGCGTGTCGTAATAGAGCGTATCGGTGGTGAGCACGAACTTCTTGTTCTTCAGGGTGACGTCGTACTGGAACATCGCCATCCGCGAGTCGGTGTGGTATTCGCCCCAGTCGCTGGTGAGCACGTTCTGCTTGTCCACCATCTTTCCGCCCTCGAAGAAATAGCCGTAGCTGTAGAGACGGTCGTAGTCGAGGCTATCGGTATAGAGTTTCGTTCCTCTGTGGGTGAGCACCACGTTATGGCGGGCATAAGCCATCTGCTCGTCACCCTCGTAGAGAGCGTAGTCGCTCACCAGACGCAGGGTGTCGCCCTGCTTCATGTTGACATGACCGAAAGCCTCGAACGAGTTCGTTTCCTCGAAGAAGTAGGCACTATCGCACGTGAGCGTCGCTCCTTTATGGCGGAAACTCACCTTACCACGCAGGATTTGCGCATTGGGTTTGGTGCCACCATAACGGTCGAACGACAAGTTATCGGCATGTACCAGATAGACGCGCTCGTCGGTTTTCTTCCTCGGCATGCGTTTTCTCGGTCCCTGTCTCGACTGAGCCAGACAAAGGCCAAACAGGCACAAAACCACTATGAAGAGGGTTCTGTGCCCGCTGAAAAAGCGTGCTACGAGT
>JAILAI010000128.1 GCA_024681705.1 Prevotella sp.
TCGGTAGTAGGAAGGTAGTAGGTAAAACGTCTCTTCCTACTACTGATAACAAACTAATACACAACGTTTTAAAGCATAAGTAGTAGGTATAGTGGGTAAAAATCTTTTTTCGCGTATGGAGGAATCAATATTCTGACTACAAACTAAGTTAGTTTGTAAGTCAAAGAATAGGTTTTTGAGGTTCATTTAATAGGTTTTTGATATACAAACTAAATTACTTTGTACCCGTTGAGTCTGTTGGTTCGCCTGAACGGCGGTAGGCTGACAATTCTTTTGGCTTACATCCATTGCTGATTGAAAAATAATTAGTATATTTGCGGCAGAATAAAAATACGTCTGAGATATGAAAAAGAAATTTTTCTCCGTGGCCAGCATTGCCTGCGCCGCCGTGATTGCCGGTCTGGGCTTCGGCTCTTGCAAGACCGGCAAGCTGGCTGCCCGCGAGCGTGCAGCACTGGGCCAAAGGGTTGACTCGCTGAACGGCAGACTCTCGGAACTGATGTTCCAAATCAGCGAGAAGCGCGCTCATCTGGAGGCCGTGAAGCAGCAAACCATGCTTACCATGTATGGCGGACCCAACATGACTCAGGAGGAGCGCGAACGGATGATGAGGGCCGTCAGGGAGAAAGAGGAGGCTGCCCGGAAGGAGGCCCAGGCCATAGAGGGCCAAATCGCAGAACTGCAGAATGAAGAGGCTTCCACCAGGGCCAAGCTGGAAGACACGCTGATTGTGCTGGGAAGTAGGAGATAAAAAGGACGCAAGCCAGCCACGGACCCACCCCAGCCCTCCCTATAGGGAGGGAGCAAATAGTGATGGAGGCAGTTCCGTTGGTTTGGCTGAACAGAGGAAGAGCATAATAATATATGAAGAAGAAACTGTTATTTGCGGCGGGTGCCGTCTGTGCTTTCCTACTTTCGCTCGTAGGATTCAACTCTTGCAGAAACCATGAGCGGGTGGAATGCATGTACGGTGGTCCCTCGATGTTCGAACAAGAACACAAAGAACTGGCCGACTCTACAGAAAAAGTAGAAGCCACGGACCCACCCCGGCCACGGACCCACCCCAGCCCTCCCTGAAGGGAGGGAGGAATAGTTTTAGAGCCTCATCTCTAACTGCTCTTCTTGGGGGGCGGTTAGAGATGAGGCTCAATTAGATTTTACCCCCTCCCTTTAGGGAGGGCTGGGGTGGGTCCGTGGCTGGGGGTGGGTCCGTAGGTCCGTTGGACCGGTTTTTCTTTTTTATTCCTCCGGTGCTTTATCAATCAGCTCCATGAACTCGTCGAGCTTCGGAGTGATGATAATCTGGGTGCGGCGGTTACGCTGCTTGCCAATCTCGGTGTCATTGGTAGCCAGGGGGTTATATTCGCCACGGCCGCCGGCGGTCAGGCGCTTGGGATCCACGCCGTAGTCGTTCTGCAAAGCCTGAACAACAGAGGATGCACGCAGGCAAGAGAGGTCCCAGTTATTGCGGATGTTCTCGCGCGAGATGGGCACATTGTCGGTGTTACCTTCAACCAGCACATCGTAGTCCTTGTAGTCCATGATGATCTTCGCAATCTTCGAGAGTGTCTCGGCGGCACGGTCGTTGATCTCGTAAGAGCCGCTCTTGTAGAGCATGTTGTCGGCCAACGAGATATAGACAACGCCCTTCAGCACCTGCACGTCGACCTCACGCAATTCCTCCTTCGAGAGCGAGCGCGTCAGGTTGTTGGTGAGCACCATGTTCAGCGAGTCGCTCTTCGACTTCACTTCCACCAGATGACGAATGTACTGGTTTGACTCGTTGATCTGGTCGACCAGCTTCTCGATAGAGATATTGTTCTGCGACGCATTGGTGAGACTCTTGTCGAGCGAACCCTGAAGAGCCGCATAGTCCTTCTTAGCCTGAGCCAGCTGCTCCTCGAGCGAAGCCGCACGGGCATTGGCAGCTGCTAGTTGTTCCTTGGTAACCTGCCAGTTTGTGTTCAGTTCCTTATTCTCGTCCTGGAGGTTCTGATTGGTCAGCCGGCAGTTGTCCAGGTCTTTCTTGCTGGCGCAACTCGTCAGCACGAGTACCCCTGCTAGCAAGGCAATAAGCAATCCATTCTTTTTCATGTTTTTTCCTTTCTATTTTAATGAATAATTATATGTCTAAACGCCAATTCAATGCAATAATAGCGCATTTTACTATATTAAGACGAATAAAAACACAAAAAATTGCATTGGTTTAGTGATTTTTAACCACGAGGCGGCGCTGCTTATCTTATATTAACGCGATGGGGGCGTGTCGGAAGCATCCGTTGCGGTTGCGGAAGATGGAGTTTCCGACTCGTCTTTTCCGGCGTTTTTCTCCGTCCGCGAGGGCTCCATCATGCTACTGGGAGCCACGCCATATTGACGGCTGAAGCAACGGGTGAAATACTTCGGATCGTTGAAGCCCACGCTGAAGGCGATATCGGCCACGTTGCGCGACTGGTTCTTGCGAAGAAGTAGTTCGTGGGCGATGTTGAGCCGATAGTTACGAATGAACTGGGATGCCGGAAGTCCGGTCTCCACGTTCAGCCGTCGGCTTAGCAACGAGCGACTCATGCCCATCGCCTCGCACATCTGTTGCACACCGAACTCAGAGTTCTTGTAGTTCTGCTCCATGATGCTCATCACGCGGTCCATGAAGGGCACTTCCTTGAGACGGGCCTGCGCATTGTCGGCTTCGGCGGTCTTATTGGTGCTCTCCTCCAGCCGTTGTTGGATGTGGAGAATGTCTTGTATGCGGGCTTGCATCTGCTCGGGGTCGCGGCTTTCGCGCACGGCCTTCTCGATGGGTTCCATGAGTCGTTTCTCCTCCTCTTTCTTGATGCGCGCGCTCAGTCTCATCATGCGCATTCGGTAGAGCCAGGAGGCGAGGGCCACCAACGCCAGCATCAGTCCGCTGATGAACCACCAGCTATGCCAGAAATAGGGCGTGACCTCGATGTCGAGCGTCAGCATCTCGGGCTCACCGTCGTTATAGGCCGACTCGTAGCGCACCTCAAGGCGGAACGACCCCGAGGGCAACGACGTGTAGCGCACGCTATGCTCACCTACGGGCAACTGGGTCCATTCGTTGTCGAGACCGCGAAGCCGATAGCTATACGTGCCGCTATTCTCCCTCGCGTAGTTGAGGGCGGAGAAGCTGATCTCTATCGACTTGTTGCTCTCGTGCAAGCGTAATTGACGCACCTGCGAGATGTCGGCGTCGATGTAGCCACTCTCTGCCGTCGCGTCTTCGTTGTCGACCATGAGATGACTGAACCGCAAGCGATGCACGGGCGTCATCGCCGTTTGATCGATGCCGTTGAACTCGGTCAGTCCCTTGACGGAGCCAAGATAGATGGTGCCGTCGGGACCTTTCACGGCCGAATTCCAATAGAATTGCGGACTGAGCAGCCCGTCCTCCAAGCCGTAGTTCGTGAAGACCTCGGTTTCGGGATTGAGCAACGACAGACCGTAGTTCGTCGTTATCCAGAGCTGGCCACGACTATCTTCCACGATGCCCTTGACGGCATTGTTGGCCAATCCCTGTTGCATGGTGTAGAGGGTGTACTTCACCTTGCCGTCTTTGTCGACCGTGCGATGATAGAGTCCGTATTCGTTGCTACCGAGCCAGAGCGTCCCGTCGTGAGCCTGGTAGAAACAAGTGATCTTCTCGATGATTTTGCTTTCGGGATTATCGAGCTTATAGCGCAAGGCGCGGAAGGGAAACTTACCGTTGGCATCGCGCTTCTTCAGACTGACCACACGCGCTCCGTCAAGACATCCCACCCATAGCTCGCCCTCGGAGGTGACGAGCGAGCCGATGCATCCGCGCACATCACGGTAGCCGTCGAAGGGCTCGGTGATGGCCGACTTGTTGAAGTCGTAGAAGTAGAGACCCGTATTGGCACCTATCCAGAGACCATTGTTAAAGGGGTCGAAGGCCAGAGCACCGACGTATTGCAACAGGTCGTCGAAGGGCTCGCCCAGAACGAAGTTGGTCAAGGCGCCGCTCTTCTGGTCGACGAGACATAGTCCGCCGCCCCATGTGCCCACCCAGAGGCGTCCGCGATTGTCGGCACAAAGTGTGGAAACGGAGTTATGGGGCAGGTCGCTATTGGAGGTGGTGAAATGGGTGAAGCCTATCTGACCCGGGTCGCGACGGTTCAGACCGCCCTCAACGGTGCCCACCCAGAGGGTGCCGCCGGGTTCGGAGTAGATGGCGTTCACCGCATTGGCCGAGATGGAAAGGGGGAAATCGGCATGATGTGCGAAGTTGTGAAGTTGCAATTGGCGCGGGGTCAGTCGGGTGATGCCACCCGTCTCGGTAGCAACCCATATCTGCTGACCGAGCAAGAATATCTGCGTCACGTAGTCGCTCGACAAAGGTGTGGGCGACGTGGTGGTGAGATGCTCAAAGCTATTGGTCTGCGGATGGTAGATGTTCAGTCCGCAAAGGGTGCCCACAAGGAGTGTCCCGTCGGGCAAGAGGGTCATACAGGTGGACGCATTATGCGAAAGACTGGCCGGATCGGCGGTGTGGGTATAATGGTCGAGCTGATGACTATGAATGTCGTAGCGGTAGAGTCCGTCGACGGTGGTCATCCAGATGAAGTCCTCCTGCCGAAGGAAATCGGTCACGTACGAGGCTCCCATACCGTTGAGACTCGTCATGACGTCCTGCCTTTGGAGGCGGTTGCCCTGAGGGCTCAGCTTGTAGATACCGCCATCAATCGACGCCCACACGGTGCCGTTGCCCTCCACGTCGCGCACCATGATGTTGGGAGCGTTGTTCGACTGGTAGCGATAGGCCAGCGGTTTTTGCGGGTTGCCCTCATTGTCGAAGGATATATAATATATAAAGGTACGCGCGACGAGCCACATGTTCCCCTTCGTGTCGCAATAGCTCCGCTGGGCGGGCTTCGAGAGAATGGAGTCGATTTCGGTGTGGCCGTTGGGGGATGGCGACAACTTGCGCATCGTGACGAGGTCCACCACGTCGGTGCCTTCCTCGTAGCTCACCCAGAGACGATGGAAACCGTCTTCGGTGACCGAACGGCAAGAGTTGCTCCGCGGGGCAAAGCCCATGTTGTAGACCGAGGGCGAATAGAACGTGTAGCCGTCGTATTTAAGCAGACCTCCGCCTTGCGACGCCACCCACATGAAGCCATAGCTGTCTGTTAGCAACTGGTCGATATGGTTGTTGGG
>JAILAI010000164.1 GCA_024681705.1 Prevotella sp.
AAGTAGCGTTCTATCCAATCGAGACGTCCCAGATGGCCAACGCCGTAATTGAACACCGACCCCAAGACGTTGCCGATAGTGCCATAGATGATGAGGCCCCATCCGTCGAGACCCGCACCTAGTAAAGCTACCATTACCGCCTCGCTACTGAAAGGAAAGAAGCTACCGGCAAGGAATGAAGCCAGCAGCATACCCCAATAGCCATATTGCGTCAGAACATCAATGAGGGCATCCATAGATTGTAAGCGGTGATGGCCAGCATGAGAATAGTGAGAACGATGAAGGTGATGTTGGTGAAGCGAGTGTGTGTAAGTGCCAAATAGTGGGCGAAAAGTGCGCTTGCATTTACAATCATAAATCCGAACAGAGATTCAAAGTGCTGCGGTTGGAGGCCAATAAACACTGACGTGAGCAGAAACATGGTGATGAAGATATAGTAGAGCATCCGCGTGCGGATTTTGTCCTTCGAGGCATTGCGTAGGAAATGGAAAACGCCGATGATGCCTACGAGAAACACCATTGCAAAAGAAATGAGCAGATGCTCGTCAAGAATGCGATAGGGTACAAGCGGTTGGAATGTAATCAGTGACTCCACATGTGCATAGAGACGGTCGCCCAAACCTCGGTAGAGATACCAAGGCACAATGAACCAATAGGGTGCTATGATGCCCAACAATGACGCAAAGAACATGCGCCAACTGAAGGCCATCAACCAGAAGGCCATCATCAGCCACACCAAGGGAACAAAGAATACCACTTGCGGAAACATGACGCTAGCTATGCCGAGTGTGAAGAAGGCATAGAACGTGAGCCCAGGTGCGTGTCGGTCTTGGTAGGTGTGGAAAAGAATCGTGTAGAAAGAGATGAAGCAGAGCGTTACCAGAGCAGCGCGAAGTGAGGGGAAAAGAAATGTAGACATCGCAACGAGCACCACGAAGGTACACGAAACCATTCGGCTATAGATGCGGATGAGCGAGTTGGCGTTGTTCAGCTCAACCATCAGATAGGAACCGATGGTGAAACATGCCAGTTGCACGTAGTATTGATGTTCGACGATTCCCGCCAGATACCATACGGCTAGCGCATAGATAGTGGCGAATGTCAATGCCTGTCGGCTCTCAGCAATCTTATTTTGTAGACGCTTCCCCATTATTGCTTTATATTGAGATCTTGACGATGATAGGGCAGGGCAATGCGTTTTTACACCGCCCTGCTACAATGTTTCTACAAGTCGGCTCCTATATCCGAACGGAAATACTTGTCGGTGAATTGTATCTTCTGGGCTTCGAGGAACGACTTTTTGAGGGCTTCCTCTTTGTCTTTTCCATAAGAACTAACGGCGATGACACGTCCACCTGCCGTCACCACTTTTCCGTCTTTAAGTGCCGTTCCGCTATGGAAGACGATGCTACCCTCCACCTGGTCAATGCCTTCGATGGGGTAGCCTTTCTTGTAGGCTTGCGGATAGCCGCCACTTACGAGCATCACACAGACGGCTGCCCGCTCATCGAACTCAATCGTTTTCTCATCGAGATTACCCATTGCCACACCCTCGAAAAGGCTGACGATGTCGCTCTTCAGGCGAAGCATGACACTTTCTGTCTCAGGGTCGCCCATTCGACAATTGTATTCAATGACCATCGGCTCGCCTTTGACGTTGATGAGACCGAAGAAGATGAATCCTTTATAGACGATATCTTCTTCTGCCAATCCTTCTACCGTCGGACGGATGATGCGGTCTTCCACTTTCTGCATCCACTCTTTTGTGGCGAAGGGTACGGGAGTCACGCTACCCATACCACCAGTGTTGAGGCCCGTGTCGTGTTCACCAATACGTTTGTAGTCCTTTGCCTCGGGCAGAATCTTGTAGTGCTGACCATCTGTAAGTACAAATACCGAACATTCGATTCCGCTAAGGAACTCTTCAATGACCACACGCGATGAAGCATTTCCGAACATTCCGCCGAGCATCTCTTTGAGTTCTTTCTTTGCCTCTTCAAGAGTAGGAAGAATGAGTACGCCCTTTCCGGCGCACAAACCATCAGCTTTCAGCACGTAGGGCGCTTCAAGTTTCTCCAAAAAGTCGAGACCTTCCTGCAAGTGTTCGCCATCAAATGTCTGGTAGCGTGCGGTGGGAATGTTATGGCGTTGCATGAATGCCTTGGCAAAGTCCTTGCTACCCTCAAGCACAGCACCTTCCTTTGAAGGACCGATGACGGGAATATGGCAGGTGTTCTTATCGGACATGAAGCTATCGTAGATGCCGTTTACCAATGGGTCCTCTGGACCTACAACCACCATGTCGATAGAATTATCAATGGCAAATGCCTTCAGCTTCTCAAAATCGTTTACGCCGATAGGCACATTCTCGCCCACATTGCTCGTTCCAGCATTGCCCGGAGCAATGAACAGCTTCTCGCATTTGGGGCTTTGGGCAATCTTCCATGCGAGTGCATGTTCGCGACCACCACTTCCCAATAGTAAAATTCTCAAACTCTTCTTCATTTCCAACAACGGGTAATATACCGTTTTTTTCTTTGTCATGAGATCGGGTATAATAGCTCTGATGCCCATATTTCTTTTTATTTTGATGATTATTTTAGAATGCGGGTGACTCCGTCATGTTAATCTTACTTGCGCTCATGAAGCCGCGAAAAGCTCCACTTTGCGTGTAGACTTTGTACCATCCGTTGGACGAACGTGAATAGAGAATATAACTTCCGTCCTTAACCTTTCCCACAATGTCGTAGCTGGAGCCAGCCCCTTTTCGGATATTGGTATAGCCACCTTCGGGTTTCACCTGACCAACATACTTCCATGCGCCCTGACGTTTGGGCACAACTACCTTGCTAGAAGCCACATAGCCGATGAAAGCATCACTATTTCCTCCACCAATATAATAAATCTTGTACCAACCAGAAGTTGAGGAACGTTTGTACGAGATGGGCATGCCATCCTTCAGCTTTTCAACAATGGAATAGCTGGTGCCAGGACCTTTGCGGACATTGGTGTAACCACCTTCATCCTTGATGAGAGCCGGACTTTGAGCAAATGCAGCTATGCTCATGACAACGGCGACAATGGTAAGAATCAGTTTCTTCATAATGAATTCTTTTTGGAGTGATGATTATTTAAGATAGTCCTCGAAATATTGAGTGATACGCTCATGCAGATGCACGCTCTGATGTCCGCGCATGTTGTGAGGTTCGCCCGGATATACAAAGAAGTCTGGTTGAGTGCCCGCTTCAATACATGCGGCAATGAACGAAAGGCAATGTTGAGGAACCACGGTGGCGTCGTTATAGCCAGAGATGATCTGTAGCTTGCCTTTCAGGTCGGCGGCCTTTGAGATAAGCGATGTCTTCTCATAGCCCTCGGGATTGCTCTGGGGCGTGTCCATATAACGCTCACCGTACATCACCTCATACCATTTCCAGTCGATGACGGGACCTCCGGCCACACCCACTTTGAATACGTCGGGATAGTTAGTCATCAGCGAGATGGTCATGAATCCGCCAAAACTCCATCCGTGAACACCCAGACGGTCGGCATCGACAAACGGCAGCGTCTTCAGATATTCCACACCCATCATCTGATCTTGCATCTCAATCTGACCCAGTTGTCGGAAAGTGGCTTGTTCAAATTCCCTTCCCCTGTTCTCACTTCCGCGATTGTCGAGAATGAAGAGCACATAGCCCTTCTGAGCCATATATGTCTCCCACGAGCGGCTCGCGTAGTGCCAGCCGGCATCGACGTTGTGAGCATGAGGACCACCATAGACATAAATCACCGTTGGGTATTTCTTTGCGGGGTCGAAGTCGGCAGGTTTCACCATGCGGTAGTACAAATCGGTTACGCCATCGGCGGCCTTGATGGTACCGCAACTATACTCAGGAACCTTGTAACCTTCCCATGGGTTCTTTGCCGAAAAGTATTCGCGCCCTTTGGCCTTCGACGTGTTCGTTATGTTGATGTTTCGAGGTACATCAGGTTCACTATATTTGTCGTAGAGCCATTCGCCCGTCGACGACAACTCACCATAGTGCCGTCCACGACCATTGTCGAGCAACTTGCGTTTACCCGTTGCCACATTCACGGCGTAGAGATTGTTCTGAATCGGCGACTTCTCGTTCGTCACAACCACAATGCTTTTGTCTTTCTGGTTGAATCCCAACACGTCGATGACAACAAACTCGCCCGATGTGAGCTGTTTCAGTTCCTTGCCCTCCTTATTAAATAGGTATAAGTGGTTGTAGCCGTCCTTCTGACTTTGCATGATGAACTTCGAACTATCCCAGGGCAGGAAGACGATGGGGTGCAGAGGTTCTACGTATTTGGGATGTGTCTCGCGGTATAGTTCGGCGATGCGCTGACCGTTTGTGGCATCGTAGCTTACTAGTCGGCAATCGTTTTGGTCGCGGTTAAGCTCGAACATATAGAGCGTCTTCGAGTCGGGACTCCAGGCGATGTTGGTGAAGTATCGGTCGGTAGGGTCGCCAGCTTGTAGATAGATGGTCTTGCCCGTCAGCATGTTGTATATGCCAACGGTCACCTTATGCGACGTCTCACCAGCCATAGGATATTTGTCGGGTTGATATTCGGCCGAACGACTGAAGATATCTACTTGCGGATAGTCTGACACCATCGACTGATCCATACGGTAGAAAGCCAGCAGATTGCCGTCGGGGCTCCAGAACGTTCCTTTCTCGATGCCAAACTCATCGCGGTGTACGCTTTGTCCGTATACAATTTCACGACTACCATCCGTCGACAACTGAGCTACCTTGCCATTGTCGTCGGCCACGTAGAGATTGTTGTCTTTCACGTAGGCAAATGCCTTCGACTTTGTGCAGAAGTCCTCGGCCTGCACCTCATCGCGATTGTGCTTGAGCAATAGTTGCTTTTTGCTCCAATCGACGAGCATGATTTCCTGACCGTTGATGAGTTGCACGATGGTCTGTCCGGGGTAGGGGAAAGTGGCATTGTAGAGATGCCTCATCCGATTATGCTCGTCGCTCTGCGTCAGAGCGGCAATGTCGTCGAGGGTAAAGAGCAGCGTCTCCTCACCCGTTTTCTTGTTCACGATGTTGCAATAACCAATGTCCGTTCTTACAAGTTCGTCGCCCCACCACGTCAGGTAGCGGTTCTCGGGTGTCATGCGGTAGTAGTTAACACCACCGTAGTTCAGGTCTTCGAGCGTGAACTCCTTTTGTGCCATTGCCGTACTTACCATCAAGAGTGCCAAAAACAAAAACTTAATCCTCGTCATCACTAAATCTCTTGTTGTCGTTCTTAAAGTTTCGGTCACCGCGTCTGTCGAACTTGCGGAAACCACTTCCCTTGAAGTCCTTCTTCCCTCTGAAATCTCCCTTGCCTCTGAAGTCTTTCTTGTCGCGGAAGTCTCTTTTATCTCGGAAGTCCTTTTTGTCGCGGAAGTCACGCTTCTCCCTGAAGTCTCTCTTCTCTTTGAAATCGCGCTTACCTCGATATTCGCCACCGTCATCGTCGCGCCTTCTGTATTCGCGTCGTCCGTCACTACGTCTCATGCGGTCTTCATCATTGTCGTCCCTCATGATGCGCGGTTCCTGATACGAAGGATTATGCTTATGGAAAACGAATGAGCGGATGTCGGCTTCTTCGTTGGCGGTGTCCTCGTCGAGTCGTTTCTTGAATTCGCGGTTCTTCTTGAAGCGGTGTTTTTCGGCCATCGCTTTCTTTTCCTCCTCAGTTTTCAGGATGTTGCCTTCGCTACGGAACTCGCGCAACTTGCCTTCAAACATCTGGTATTTGCGGAACTCGCATTCCAACGAACCATTGAATACGGGAATCTTGATGCTGGGACGAAGTCCAATTTGCTCGAAGCACTCTTCACGATAGCTCAGCACCCAGGCTTCGTTACCTTGGAACTCATGCTTCAACTTTTCGCCAATCATCTTGTAGGTGCCCAGCAGATTGGGTGTGGAGATGCGCTCTCCGTAAGGCGGGTTGGTGATGATGATGGCCTTTTCCGCGGGTTGCTTGAAGTCGTTGAAGTCCTGCTGCTCAACGGTGATGTCCTTGGTGAGTCCGGCGGCCTTTGCATTGAGTCGGGCGGTGTTGACTGCTTTCATATCGATGTCGTAGCCATAGATGTGGTGCTCGAACTCTTTCTCCTGAGAGTCATCGTTATAGATATTGTCGAAGAGGTCTTTGTCGAAGTCGGGCCATTTCTCGAAGGCATATTCCTTGCGGAACAATCCTGGCGCCATGTTTCGGGCGATGAGGGCAGCCTCTACGAGCAACGTTCCACTTCCGCACATCGGATCGATGAAATCGGTCTCGCCTCTCCATCCGCTCATCAGAATCATGCCAGCTGCCAGCACCTCGTTGAGCGGTGCCTCTACCGACTCCTGACGATAGCCTCTACGGTGAAGACTCTCACCGCTACTATCCAAGCAGAGTGTTGCTTTGTCGTCGGCGATGTGGATATGGAGCCTGATGTCGGGATTCGCAACAGAAACGTTCGGCCTCATGCCTGTCTTTTCGCGGAACTGGTCGACGATGGCGTCCTTCACCTTATAGGCGACAAACTTAGTGTGCCTAAATTCTTCTGAGAACACCACCGAGTCGACGGCAAATGTCTTCTTGTTGTCGAGGTATTGCGTCCAGTCGATTTTCATCACCTCGTTGTACACATCGTCGGCCGAGAGGGCCTTGAAGTGGCTGATGGGCTTGAGAATGCGGATGGCTGTGTGCAGCTGAAAATTGGCTCTGTACATCAGCTCCTTGTCTCCAGTGAACGACACCATTCGTCGTCCTATTTCAATATCGTTGGCTCCCAGATTGGTGAGCTCTTCGGCCAACACGGGCTCAAGTCCCATGAAGGTTTTGGCAATGAGTTCAAATGCCTGTTCCATTGTCGAATACTATGTCTAAAAAATCTGTTTTTTCCTGTTTGTACTTCTTTGTGCGAGGTGCCATATCGCGAGTGATCCAAAGGTTGGCACCCACCACGCAACCCTCGCCGATGGTGATGCGTCCGAGAATCGTGGCGTTGGAGTAGACGATGACATTGTCCTCCAGAATGGGGTGACGGGGAATACCCTTGATGGGGTTGCCGTTGGCATCGAGCGGAAAACTCTTTGCACCAAGCGTGACGCCCTGATAGAGCTTCACGTTGTTACCGATGATGCAAGTGGCACCGATGACGACGCCAGTCCCGTGGTCGATGGTGAAATGATGCCCGATTTGAGCCGCTGGGTGGATGTCGATACCCGTCTCCGAATGTGCCATCTCGGTGATGATGCGGGGAATGAGGGGCACGCCCAGCAACAAGAGCTCGTGGGCGATGCGATAGTTCACCAATGTCTTGATGATGGGATAGCACGAGATGATCTCGCCAAAGTTCTCGGCCGCGGGGTCGCCATTGTAGGCGGCCTCCACATCGGTAGCCAGCGTGCTACGTATGGCGGGATATTTGGCCAGCAGGTTGGCGGCCAGCTGTTCGGCGTTGCACCTACATGTAGTGCGGTCGCTGAGGGTGTTGTCGTCGGCACAATCGCTGAAGCAAAGTCCGGCCATAATCTGGTCGGCCAGCAATTTGTGCAGCCTTTCAACATTGACGCCCACATGGTAGCGCAGAGTGCTCTGGCTGACGGTGGACTTTCCGAAATAGCCTGGGAACAAGATGGCGCGCGAAAGCTCGATAATCTCTTCCAGCGCATGGCTCGAGGGAAGCGGGTCGCCGTCGCGATGCTGGTGAAACAGTCCTTCGAGCGATTTAGCCTCAGAGAGTTCCTCGACGGTGGTCGTCAGCATCTGCGTGATAAGGTCGGTGCTCATTCTTTTCTTACTTATACAAAAAACATCGGTTCTTCAAATACCTCAATGCGACAAGAAGCGCCGCTTCCTGTCGTTTTAGGGTGCAAAGTTACGAAAAGTTTTTGGTTCGTGCAACTTTTTCAACATTCATTGCGTCTAACGAATAAAAAAACATCAAATCTATAGTTTTATGAACCGTATTATTTTAGCATTATCGTGTGTGTTATTGTTGGCTTCGTGCCATGTTTCAATGAATCCTTCGCCAAGATCGGGCGAGAAAGTTCCTTTTAGTAACAATAAAGTTGCTATAAAACCTTTCGAACAAGTGGCTATCGCCGGAGGCTTCGACGTTTTCTACGAGCAAGCCGATACGTCAACTATTCGTGTGGTGGGTTCTGCTGATGCTTTGAAGGACATTGACATTCGTCTTGATGGCAACACCCTTGTCATTGGTATGAAGGAAAATTCTAACTTCTTCAACATGAGCAAAGATTTCGAGGATGTGGAGATTTACATCACCTCGGTCGACCTCATCGACGTTTCGATTGCGGGTTCTGGCGATTTCAAGGCCCCGAACAAGGTAGACACCGACCGCATGTCGCTCTCGGTAGCCGGAAGCGGTGACATTGAATTCAACGATATTATATGCGACGCGTTAAAGGCTGAGATTGCCGGTAGTGGCGAGATTGACGTAAGGAATATTGTCACCGGCGACACCAAGTTGGCGATAGCAGGTTCGGGCGATATGGACTTCCACTTCACTAAGGGCGGAAATGTACAAGTGGAGATTGCTGGAAGTGGCGATGTGAAGTTGTCGGGTAAGGTAAGCTCAACCAATTACGATATAGCAGGTTCGGGCGAGATTGACGACAAGAATCTGGTGAAGGAATAAGGTTGTTTTCAAATCACGTCCCTGTTGGGTTTTTGACGATGCCATCTGCACTCGGCAGAGGAATGTCGGAACCAAGCAGGGATTTGTTTTTGTTGTAGATGAAAAGGAGAAAGGCTTTTGTTCCGTCGATAAATTGAAATGTTCTGTCGATAAAACATCATTGATAAATTTCGATAAAAATGTTAAGGAAAAGCGCCGCTTTTGATGATGAAAACCGACAATATTCATTATCAAAACCGTCGTTTTTGCAAGACGAAAGCATCGCTTTTTGAATGGAAAAGGGTTGCGAGAAGTCGTACAAAACATTAAAAGTTGCTTATTTGTTCTCAAAAAATGACCAATATTTCCACTAATGTTCTTTTTTGTTATAAATAATGTGTACCTTTGCAGTCCAATTTTTTATTCTAAATGAAATATGCAATTATAGCAGCGGGCGAAGGCTCGCGACTGGCCGCAGAAGGAATCTCCGCCCCGAAGCCGCTGGTGAAAGTAAACGGGGAGGCATTGATCGACCGCCTCATAAGAGTGTTCATGGATAACGAAGCGGAGGAAATAGTAGTCATTTGTCGTTCGGTAGGAGAAGCGGACGAATCGGGAACAACCACAACGACTCAGGTGGCTAGTCACTTGGTGTCCATTCAGCGCGATGGCTTGCGCGGACGTCCCGTGCCTCTTCGCTTTCTGGTGAAGTCAACACCTAGCTCTATGCACAGCTTCTACGAAATCAGTCAGCACCTCACCGGAGGTCCTTTCGTGATGACAACCGTCGACACCATCTTCAGCGAGGACGACTTCTCGAACTATGTAGACACCTTCAAGCAGCTGTTGAAAGACAAGGAGGCCGAGGGACTGATGGGAGTTACCGACTATATTGACGACGAGAAACCACTCTACGTGAAGACCGATAGCACTGAGGATATCACGGCGTTTCTTGATGCCGACGACCAACCTCATTATATAAGTGCCGGCATCTACGGACTCACATCGCGATCCATCGACACCCTCAACGCCTGTATCGATAGGGGAGAGTCGCGCATGCGTAACTTCCAGCGGGCACTCATCGCCGATGGCTTCAGCCTGAAGGCCTATCCGTTCAAGAAAGTTCTCGACATCGACCACGCATCGGACATCGAGAAGGCCGAAGAATTCCTGAAAGAGAAATGAGAGTAATCCTTGTATATCGCGCACCGCAGTTCTCGCCTAACTCCGTAGAGAAGGACAAGGCCATATTGGAGACCGTGGGTGAGTTGCTTCGCCACAAAGGCGATGAGGTGAGCTATGTGCAGGAGGAAGAGCTGAAGGCCGAACACGATGCCGACTTGTTTTTCACAATGGCCCGTCTGCCCGAGACGCTCGCCGTGCTTCGCGAGAAAGAAGCGCAGGGCAGGGTAGTGGTGAATAGCACGAGAGGTGTCGAGTTGGCTACCTGTAGGTCGCGAATCGATGCGCTGATGCGTCAAAATGGAATACCAGCAGCTCCGCTCTGCACCCAATCGACGGGTGCCTCTGGCTATTGGCTGAAGCGGGGCGATGCGGCCGCCCAAAGCCTGAATGATGTGCAATTTGCCCAATCGTGGGACGACGTGGTGCGAATCAAGAAAGAGTTCAGCGAGAGAGGCATCTCCGACGTGCTCACGGTGGAACACATCGAGGGCGACATCGTGAAGTTCTACGGCGTTCAGGGAACAAGTTTCTTCCGTTGCTATTATCCCACCGACGATGGACAGACAAAGTTTGGCGACGAAGCCCGAAACGGCGATGCCCATCACTATGGCTTCAATGAACGTCAGTTGCAAGCCGACGCTGATAAACTTTCGCTTTTGGCCGACGTCAAAGTGTATGGTGGCGATTGCATCGTGCGAGCCGATGGCAGCTATTCACTCATCGACTTCAATGACTGGCCCAGCTTCTCGCGTTGCCGCGATGAGGCGGCCGAGGCTATTGCGAAGGTGGGCTAGAGAATCTAGAAGATCTAGAAAATCTAGAAAATCTAGAATATCTAGAATATCTAGAATATCTAGAGAATCTAGAAAATCTAGAATAAAAAAAAAGAAAAATCGAAAATTCAACGTTCAAAAAAAATAGGAACAATGAACCAAAGAAGTTTCAAGGAGATGCTTCAGGCATCTTTCAAAAGCAATGATACCGAGGAGTGGCTTGATGTTCATTTCACCCGCCCCATCGG
>JAILAI010000182.1 GCA_024681705.1 Prevotella sp.
AACGTGACCTACGTGTATATCTCGAAATACATGCTCGCCATGGCGGGCAAGAACGCCACGCCCTCGGTTCCTGGCGTAGACATCAAGACCCTGGCCGGCAAACTGACGGGCATTCAGATTATCAATACCGAGAACAAAGCCGCTCAGGCGAAACTGAAGAGCGACGTCAAGGCCATTTTAGCAAAGGGCAAGTACGAGTTGCTGATGCAGATGAACGAGGACGACAGCAAGGTGAACATCTACCATTGTATCGCCAAACAGCAGTCGGCCATGGTCATGCAGATAGAAGACAAAGATGAACTAACGCTGATGGTATTCTCCGGTAAGTTCACGCTTGCCGATGTGATGAAGATGACGCAATAAACATTGATGTTACTCCCGTAGTGAGAAGTTTCAAGTTTATTATATAGGATTATTCCATAACAAGGGTGTAAGGGTGTCATAATGCCGATAAACACTGGGCTTGCACAAAAGGAGTGCCTCCTGACTTCCACTTGTGAGCGAATTGCTGCCGAAGAGGGAAATCACCATACCAGCCTTGGGAAGCATGGCTAATGATGCTCTATAAAAAGCCCGTGGACTGGAAAGGACACAGGCAGGTGGTGTAGCGGAGCGGAACCCCTGACAAAAGAATTCCCCAAAGAAAAGCCCCGAAGGGTCGACAGATTTAAAAATGGTGTTGCATTCGTATTGTGTCGCACCTTCGGCGCTTGTCGTTTAGTTGTATCGCTATCAGGGGTTCCGCTTCGCTCCACCCCTTCCTGTGGTCTTGTTACCCCTTAGGGGTTCTTCCCTGCTCAAAGTCCTATGCTTGTTGACCACAGCCCTAACATAAGGGGCCTTGTTGACCCCACCCCTACCCCTCCCCTGCAAGCAGGGGCGGGGAGTGAAGTAAGTGGATCTCCCCTCAATCACTAGCCTTCTGGGGCTATATAGGGTTAGATAGGGGGTTATGGGGGTAAATAGGGTTTTATAGGACTTTATAGGATATCATTAGCCCTCAGAGTATCCCAGACTATCCCATCGTCTTCCATTGCCCACTCTTCCTATGCTCCCCGCCCCTGCTTGCAGGGGAGGGGCAGGGGTGGGGTCGATTCCCCGACCAAGAGGAAGCTTCGCTTTAAGTGAAGAGTGAAGAGTGAAGAATCCTATGGGGCTCAAAACTATGAATTATGCACTATGAACTATGAACTAAATCAACACTCATCACTAACCACTCATCACTTATCACTAACCACTATGAACTATATCGGCTGTCCGACAAAACTGATATTTCTAAAAAGAACTTATTTTAAGCGGACACCAATATTTATATTCCTACATATCGGGAACCGTCAGGACCTGAATCAATGTGTCAAGTTGCTGCTGGTTCATGCCGTGAGAAAGCAGATACTTGGCGAACGCTTTGGCAAAGTCGACATTTGGCAGTTGCGCCTCGTCGCTGATGCCCGCATAATGCATCAGGCATGTGTTGAGCCTCAACGACACGAATGCGTAGCACACATTGGGGTCTTTTTCCAGAGTGATACGAAAATAGTTTTCATAAGTAATCAGATAGTCGGCCACAATCTCCTCATACGTTGCCCCGCATAGTCCTTCGAGCAGAGCGCACACATATCCGGTGCGGTCCTTTCCCTCCATGCAATGCACGACATAGGGTGCCGGGCGCGACGGGAGTTCCTTCAGCGCCTCTATCAGCCGGTTGTTGTAGTCAGCGGCCGTTGGGTCGGCCTTCAGTGGGCATAGTATCACGTTGCCTCCCTCCCAAAGCGTACGGCTATAAGGAGGCATGTCGTAAGACAGCATCTTCTCCTCCGTGTCGGCGAGATTGAGCACCGTCCTTACCTTTTCGCGCTCCAGGTATTCCGACACGTAGTAAGCGCGGTTGATGTAGTTGGTGAACGGCGATGAACTGCGATAGAGCGTTCCGCTCGCGATGCTGCCAGCGGTCACCATGCGTGCATTGGCAAACTCCTCGTCGGTGATAGGATAATCATTGCGGTCGTAAGTGTATTTCATGCTCAGGGCCTGCTGCACATCAAGACAGGCGCCCTTTTCCTTCAACTTGATGATGACGGTATGCCCCTCGAGTCCCGTAAGTTCCTGGGGAACTCCGGAGTTGTTGGACGTGAAACAGATGCTGGGATAGGTAGGATAGGCCACGCACATGAATTCTCCGTTGCGGCCGTAGAAACCGTCGTAGTATGGCATGACGATTTCCTTGCCTTCGATAGTGAGGCTGATCAGGTCACCGAGTGTGAATCCAGCCTTCGTCATGTCTGCCTCCTTGACATCCAACAAGGCAGCGCCGAACTCGTCGTACGATGTAATCTTGCCCGTCAACGTCGGCACCTCAGTGGTGTCGTCATCGTCAGAGCAAGATGTAGCCAAGGTGAGCAGACTCACAAGAACTAAGGGGAGAACTGCCCTCCAACCACCCTGCAACAACGTTGAGGGGTATACACGCTTTAAATGAATGCTCTTCATGATTCCTGAGTTTCTATTTATGTTTTAAAGTCCTGTTGCAAAGGTCGCAGCCAATAAGGCACTTGCACCTTCTTATGGGATGCAAAGGTATAGAAAAAAAATGTTTTCGTTCATGATTGTTGCATGTTTTTTTTAAATTAACGATAAAACACCGACGAAATGCCTACTAAACCTTCATCACAAATAAGTTTAAAAAGTGATTAGTGAAAGTATGTGATTCAATAAGAAATAATAATTTTGCAATCAATGGAACAGAAAATCCGGAGCAGCGAGAGCAGAGTCAAGCCCCAGTTTCCTTTTGAACTGTTTTCCTTAGATGGAATCTTGCAATCGTTTTTTGAAGGAGTCACTGGGCATCGACTTCGGAATATTCCTTGAAAGCCGATGCGCCTTTTTACGGTTTTTAACAATAGACCTTCCCTGAATGTTAAAAAATGCCCTCAAAATCGACCAAAATTTCGGAGCAAAACTACCCACATGTCTACCCCCTTTTTGCTATCTCACAGATTACAATCGAAAAGTCGGTTGAGCAAAACTGCCGCTTTTGATCATCGAAATTGGCGCTTTTGATGACCGAAACTGCCGCTTTTGCTCATCGAAACTGCCGCTTTTGATGAAAAAAATCTAGATTTTTTCGTTAACAAACGTGAAATTTTGGTCCGAAAAATTATCGGCAAATTTGCAACAAACTGACAATCAGTACATTGCGCCTAATCGCTGAGAATCGCATATTTCGGAGCCTCGGACTTCGTGACGCAGAATTTTTGAATTATATTGTTAAAAACTACCCATATGAAACGTAAATAAGCGTTAACGAAGATGGGCAACGGGACTACATAACGTCGATGTAGCACGGAAAGAATGCCGGCGGGGAGAACAAGGATACTGACGAGCGGACAAAAAAATATTACTGTCCGCTAAACACATTTTTAGCTACAAATTTACGACTTTTGCCGCTTGACAAGCCCCTCTGACCTTGAAATGGTGTAGCATTCGTATTGTGTCGCACCTTCGGCGCTTGTCGTTTAGTTGTATCGCTATCAGGGGTTCCGCTTCGCTCCACCCCTGCCTGTGCTCTTGTCACCCCTTCGGGGTTCTTCCCTGCTCAAAGTCCCATGCTCGTTGACTTCTGCTTGTTGACCACAGCTCTACCAAAGGCGGCTGTTGACCTCTGCCGTTACATAGGGGCCTTGTAGACCCCACCCCTGCCAAAGGCGCTTATTGACCTCTGCCGTTACATAGGGGGCCTTGTAGAGCCCACCCCTGCCAAAGGCGCTTATTGACCTCTGCCGTTACATAGGGGGCCTTGTTGACCCCACCCCTACCCCTCCCCTGCAAGCAGGGGCGGGGAGTGAAGGAAGTGGTTCTCCCCTCGACCATTAGCCCCTGGGGCTTTATAGGGTTTGATAGGGGTTATGGGGTTTGATAGGGGGTTATGGGGTTGATAGGGGGTTATGGGACTTTATAGGACTGTATAGGATATCATTAGCCCTCAGAGTATCCCATCGTCTCCCAAAGCCCACTCTTCCTATACTCCCCGCCCCTGCTTGCAGGGGAGGGGCAGGGGTGGGGTTGATTATCCGACCAAGAGGATGCGCCATACTAATTAACGACTCACCACCCAAACAAATTTTAGGATGCGCCATACTAATTAACGACTCATCACTCGAACATATTTTTAAGCGGACACAAAAAAAATGGAGGACTGCTATTTGAGCATTTCCTCCAATTTCTTTTTCATTTCGTCGGGATTCAGACCTCGAGCAACGATGCGTCCGCTGCTATCGAACACGATGTTGTCGGGGATGCTTTGCACGCCGAGCTTCGCAAGGAGCGGACTGTCGAACGACATCTCGTCGCACACGGTGGACCACGGGAGCGAATCGCGTCGGAGATAGTTGCGGCACTCGCGCTTGGTGCCGTCAACACAAATGCCAATCACCGTGAGGCGGTTTCCCTTCTCTTTTCTGACATCGCGGATGCGGCGTTGCACGTCCTGGCTCTCGTAGTTCCATGTTGACCACACGTGGATGACGCCGACCTTGCCGTGAAGGTCGTTCGATGTGAACCCGCGACCGTTGATGTCGGTGGCCGAGAACGACGGCAGCTGACTGCCTTTCTGGCCCACCTGCAACACCTTGAGGTCTTGATAGAGGCGGCTGAGCGTACCGTTCTTCGGCTGACTCTGCATCACCTTCTCGGCCAAACGCCGTGCCTTGGCATAGTCGCGCGGCGGGGTCTTCACGAAGTAATGGAACAGCAGATAGGCACTGACGGGCGACTCGGGCTCATCCTGAATGAACTCTTCGGCAACGTTCTTGCACTCGGGCGGCGAGGCGCTGGCAATGCGCTTGCGGAAGGCCGTCATGCGCTCGTTGGCGTCGGTACCGGTGACGGTGAGTTCCTTCAGATGCGACGCGTCGGCCTTGATGCTCACCGAGCCTCCCGACTCAGCGAAGACGGGCTGTTCGGAGTAGTTGGGGAACACCAGCATGAGCACACCGGGACGCGTACACGGAATCTGGTAGGCAAAGCGGCCACCGTTCACGCGGATGGTGTCGATGTTGGGCACCGTGCCATCGAGGCTATAGACGAAAAACTCACCCTGATTCAGGTTGAGGAACTGTCCTTCGATCTTGAATTGACCGCTACGCGTTCCACACGAAGCCAGAATCAGGGTGAGCAATAATATGAATGTTGTCTTCTTCATTCGGATGACGAGTGATGGGTGAAGGGTGATGGCAGTTGCCAAGCGCCCATCACCCATTATCTCTTGTTGTATTTCTTTCGTTCTTCTATTCACCGGGCAGAAGCTGAAACGCGACGCCCGGCTTCATAAAAACGTGGGATTACTTGCTGACGTTGCGAAGCTCCAGGTCCTTGGCGGCATAGGTAGCCAGACTGGGATCCTTCTGCAGAGCCTGCTGCAGGAACTGAGCGGCGGGAGCAGTGTTGCCCTGACGAGCAGCGTTGATGGCCTGCAGATAGCTGGTCATAGCGTCCTTGTTCTTGATACCGTTCAGGATAACCTCGGCCGAAGCGTAGTTCTTGTTCAGAATCTCTGCCAGAGCAGCGGTGTTGTTGAACGAGTTCTTCAGGTTGGAAGCAGCCTGTGCGTAGTTGCCCTTAGCGATGTTGAGGCTTCCGAGCACGTCGTACAGACCATTGGCGCCCACAGCCTTAGCGATGAGGTTCTCAGCCTTTGCCACGTCGCCGCTCTGCAGAGCGAGCAGACCCAGGTTGGCATTAGCCTCGGGAGCGTTGCTGGTGACGCGCAGAGCACGTGCCAGATAGTCCTGAGCGGTGGCGTTGTCGCCGCGATTGAAGGCCAGGGCAGCGATGTTGTTCAGTGCGCGATAGTCGGCGGGGAACAACGAAGCGGTGGTCTTGTAGATCTGCTCCTTCTGGGCGTTGTCGTCGGTCAGTGTAGCGGCGTAGAGCAGCTCCTCGTTGTTCAGCACAGAGGGATCGGCAGCGTACTGCTCCTGAATCTGCTCGTTGGTGCGGCCAATCACGTTGTAGTTGATGATGAGGCGGCTACGACGCAGTTCGGGCAGGATGCCGTCGGCGAGCTCGCGATAGCCGGCGCTCATGTTGCGGATCTGGCGCTCGCGCTCCTCGGGATCCTTATACATTGAAAGCACGCGCAGGATGACATCCTTGTCCTGGATGTTGCTGGCCTGAACCAGCTGCTGGAAACCGTCCCAGTCCTCAGCGGTGTAGCGGGTGTCAATCTCAGAAGAGAGCTTGTTCTGGCGGAGCTGCTTGTCGACATAGTCGGCAGCTACGTCCTGACGGCGGTTGGCCAGACGGTCGTTGAAGTCGAACGAACCCTCGGGCGAAGCATAACCAAGCACCTCTACGTTCTGCAGGGCGAGCTTCTCGCTCTCGCGGTTAATCTTCTTCAGCAGGTTGACAAACTCCTGCACCGAGTTGTTCTTCAGCTCGCTCTGGCGAAGGTTTGCCTGGTTGACAAGGAACTTCACCTGAGCCTCCTGGCGGTGAGCCACGATCTGCTTGAACGAGTCGGGAGCAATGCAGGCACCAGTAGAGGTGAGCAGTTGCTTATAGAGCTCGCTGGTAGCGATGACGCCCGAAGCCACCTTCACGGCGGGCACGCTGACGCTCTTCTTACCCACACGGGCGTCGAAAGTCAGCCACAGGTCGCTCTGCTGCATGGAGGGAACATAGTTGAAGTTGCTCTGCATGGTATAGTTGCCACCCACCTTGTACGAGATGGTCTGGTCGTTGCCCTGCACCTTCTCACCCTGGAAAGTGGCGGGCTGTCCGCGGAACACTTCACCCGTGCTGGTGCGCAGTTCGGGAACGACGCTCACCACGGCCTTTTTCTTCATATACTTCTCAGGGAATTTTCCGTTAATCGTTGTAGGTACCTGGCCTGCCTCTGACTCCAGAGGATTAGGCACAACATTGAAATTGTCGGCTGACAATGCACCCAGTTTTCCTGAGCATGACGTCATGGCCATCAGGCCGACAGCTGATGCGAATAAAATAAGATTTTTGCGCATAATTGAATAAAATAAATAGAAACGTGCCGCGAGCGGGACTCGAACCCGCACGACCATCACTGGTCAAGGGATTTTAAGTCCCTCGTGTCTACCAATTCCACCATTGCGGCTTTAAGGTCATGCAAAGGTAGGGGAAAATATCGGAACTGCCAAATGATTTAGCACATTTTTAGTTTTTTGACAGATACGACTTGTTTCCTGACGCTGAAGGTTACCGGGATGTCTGCGATGAAATGTGTTCAACGCGTTCAAAAAATCGCATCACCTTCTTACACGCCTGAAAGACACATCGAATGAACAAACGACGAACAAACTATCTGACAAAAATGGATATCTCCCGAATGTAGGCCTTTATGGGAAAGAGACAAAAAAAATGGAATAGCCACGCATCACTGCGCAACCATTCCCTAAACAAAAAGCTATTTACTCTATATAATGAATCTGGAAAATATAATTCTATCCACGATGGCAGACTCAATCTGCTCTGTTATCTACATAAAGGACACGCAAAGACACACCTCGCGGGCCTTATCGTAGTTGACTTGATTTTATCTTGATTCTAAGCTTGTATTTCTACAAAAATTATATCGTTTCTTCTATTTTCGTTGCAAAGATAAGAATAAAAACTATTCACCGCCTCGTTAACCAGTTAAAATATCTTAATACACATATTTTATTTACGAAATCATACAAAAAAAGGAAAACGACACCTCTTTTTAATAGATTTTGTCACTAATTATTGATGCTGAGAACGCCAAAGGGACCCGTGGTTTGGGCGCGATAGTGGAATAGTTTTTTGCCGTTGTTTCCACTGCTGATAATGCCGTCGTTGTTCAAGTCGTAGGTGCGGCCACAGCTCTTGCATGTCGCCTTGCCGGCAGTGTCCATCGTAAGCATGTAGCGAGGCATCATGGTCTCGTCGTAGCAGTTCGGGCACTGGGCATCGTAAACGCAGAAGGCGACGGGCTGCGACAACGTAGCAAAACCCACAATGACGCCGCTTCCGTTGAAGATGCCGAGTTCCATGCGCCGCTTCAGTTCCACCGCATTGAGGGTGGCCTGACTGCTCAGGCCCTGATTGCTGTCGAAGTTGATGCGGTTCACCTCCTGGATGCTGATGCGGCAGAAGATGCCAGGCGACATCACGTTCATAGCGCTCGATAGCGTCGGGTCGAGATGCAAGGAGTTGTCGAACACGAAATAGGCGTGATGACCCGAATACTCGAACTCGGTCTCACCGCAACCGAAGAGGCTGCACACGACCGTGAGGATGGTCAACAAACGCAATTTCTTTCTCATTTCCATTCGTGTCTTTGTTTCCCTTTTCGTCAAGCAATCCTTACCGAACCAGCTGACCTTACTTGCCAAGCAGCTTCTGCTCGGCCTGTTCCACGCGGCCGAACGTGAATGCCTCGTAGTTCTGCTCGAAGAGCTGCCTTATCTGTTCGTTGCAGAGGTTGCCGATGCTTCCCTCGTGCGTGTGATGAATGTCGTGGCTGGCGCTGAAAGTGCCGTTCTCAATGCTGAGTCCCACCTGTTTGTAGGCGTCGCGGAAAGGCACGCCGCTGGAAGCCAGACGGTTCACTTCTTCCACCGAGAACATTGGATCGTAGATCTTATTGTCGAGGATGTGCTCGTTCACCTCTATCTTATTTATAATGTAGGCCGTCATCTGCAGACAGTCCTTCAACTCGTCGAAGGCAGGCAGGAACACCTCCTTGATGATTTGAAGGTCGCGGAAATAGCCCACGGGCAGGTTGTTCATGATGAGCGTCACCTGCTGTGGCAACGCCTGAAGCTTGTTGCACTTGGCACGAATCAGTTCGAAAACATCGGGGTTCTTCTTATGGGGCATGATGCTGCTGCCCGTAGTGCACTCCTTCGGCAATTTCACGAAGCCGAAGTTCTGCGAGTTGAACAGGCATGCGTCGAAGGCGAGCTTGGCCATCGTACCGGCGATGGTTGCCAAGGCGAAGGCCACGTTGCGCTCGGTCTTGCCGCGTCCCATCTGGGCGTACACCACGTTGTAGTCCATCGTGTCGAAGCCCAGCAGGTCGGTGGTGAGCTGTCGGTTCAACGGGAAACTCGA
>JAILAI010000193.1 GCA_024681705.1 Prevotella sp.
AGCTCCCGTCGGACCAGCCACCACGGTCTTGTTCACGCGTTGCCAGTCGTCCACGTTCTCACGCTTGCCCCATAGTTTCTGGAAGCTTTGCTTACCCTGATTGACGGCCATCTGGTTGTAGAAATACCACAATCCGTTCTGTTGGGTGTTGGTGGTGGCCGTTTGTTGCGTACGGTTGTTCTGCCTTCCGTTTCGTCCTCCCTCTTGCTGAATCTGTTGTTCGGCTTCGGCCTCCTGTTGCTTTTTCCGCTCCTCCTTTTCCTTCTTCTTCAGTTCTTCAATCACCCGGTCGATGGCTTCCAGCCGCTCTTTCTCGGGTAATTTAGCTAACCATTGGAGAGAGTCTTGCAGATGTACGGCTTCGGTGTAGGGTACGAGTTCGTCGAGCACCTTCGAGCGATTCGACAGCTGCTCGTAGTCGTCGCGGTCTTTGTCGAGCAGACCGATGGCCTCGCCGTAGCATCTGCGGGCGTCGCTGAACTTCTCCATCTGCCAGTAGAGGTCGCCCAGATGGAGCAGCAGCACGCCTTTCTCAATGCCCGAGCGCGTGGCTTTCTCGTTGCCTCTCTCGTAGGCCCAGACGGCGTTGGTGGTGTCTTTCTGCGCCAGATAGATGTTTCCCATGGCGTAGTACACCTGATCGAGATATTCGGCGTTCTTGTCTGAGGCGGCCATGCGCTTCAGTCTCGAAATCATTTTCTTCGGACTTCCGCCAGCCATCACCTCACTCATGGCGATGCGAGCGTTGAACTCCAGTTCGTAGGGCGGGTTCATGTTGGCCACGTGCTTGAACGCCTTGTAGGCCTGCTTCTTGTCGCCGAGCGCCGCCTGCACCTGCCCGAGCAGATACCATTCGCGGGCACGCTGGGTCTTTCTCATCTCGTGCTTGATGACCTTTTTTAAATAGGGTACGGCCTCCTGCAATCTACCCGTGTGCAGATAGTAGTCGGCGAAGGTGTAGTCCCACTCCTTGCGTGCTCGCCAGTCAAGCGAGTCGCGGTTCATCTTGTTGATGACGTCTTCGGCATCGTATATCCAGTCTTGCTCGATGTAGCATTTAGCCAGCCAGGCGCGTGCCTTGCCGTAGATGGCGGGTTGCGTCTGGTAGATGCGGCTCATGTAGGCAAAGGTCGAAGCGGCCTCGTCGAAGGCTCCCTTATAGAATTGCGAGCGTCCCATGAGCATCCACGCCTTCCACAAGAAGGGGTTGTACTCGCGGCGGTTGAGCCATTCAATGTCGCGGGCGGTCTTCTTCCGGTTCTTCGTCCATTCGGGCTTTTTGTGGATGCTATGTTGCTTGATGGCCTTCTGGCTCTTCTCGATGGCTCGGTCGAAGTTCGACTTGCCCAAGTCGCGGCTTTTCTTGTTGCCGACGGTGTAGAGCGGAATCATTTCGGTGAAGTTGTCCGTGTTGCCTTTCTCCTTGGCCAGAGAGCCTTCGATATAGGCCAGCGACCCGTTGTAGTAGGTGTTGTAGTTGGCGGTGAACGAGTGCCAGAAGCGCGTCTGCGCCGTGTTTTTCTCGGTGGAGCACCCGCTCAGCACGAACAATGCCACCTGTACGACCAGCAATGCCACAAAGGCGCACAACAATTGCGAAGCACCCCACGAGGGGCGTTTCACGTTGCGGTCTTCGTGGTCTTGTCGTGACCACTGCCTATGTGGTTGGTTCTCCATTCTTAGTCTCCGTTCATCAAGAGGAATGCCTCGTCTTTCACCTGGTCTGGCAGACTGATGCCGCGCAGGGTGAGACTTCGCGTCCAGTCCTTCACTTCGCTCTGTGCCATCGTGTAGAGCACTTCGCGGAACGCTTCGGCCTCCTCGTCGCTATAACGACCCGACTGACGGCCGCTGAAGCGGTCCAGTTCCTCGTCGTCGAAATATTCGATGGGCTTTGTGGCGGCTTCCATCATGCAGGTTTGCTCGCATTTCTCGTTGTTTCCGTCGCACGAGCCGCAGTCCTGCCCTTTTTTTACAATAACGTCGTTACCCCCCTCTTTATTGTGTGAGAGGAGTCCGAATATTGCAGAAATGATGCCGAGAGCGGCCAAAGCGATAATCAGATAAAGCATTGGGACACGATTGGAAATGTTGAAAGACCTGTCATTGCGGATGCAAAAATATAACTTTTAAACGATTGATGAAGGCCGGCGAAGTAAGATTTTTCGTTCTTTGAGGGCTCTTTTTGCGATTTTTAACTTCTGTTCCCACTCGTTGGTCGGGTAGGGTGGAACGATGCGACTATCCCAAGGCTCATTCGAGGGTCCGTCGCAACACCGAAGTGCTCTCGCCCAGCATGCGGATGAACTCGTTGGCCGACTTCTTCATGTAGACGTCGCGTAGCAGGTGGATGCAGCCGTACATGCGGTTCTCCTCAGAGTCTATGCCTTCGATGGGGATGGCCCGAAGTCCGCCTTCGCCCATCACGGTGCTTTCGCTGAGTATGGTGACGTAGTTCGATTCGCGAAGCAGGCGGAAGAGCAGGTAGACGTAGTTCATCTCCACCTTCACCTTATAGTTATAGTCGGTGGTCGAGATGATTCGCTCGAACACATTGCGGGCACGTGTGCCACGAAGCGGTAGCGCCAGGTCGTAGTTCTGCAACTCCTCCAGCGTCAGCGATTTGCGCGAGGCCAGTGCGTGGTGCTCGTTGACGACGGCCGTCAGATGATGGCAGAACAGCACGCGACTCTCGATGCGAGGATGGCTGTCGAGGGGCTTGAACGCCAGCACGAAGTCGAGCTCGTGGTTCTCCAGCCTTCCCAGAAGGTCGGTCATCGTCGACTGGTTCACGTTGATTTTCACGTGGGGGTAGCGCCGCAAGAAGTCCGTCAGCGTCTCGGCCATGATGCTGGCAAACGAGAAGGTGACGCCGATGTTCAGTTCGCCGCCCATCAGGTCCTTCAGTTCCTCCAGGCGTAGCAGGCAGTTGTCGGCCGCATGAAGCGTCTGTTGAGCCAAAGGGAGCAGTGTCTGACCCGCTTCGGTGAGCATCACCTCGTGACTATTGCGGTGAAAGAGGGGTTGGCCCAGTTCGTTCTCCAGTTGAAGAATCTGGTGCGAGAGCGTGCTCTGCGTAATGAACAGTTCCCTGGCCGCCGAAGAGAAATTGAGCGTCTTCGAGAGTTGGACGAAATATTTCAGTTGCCTTAATTCCATATTGGTTACAAAGGTACGAATTTGTGGGCGAAAAACAAAATTATTTCGCAGATTAGTTATTCAACTTTCTGAAGTAGTGAAGTAGCCCCCTATGTTATGGCTGTGGACAACAAGCGCCCTAAGCACAACTCCCTTCTATCGAAAAAATCGATAGCCGCAATCGGTTTTTATTGAGGTGCAACGAGTGCGACAATTCATAACCAATCGTTGTGGGGGTACGAGATTCGGCGTACCTTTGCACCAGAAAAAGATAACAGTATTAATATTTAAGAGTTTACAATTATGATGACAGGAATTATGGCAGCCATGCTGCTCGTTGGTGCTTTGTTCAGTGCTTTAATGGCAAAATACGAGCACATCGAAGTGATGTAAATCTGAAAAGATTGTTTTTTGAGAGCCTCCCAGATGCTCTCCTAGTGTTGAAAGCCCCGACTCAGATAAGTCAGGGCTTCGTTGTTTTTTGGGGGGCTATGGGAGATGATAGGGGGCTATGGGAGATGATGGGGGATAATGGGAGAAGATAGGGGGCTATGGGAGATGATGGGATTTGATGGGGGATAATGGGAAGTGCCATTTTTCTTACGACATCCTATAAAGCCCTATAAAACCCTATAGCCCCCTATAACCCCCAGCCTCCTAACAACTATGAACTATGCACTATGAACTATGAACTATGAACCAGGCTTCCTTTCCGTTCATCCCACGATCTAAAGAGCCCTGCCAGAATCGTTCCGCTGATGCTATGCCAGGCGCAGGAGATGGCGCAGGGGAGCACCGACAACGGCTGAGCGGCGAAGAACGTGCCCGCCAGCACCGTCGCAAGCCCCGCATTCTGCATGCCCACCTCGATGGAGATGGTGCGCTTCTTGGCGGTGGTGAACCCCGCAATTCGGCCCGATAGCCAACCCAGCAGATAGCCCAACGAGTTGTGGCAGAACACAACGGCAAAGGTCCAGATGAACAACTTGAAACCGCGCTCCACCAGCGGATCGTGAACCGTCGAGATGACTCCGCCCACGATACAAGCCAGCAGGATGACGCTCGTGCCGGGCATGAGCGATTGAAGCGTCTTGAAGCTCTCGCGCTTGCTATAGTAGTAGTTCAGCACGCAACCGATAGTGATGGGTAAGATGGTCACTATCAGGATGTTCAGGAACATGCCCACGGTGTCAATCTCGATGATGGCACCCGCCGTGAGTTGCATCAGCAATGGCGTCATCACCGGTGCCAGAATGGTCGACGCGCAAGTCATGCCCACCGAGAAGGCCACGTCGCCGTGACAGAGATACGACATGATGTTGCTCGACACGCCTCCCGGACAACAGCCCACCAGCAGTATTCCCAATGCCAGCGCGGGTTCCAGATGCCACACATGCACCAGCAGATAGGCCACACCCGGCATGATGATGAATTGCGCCACCGCTCCCACGAAGATGTCGAGCGGTCGTTGTAGCACAATCTTGAAGTCCTGAGTGGTCAGCGTCAGCCCCATCGTCAGCATGATCAGCCCGAGAATCACGGTCTGCGTGTTGCCATGAACCCATTTGAAGAGTTCCGGAACAAAAAAGGTAATCACCGCAATGGCGATGATAAAGGCCGAGGCGTGGCTCGCCAACCCTCTGCTCAGACGTTTCAGCATTTCCATTTCCAACAATCTTTTTATACGAATGCGGGTGCAAAGTTACAATAAAACGAGAACAAAAACAAATAAAACCATTTCAAGTTTCGCATTTGCTTTACTTCTTTGTAGTTAGGAAGTTAAGTAGTAATCGCTTCGCTCGTCCTTTCGGACAGGAGTTAAGCCATTACTTCTATTGCATTCAAGTTTAGCATTTGCTTTACTTCTTTGTAGTTAGGAAGTTAAGTAGTTATCGCTTCGCTCGTCCTTTCGGACAGAAGTTAAGCCATTACTTCTATTGCACGTATTCAGCCACCAGACATTTGGCTTAACTTCTTTAACTACTGGCTTCTTCACTACTTCAGAAAGTTGAGTAATTTATTATTGGTGTCCGCTTAAAAATATGTTCGAGTGATGAGTCGTTAATTAGTTTGGCGCATCCTCTTGGTCGGGGAATTAACCCCACCCCTGCCCCTCCCCTGCAAGCAGGGGCGGGGAGCATAGGAAGAGTGGGCCCTGGGATACTCTGAGGGCTAATGATATCCTATAAAGTCCTTTAAAACCCTATTTAACCCCCTATCTAACCCTATAAAGCCCCAGGAGGCTAATGATTGAGGGGAGAACCACTTCCTTCACTCCCCGCCCCTGCTTGCAGGGGAGTGGTAGGGGTGGGGTCAACAAGGCCCCCTATGTTAGGGCTGTGGCCAACAAGCATGGGATTTTGAGCAGGGAAGAACCCCGAAGGGGTGACAAGACCACAGGCAGGGGTGGAGCGAAGCGGAACCCCTGATGGTGATACAACTAAACGACAAGCGCCGAAGGTGCGACACGATACGAATGCTACACCATTTCAAGGTCTAAGGGGGCTTGTCAAGTGGCAAAAGTCGAAAATATGGAGCTAAAAATACGTTTAGCGGACAGTAATAAAAAACCTTACAGAAATAATCGCCTTTCAACAAGGCTTTCAACGAAAGCTGCAACAATATCGAGTCTATACGAAAATGGGACGCACCGCGATGCGTCCCATTTTCATATCGTTATTCGATGTTGAAACTCAAACCTTCTTCTTCATCCAATGGCGAATAGCGAAGTAGATGGCCACGAGAACAACGATGGCGATGATGGTATACTTGATGTAGTCGCCGTATTCGATGAGCTTGTCGTTCAGCTGCTCTTCGGGAACGATAGCATGAAGATACCAGCCGAGTGCGGCGAGAATGCAATTCCATACGCCAGCTCCGAGCGTGGTATAGAGCAGGAACCAGCCATAGTGCATCTTCGAAAGACCAGCGGGAATGCTGATCAGGTGTCGGATGCCTGGGATGAGACGGCCAGTGATGGTGGCCACCATACCGTGATCATAGAAGTATTTCTCGCTCTTCTCCACCTTCTGCTGGTTGAGCAGACAGAGATGTCCAAGACGGCTATTGGCAAATTTGTAGATGACGGGACGCCCTACATAGTAGGCCACCACATAGTTAATGGTAGCTCCGAGGTCGGCTCCGAGTGTGGAGAACAGTATGACGAGCCAAATGTTCAGATTTCCGCTGGCCGCATGATAGGCGGCGGGGCTCACTACGAGTTCGGAAGGCACGGGCACAACGGTGCTCTCGAGCATCATCAGGAAAAAGATGGTGGGGTAGTTGAGGTTCCCCAACAGGGATGTTATCCAGTTCATTCTTTTATTTTTCTTTGTTCTTTTTTGTTTGACATGGGCTCACCTTCATGGGGACGGGTTTTCTCTTCTCGGGAAACGTCCTCCAGTAATGGAAGGTTCAGCCACTCACGATTCTCTCTCTTCCTTTTTCATTCCTCGCTCGCGTACTGGTAATAGTCCTTTGGATCCATGTCTGGAGGGAAGAAATCGGCCAGCACGTTCATGGCCTCTGTTGGGTTTTTCTCCACCGCCAGCCGGAGGTAGTTCAGCCATTCTTTCTTGTTTCCCCGCTCATGGTAGCAGGCGGCCAGATAGCTGTAGCCCTCGTTCCAGTTCTCTTTGTCGACGTTGGCCAATAGCGATGTGAGCATCTTCTGAGCAAGTGGCAGATAGCCGTTGTCGTAGGTGGAAACGGCGATGCGTAGGAAGATGTGGGGCGAGGCATCGCTCAGGGTGACGGCCTTCGAGAAGCAATCTTGCGCTTCCTCTATATGACCGTGTTCCAGCAGGATGTGACCGCGTACGACGAGCATCTCATTGTGATCGCAATCGAGCGTCTCGGTCTTCTCGATGTAGTCGAGCGCGTCGTCGAGTTTTCCCAGACGGCTCTCGGTGAAAGCCAGTTCCTGGAAGATGGGAAACTGGTTGCGCTTGGTATTCACGGCCAGTTCCTCGGCTTTCTTCAGATGCTCTTCCGCCTCGGTGACGCGATTCTCGCTAAGCAGACACATACCCAGAAACAGCTCGCCCATCTCGTCGTCGGGTTGCAGACGTACATATCGGGTATAATACTCCATCGCATCGTGATAGTTACCCAGCTGGTAGAGTCCGTTGGCCTTGTTGAAGATAGCCTCGTCGTCGTTGGGATTCAGGGCCATCGCGAACTCACAACTGTCGATGCTCTCGCGATAGGCGGCACGCTGGAATTGCGAAGTGGCCAGAAAATCCCAGTGCTTCGTGCAGAAGGGATCGGCATCGAGCAGCTTATTGAGCAACCGTTCGCCCTCTTCGAATTCTCCCCGGTTGACGAGAATCCGCGCTTTCACCTCTTCGTAATAGGGGTCGGTTTTTTCTTCAATCTGCTCAATCCATTTGTCGGCTTCATCCATCAGGTTGTAGTCGCACAGAAGTGTTGCCACATCGTAGATGAAGTCAAAAGCCTCTTCTTCGTCGTCAATCTGGCTCTGCCAGTCGCGCAAGTAGATGTCGACGTCGTCTAACTTGTTCTCCACGATGAGGATTTCGGCCATGACGTAGCAGTACTCCAGGTCGTTTTTGTCTTCTATCTGTTCGGCCCATCGGCGGGCGCCCTCGGTGTCGTTGCCTTTTAACAGACACATGCGCGCCTTGAACGCCAGGGGGTCGGTGCTGCCCGGATAGAGCTTGATGGCCGTGTCGATAGTCTCTTCGGCACGTTTCAGATCGGCATCGTGCACCTGATAGTATTCGGCGATGTCGGCATAGTCTTCAGAACTGATGATGCAGGGAACGCCTCGTTTCTGGCAATCCTCATAGTCAGCGAGAATTGCCAGAAAAGCGTCGGTGCGGAAATAGTCTTTCTCCATCAGTCTCTATCGTTTCTGTCACGATGTCACTTGGGCATCGCAACGGTCATTCTTCGTTTGTTGTCGAGCTTTCGACTTACTTTTTCTTGGCCCAAGTGTCCTTCAGACCAACCGTTTTGTTGAACACGGGGTGTTCGGGCGTGCTATCGGCGTCGGCCATGAAGTAGCCAATGCGCTGGAATTGCAGGTAGACGCCGGCCTTCATCTGTGCGGCAAAGGGCTCTACGTAGCACTCGCTCAGCACGTTCAGGCTATCGGGATTGATCATCTGCTTCATGGCTGTTACGGCGTCGCAATTCTGAGCCTCGCGGATAGCGGCCATCTCGTCGCGCGGGTTCTCCACCTTCCACAGACGGTCGTAGAGGCGCACCTCAGCCTTGATGGCATCGTGACTGCCCACCCAGTGCAGGGTCTTGCCCTTGATCTTACGGTTAGAACCGGGCATTCCGCTACGCGATTCGGGGTCGTAGGTGCAATAGATGCACGTCACGCGACCTTCTTCGTCCTTGTCGCAGGGATGCTCTTCGTCGCATTTGATGATATAGGCGTTCTTCAACCTGACCTCCTTACCGGGAGCCAGACGCATGAACTTTTTCTCGGCCACCTCCATGAAGTCGTCGCGCTCAATCCAGATTTCGCGACCAAACTCCACCTCGTGTGTGCCATCGGCCTCGTTTTCGGGGTTGTTTACGGCCTTCAGTTGCTCAATCTGTCCCTCGGGATAGTTGGTGATGACCACCTTCACGGGGTCGAGCACAGCACTCACGCGAATAGCACGGCTGTTCAGGTCGTCTCTCACGGCGCTCTCCAGCAGGGCCATCTCGTTCAGTGCGTCGTAGGTGGTATAGCCAATCTTGTCGATGAACTTCTGAATGCTCTCTGGACTATAACCGCGACGGCGGAATCCGCAGATGGTCGGCATGCGCGGATCGTCCCATCCACTCACCATACCTTCGTTGACCAGTGCCAGCAGGTTGCGCTTCGACATCAGCGTGTACGACAGGTTCAGCTTGTTGAACTCCCTCTGCATTGGGTATCCCTCGTCCAGACCAATCCATCCGGTGGCCACACCGTCTTCGCGCTTCGGGCAGTCCTCGCCTTGCAAGAGTTTGAACTCTCTCATCCATTTCACGAACAGGTCGTAGAGAGGACGGTGCTCCACAAACTCCAGTGTGCAGAGTGAGTGCGTGACACCCTCCAGATAGTCGCTCTGTCCATGTGTGAAATCGTACATGGGATAGGCGTTCCACTTGTTGCCTGTGCGGATATGGGGGATGTTCATCACGCGATAGAGCAGGGGATCGCGGAACAGCATGTTCGGGTGTGCCATATCGATTTTGGCGCGCAGAACGAGTGTTCCAGGCGTTGCCTCACCGCTATTCATGAACTCAAACAGACGTAGGTTCTCCTCGATGGGACGGTCGCGGAAGGGGCTGTTCGTACCCGGACTCGTGGTGGTGCCCTTCTGCTGAGCAATCACCTCGGCACTCTGCTCGTCGATGTAGGCGCGACCCTGCTTAATGAGCCACACGGCAAAGTCCCACAACTCCTGAAAATAGTCGCTTGCATAGTAGATGTTGGCCCATTCGTAGCCCAGCCACTTGATGTCGTGCTCGATGCTCTCTATGTATTCTGTGTCCTCCTTGATGGGGTTCGTGTCGTCGAAGCGCAGGTTGCACTGACCGCCATATTTCTTGGCGATGCCGAAGTCCATAGCGATGGCCTTGGCGTGTCCGATGTGCAAGTAGCCGTTCGGCTCTGGTGGGAAACGTGTCTGAATGCGGCCGCTGTTCTTGCCTTCGGCC
>JAILAI010000269.1 GCA_024681705.1 Prevotella sp.
AAAAACTATTCGTGAAATAGCACTGAAAATATAAACGCCCACTACTTTGAATCTGTAGCGGGCGTTTCATACCTTCTTTTTTGAGCGATAAACGGGACTCGAACCCGCGACCCTCGGCTTGGGAAGCCAATGCTCTACCAACTGAGCTATTATCGCAAGAAAGAATCGTGTTTACTCGATGGAGCCGATACTGGGACTCGAACCCAGGACCTACGCATTACGAATGCGTCGCTCTACCAACTGAGCCATATCGGCAAGACCTCTTAAAGGGGTTGCTTTTCAAATGCGGGTGCAAAGGTAAGAAAAAATAATGAATATAACACGAAGGTAGACACATCATTTTCCCTTTGCTTAACTTTTTTTAAGTTATACACAACTGTCTTCTCGCCATTTCATCGCGTAGTTATGTGAAAGCAACTCTGATGTACCTCATACTTGATGTAACACCGATCATTCTTTCGCATATCGTTCAAAACTTCAGAAAGCACCCATTTCAACGTGTCATTGGGTACTACGTGACGTTGTTCACCCGGCGCCTGAACGGTGACGTAGCGATTATAGGCAATATCAAACGTAGTACCGTAGAGATGACAACTGTTTTCTGTAGCGTTCTTGTTGTAGTTACGCAATTTGTCGACATCCTCGCGAGTGCGAAGAACACTTGTGACAATAAGCTGATGAATGGGCACACCTTTCAGCTGGAGACTATCGTAGAAACAACGACCAATATCGTGTAGCAATACGGCAGCACGAGGCACCAGATAAGGTATGCTCTGCCGCATAGGATCTACATGATAATAAGGTGAAGCACCGATGAAGACAAGTTCGTTTTTCCTTGACTCAGCATCTTTGCGATTGCTAACAGGCGACACACCCCATTGTCTGGCAGAAACAATTTGGACATAGTTGCTATCGGGAAAGGCATCTCCATAGCTAGGTACACTCATGATAGAATGACGCAAGGCACTACCGTCAGGACGCAGGAACAAAGTAGAATGCTCGTCTGGAACACTTACCACCTGTTGTGTTTTCTCCTCCACCTGCGGCTCTTTAGTGGACTTTAGAGTGTCTGTCTCTGTCACAAGTTCTGTTTTTTCTTTCTCGACAGGCATCTTATCGTCATCGATGGATGGAAACAACAACTTTACAATGCCAAGCACTGCTACAACAATAGCAAAACCTGCCAGGAACTGGTTCTTTTTTATCTTGCGTTTAAACATCTTGCGGATTCTATATACCTTAATTATATTAGGAGCTTACTAAAACTGTCATTCTCCTTCTTAGGCGATGCAAAGGTAAGAATTTTTCTTCGGAAAGAAATAGATTGAGTCTGATTTTTTCAAAAGAACAGACAAATGGCAATTTTAAGAAGAGACACAAGATTCCAACTAAGAAGATTACAAAACAAAAACCGAAAAGTGAGTTTGTTATGAATAAGATTCATCTAAGCTGACAAAACCGACAAAATGAATGATCAAAACCATCGATTTCATCGTTCAATTTTTGAAAGATTAATCTCGAAAAGCGCTAAATTAGAAGAACAACACTCCCACTCCCTTCTCGTGATTCGGAACGGTTTTGACAAAATAAAGTGTTAAAAAATCAAGAATACAAGGTAATAAAATCAAAAATTAAACTTTTAATAATTCAAAAACACCTACCTTTGGCGCCGTAATTAAAAACAAATATCTACTAAATAAAAATTAAAAACAATTCCTATGAACAAAAATTGTACACTAAGAATGGTGCTTGCTGCTCTATTGTTGGCGGTAGGCGTGAACTTTGGCTGGGCTCAAACTACACTGTATGAGCGCGGTACGACGACTGCTTGGTCAGATAGTGACTTGTCAGATTGGACTACGGATGCTGGATTATTATCTATCAATGATGGATTATATGCGATAACTGATAAAGACAGTAATGGAAATGGTAAAGCATATACAACCACAAAGAGTCTTAGCGTAAATGAAGGTTCGAAACTAACAATTAGCGCCACGTGGAATACAGGAGAATCTACTGGTAGAGCAGGTGGATATAATTATCTGAAATTCGGAGACGTTGAGTTACGTGCATACGGTCAAGATCCTAAAACAACTATTGTTATAGGTAGGGTTGAAACGGAGTTTTCCAATGGAAACTATGCAAAATTAGATGCTCGTGGCGATAAGGATTGGACGATAGATTTAACCATCGACTTAAGTACAAAAGAGGTTAATTATACTGTCGTTTTACCAACAAGTGGTTCTAAGACGGGCTCAGGTATTTCCACTTCAAGTAATATCAGCGACATACAGATGGGATACTATAAAGCAGGACAATTCGTATCAACACACCAAACGCTTAAAGCCATCAATGTCGCAGAAGAAATACAAGATGTAGAAATGGCCAACTACACCATCTACTACCTTGACGAAAGTGGTGAAGAACTTAAAACTTCATCCATACGCAGTGGTAAGGTTGGTGACGCCGTTATCATTACAGATGCCGACGTTGCTGACTTCTACACTAATAATATCAAATATCATAAGGTAAGTATTGAAGGAGAAAATGCGATAATAGCAAGTGACAATTCAACGGTAGTAAAAATCATCTTTGAGGCTTTAGCAAAATTCACTGCTCAGATAGATGCTTACGATAACGAATCAGAAACACTAATCAAAGAAAAAGTTGGCTCTGGAGAGGGTTATGAAGGAGATGAGGTCAAAGTTTATTTCCCAAAAGGCGTACAGGACGACAACGGCAACTGGTATATGAAAGATCAACTCACAACCGATGGTAATGGATTGTGGTATGGTATGACCTTTACTGGTGAAGAAGTTGGAGAAGTGTACTACGATCTGAATGAAGATATCAAATACTACGCTGAAGTTGAAAACCTGACTCCTTCACGTTCATGGGCAGCATATGGAAATGCTACAAATCGTTATAGCGCAGGTAAAGCTGTACGTTTTGCAAAAGGAGCTAGTACTACGACTGACGCTATCACAGAAGCTGGTACATATTATTTTACACTTTTCGCACGCAACCAATCAAGTAGTAGTTCTAGCACATTAAATGTGTATGTCGTAGATACTGATGGAACTGAAACATTGGTAGAAGAAGGTTTCGAGAATTGGGGAACAGCAGATATGTCTGCAAAGACCATCACCGTAACGATACCTTCTGGAGGTAAACTAAAGATTGAAAATCCATCGACAGAGTATAATTCAAATATTGAGATGGATTATCTCTACCTACAGTTGAAGCCTGAAATGTACAATGCAATCATCAATGCTGTTGATGAAAGTGGTACGTTGCTAACAGAACTTAAGAATGAGGAAGTAATCAAGGGAGAAACTAAGACTCTATATTTCTCTAAAGGCTTGCAAATTGACGGTGTTTGGTACATTGCTGATCAGTTAACAACTGCTGGAGACGGACTGTGGTATGGAGCAGAGTTTGAAGAAGGAAACACTGTGGATGTAGTTTTCAAGAAGAATACAGATATCGTTTACTTCGCTGAAATGGAAGATTTGACTCCGTCACGCTCTTATGCTACCACAGCAAGTAAACAGGTCACCAATCGCACTTCCAATGGTAAAATTGGACGTTTGGCCAAAGAGTCATACGTGAAGACAGCATCTTTACCCGAAGGTACCTATAACATCACCCTTTGGGGACGTAGCAGCGCTAGTTCGGATGCAAATGTTGAAGTCTTTATAGAGGACGCATCAGGCGCCAAGACGGAAATAACCAACGGATTCGAAGCTTGGGCTGGTGGCGGTGCTGGCACTGGTGAGAAGACCATTACAGGCATAGAAGTACCTGCTGGAGGCGCTATTGTACTGAAAAATACCGACACTGATAACAACTCGAATCTTGAGATGGATTATATCTATATTGACACGAAACCCGTTTCTAACGTTTCTACCGCTATTCAGAATGTGCAGGTTGAAAACGAGGACAATTCGGTATATAATATGCAGGGACAACGCGTGAGCCAACCCACACACGGTATCTTCGTGAAGAACGGCAAGAAAGTCATCATGAAGTAAACTGAAAGAAAAGACAACATAAACTACTTTCAAACATGTGTTTAAGAGCCATCGGCATTGTGCTGGTGGCTCTTTCTTTTTGTTATCTGAAGTGATTATCTGCAACCCGATTTAGAACAAAAAGATAAAAAACTTAATACTAAACAATCAATATTTCAATTAATATTCGTAAATTTGCAGAAAATTTAAAGAAATCAGTGTTAGAGAAGCATATTGTTTTAGAAGACATTGACCCTATAGTCTTCTATGGTGTGGGTAATTCGCATCTGCTGATGCTGAAAGCCCTCTACCCTAAGCTACGTATCACAGGCCGCGACAATGTATTGCGCGTGTTGGGAGACGAACAACAAATGGGGTTGTTCGAACAGAATGTAGAAGCCATGAGGCGGCAAATACTGAAGTATAACCGCATCTCTGAAGAAGACATTCTGGCCATCGTGAACGGCGAGAAGACCAAAGACGATGCCGTGAAGGGTGTTGTCGTATACAGCATCTCTGGACGTCCCATCAAAAGCCGAAGCGAAAACCAGCAGAAGCTGATTGATGCGTTTGAGAAAGATGACATGATTTTTGCCGTAGGACCGGCAGGAACAGGTAAGACCTATCTAAGCATAGCTTTGGCCGTGAGGTCGCTCAAGGAGAAGCAAGCCAAGAAGATCATCCTGAGTCGTCCAGCCGTAGAAGCCGGTGAGAAACTAGGATTCTTGCCTGGCGACATGAAAGAGAAGATAGATCCATATCTGCAACCACTCTACGATGCGCTTGAGGACATGATTCCAGCCGTAAAGTTGCAAGACATGATGGAGAAGCACATCATACAGATTGCTCCCCTCGCTTTCATGCGCGGCCGAACACTGAGCGATGCCGTTGTCATTCTCGACGAAGCTCAAAACACCACTTCGGCACAATTGCGAATGTTTCTCACCCGAATGGGATGGAACACGAAGATGATCGTAACGGGAGATATGACGCAAATCGACCTCCCGAGAGAGACGAAGAGCGGACTTCGCGAAGCCATCAGAGTATTGCGTGGTGTCGAAGGCATCTCATTTGTGGAACTCAACAAGAAAGACATTGTGCGCCACAAGCTCGTAACACGCATCGTCAACGCTTACGAAGCTTTCGACAAAGAGTTCAAAGAAACTGACAAAGCAGAAAAGAAAGAAGAATAGAAAACGACAATATTTTTTTGAGAAAATGAAAGCATTGACAAGAACAGACTTCAGTTTTGAAGGTCAGAAAAGCGTTTATCACGGCAAGGTCCGTGATGTGTACAACATTAACGATGACCTGCTGGTCATGGTGGCCACAGATCGCATCTCGGCATTCGACGTTGTTCTTCCCAAGGGAATCCCCTTCAAGGGACAAGTGCTCAACCAGATAGCAGCGAAATTCCTCGACACCACAACAGACATCTGTCCCAACTGGAAGTTGGCGACGCCCGACCCAATGGTAACGGTAGGTCTGAAATGCGAAGGATTCCGCGTGGAAATGATTATCCGCAGCATCCTCACCGGCTCTGCTTGGCGAGAATACAAGAATGGCTGCCGTGAGCTTTGTGGCGTGAAACTACCTGATGGAATGCGCGAAAACGAACGATTCCCAGAACCAATCATCACGCCAACCACCAAGGCTGACGAAGGTCACGACATGAACATCTCGAAAGAAGAAATCATAGCTCAGGGCATTGTGAGCCGTGAGGATTACGAAGTGATGGAAGACTATACGCGCAAGATTTTTGCTCGTGGTCAGGAGATTGCCGCCCGTCAGGGACTGATTCTTGTCGACACAAAATATGAATTTGGCAAGCGTGATGGTAAGGTTTACCTTATTGATGAGATACACACACCTGACAGTAGTCGTTACTTCTATGCCGAAGGCTACGAGGAGAAGCTCGCAAAGGGAGAACCCCAGCGTCAACTCTCGAAGGAGTTCGTGCGCCAATGGCTCATTGAGCACAACTTCATGAATGAACCCGGTCAGGTGATGCCCGAGATTACCGACGAATATGCAGAGAGTGTAAGCGACCGCTACATCGAGCTCTATGAGCATATCACCGGTGAGAAGTTCGACAAGGCAACTGAAGAGGGCGACATCGCTGCCCGCATTGAGAAGAACGTCTCCGACTATCTTGCTTCGAGAAAGTAATGACTTATCTGCAGGAGGACATCACGCCCTATGAGGACGGGCAGGAAAAGGAGAAGCAGGTGGAACAGATGTTCGACAACATCGCCCACTCCTACGACACTCTGAATCACCGTCTCTCTTGGGATATCGACAAAGGGTGGCGGAGAAAAGCTATCAGGCAACTGAAGCCTTTCGGTCCGAAAGCGATGCTTGACATTGCGACAGGAACAGGAGACTTTGCCATTCTTTCAGCCAAGATGCTGAAACCTGATCTGCTCATCGGAGCAGACATCTCGGAAGGAATGATGGAGATTGGCCGTCAGAAGGTGGAGCGTGAGGGGTTGCAAAACGTCATCAGGTTCGAGAAACAGAATTGTCTCTCTATGTCGTATGACGACGAAACCTTCGATGCTGTAACAGCAGCTTTTGGTATCCGCAACTTCCAAGATTTAGACAAAGGGTTGGCCGAGATTTGTCGAGTGTTGAAAACCGGAGGTCATCTGAGTATCGTGGAACTATCGCAACCCGTGAGTTTCCCAATGAAGCAGCTTTTCTGGATCTATTCCCACACGCTGCTTCCACTCTACGGAAAGATGATTTCCAAAGACAAGAGCGCTTACAAATACCTCATCGCCACTATCGAGGCTTTCCCACAAGGAGAGAAGATGATTGAAATACTGAAAAAGGCTGGATTCAGCGACGCCACCTTCAAGCGTCTCACTTTTGGCATCTGTACAATGTACATCGCCACAAAGTAAAAATGTGTGAGGCTAGCAGAAGCGTTCATCAAGAATCTTTAGCTATTTCAGAACGACAGTAGTTGAGACATTAAACGAATATAATTATGGACAAATACGGATTGATTGGACATCCATTGGGACACAGTTTCTCGAAGAGCTATTTCAACGAGAAATTTCAGAACGAGAAAATCGATGCCGAATACATCAACTTCGACATCCCCGACATCGACGACATCACTGAAGTGTTGGCGTCGAATCCGGAATTGCGAGGGCTGAATGTCACCATCCCCTACAAAGAGAAAGTCATCAGATTTCTCGACTCCATAAGCCCTGAAGCTCGAGCTATCGGTGCCGTCAACGTCATTCGTGTGGTCTCTAAAGGTAATGGCTTCAAGTTGAAGGGTTACAATAGCGACGTGATTGGATTCACGAAGAGTATCGAGCCTCTGCTTGAGAAGCACCACAAGAAAGCACTCATCCTGGGAACGGGCGGTGCATCGAAGGCTGTTGCTTACGGATTGAAATCACTGGGACTCGAAACGGTTTATGTCAGTCGCTACGAACGTCCTGGCACTATCCAATATGACAAGATAACACCTGATGTGGTGCACGAATACAACGTCATTGTCAATTGTACTCCTGTGGGTATGTTCCCGCATACCGACGAGTGCCCTCAACTTCCCTACGAGGCTCTCGACGAACACAACATCCTCTACGACCTTCTCTACAACCCCGACGAAACGCTGTTCATGTACAAAGGTATGAAGCGGGGAGCCACCGTGAAGAACGGTCTTGAGATGCTACTTCTGCAAGCTTTTGCCAGCTGGGAGTTCTGGAATGGAAAAGAGTAAACGCAACCCTTAAAACGAGAAAGAATGAGAAACAGCGGATGTACAGTATACCTGATAGCAATAGCTATCGTCTTCGTCACTTTGATCTTGCCTGCTATGCTTTATGGAGTTACGGGTGGGTCGTTCTCCTATTGGCAGATACTAGGCACGCTTTGCGGTCTGGTAGCCGTAGTCTTCGGCGGATGGTATTTTGCAGCGATGCATTTGAAGAAACCGTCGTACGCTGTTCAAGACAAAGAATACATGACAAAACAGCTGGCTGAGTCCAGCAAGAAAACGAAGAGCGACCTTACCGACATTGAAGAGAACAAACCATCGTTTCTCTTCAAGAAATTCTTCTA
>JAILAI010000003.1 GCA_024681705.1 Prevotella sp.
ACCGCATAGTTTCGGTGATTGCTTTCTGTGCGTTATCATGTATTTTTGGTACATTTGCACTAAGGTCGAAAAAAGTTGCCGTTTAGGGTTTAGTAAATCGATTTTCGTGTGTATTAAAGGTGTATGATGAATAGTAAAGATGAATTTGAGACGCTGTTCCGCCGGCATTACCGTCAGATGTATCGGTTGGCCGCCATACTTCTGCACGACGATGCCGAGAGCAAGGACATTGTGCACGATGTCTTTGTCCGACTGATGGCCTCGCCAGCACAAGAGCTAGACGAGGACAAGGCAGCAGCGTACCTTCTCACTTGCGTACGAAACCGATGCCTGAACGTGATTCGTGGTCGAAAGGTCCAAGAGCGCATCCAGAGACTCTACCTCCTGGACATCGACACCACCATTATGCCTTCAGATGTGACGAAGGAAGAGCTGAAAGTCTTGATGGAGGGAGTCAGCCTCTTGGCCCCGCCCATCTGTCGTGAGGTGATAGAGATGCACTTCCGCGAAGGTCTCACCTTCCGCGAGATAGCCCTTCGCCTTGGAGTCAGCGAAACCACCGTCTACAAGCATCTGCGCAATGCGCTCAGCCAATTACGTAAACACCTAAAAAGAAATTAGCAACATGAACAAGACCGACCTGTTGTTCCAAATGATGGAACGCCCTCAGGAATATTCGGAAGAGCAATGGCAAGAGGTCCTTGCCGATGACGAATGCCGTGAGCTCTACAACCTGATGTCGAAGACCCAGAGTGCTTTCGACATGCAGAAGAATGTCACCGACGATGAGATAGACGCCGAATGGCAACGACTTGGGAAACATCGTTCTTCATTCTTCGACCAAGGTCAAAGAGACAACTCCGCCACCGAACACTCTTCATTTTCAAAAGTTCTTCGCATCACGAAGTGGCAAGGCCAAGCGGCCGCAATGTTTATCGGCATCTTGTTGATATCGGGCATTGCCTTTGCGGCTATTCATATCGCTCACCATTACTCGCACGATGTTGAAGAAGAGCCGACCGTTGAGACCATCGAAAAGAAAAGTCCGACCATCCATCAACCAGCTTCAAAGGACACTATTGTGGTCGCCCAGCCTATCGTCTTCGACAACATATCGCTCGACAAGATAGTCCATGCGATTGCCGACTACCACCAGATGGAGACAGAGGTGAAGAACGACCAGGCCACTGAACTCCGCTTCTATTTCGTATGGAAACAGACGGACAGCCTTCAGACGGTCGTCGAGCAACTGAACCAGTTTGAGAGTGTAGACATCGTAGTGGAGAACGAAAAACTGATAGTACGATGAAAAAGGCCATCCTCTCTTTGCTCCTACTCTGCATGGCCTCAACGCCGTATGCCCAGAGTCTTCGGTCAGGCGAGCATCATTCGGAAACGAAGGTAAGCAGGACCTACCGCGACGTTTCCATGTCAGAAGTGCTTCGTGACCTGAACGAAGCATCCAACGACTATACCGTCAACTTCATGTACAACGAACTCGAAGATTTCCGCGTTACTACCGAGATTCGTCGCAAGTCCATCCCCGATGCCATCCAGCAATCCATCGGCTTCTATCCCATCCGCATGGTGCAACGTGGTGAGAACGAACTCTACGTGGAGTGCACCCATAAGACGGAGCGCCATCTGACGGGCACCATCATCGACGAAAACCGCCAGCCCGTAGCCTACGCCAATGTTTACCTGCTTCATCCATCAGATTCCACCGTCATCGGTGGAGGCGTGAGCAACGAGGCTGGCGTTTTCGTCATCCCATACGAAGTGCCTCTCGTACTCATCCGCGTCTCGTACGTTGGCTATAAAACCACCTATCGCCTAAGTCGTGACGAGCAGGTGGGAACCATTCAGATAAAGCCAGAAACACAAGCCATCAATGGCGTCGTGGTGAGGGGCGAGCGTCCTAAGATACAAATGCAGGGCAATTCTCTAGTGATGAATGTCGAGGGCACCGTCATGGAACGAATGGGTACGGCAGAGGATGTGCTTTCGAGAGTCCCCACCATCTCAAAGAAAGGAGACGCCTTTGAGATATTGGGCAAGGGCGTACCTTTGATCTACCTGAACAGCCGCAAGCTGACATCCTTTCAAGAACTGAGGAATATCCAGTCGGACAACATCAAGAATGTAGAGGTGATTCAGAATCCTGGTGCGCGCTACGATGCTTCGGTGAAAGCCGTCATCATCATCCAAACCAAGCGTGTGGCGGGCGAAGGGCTCGGCGTAGAGTTGACATCGTGGAGCCGTAAGGGACATGGCTACGCAAACAACGAACGCATCAACCTGACCTATCGCTCAGGCGGACTAGAACTATTTGCCAACCTATTTGGCGCATATAACAAAAGGTGGGAGAGAAGTGGGTTCGAGCAAACCGTCTTTGCCGATACCCTGTGGACCATCACTAACCGTCACCAGTCCACCGCACGCAATCCCTACTTTGAGGGGCGTGTTGGTTTCAACTATCAAATCGACGACGAGACATCCTTCGGCGGGTTCTACCAGCACGTCTACGACTACGTGAAAACCTCCAATGAGAATGTCGACGACCTGTTGGCCGACGGAACGACCTACGACCACCTGCACAATAGTGGTACTCGCCGCGACACAAATGCGCCCAAACACCAGGCCAGCTTTTACTACACGAGCAAGATGGGGCAGTTTTCCATTGACTTCAACGCCGACTATACGGCCTATAAGAATCAGAGCCGCAATCAGCAACAAGAGTTGAGCGTCAACTATGAGAACCGCGACGTGAACACCGAAACGCAGACACGCGGACGTATGGCGGCCGAGAAGCTCATCGTGAGCCATCCGCTATGGAAGGGGCATATAGCGGTGGGCGAGGAATACACCAACACCCATTGGCGCAGTAGTTTCGAGAACAGGGAAGGTTATATTGCCAACAGCAGTAGCGAGCAGCACGAAAGCAACATGGCACCATTCTTGGAGTTGCGCCAACAGCTGGGGCGCTTCAAACTACAAGCAGGCCTGCGATACGAACATGTAACTTCGGAATACTTCGTCGGCGGTCAGCGGCGCGACGACCAATGCCGCACCTACGACGACCTGTTCCCGTCTGTCGCCTTATCCACCGCAGTTCAGAAGGTGCAGCTCTCCCTGAGCTATGCCAAGCGCACGAACCGCCCGGCCTATTGGTTGCTGAACAACGACGTGGTCTACGAAAACCGTTTGAACATGCAGACAGGCAACCCCTATCTGCGTCCCGTTAAGTATCACAACCTGAATGCGATGGCGATGTGGAAGGGATTCTATCTGAACACCAATCTGGTCCATTGCGTCAATCCTTTCCTACAGGTGGTGGAGAATATGGAACAGGATAGCAAAGTAAACATCGCTACCATCAAGAACTACGACCACGCCAACTGGTTCATCATCACGTTGGGCGCTCAGCGAGACGTCAGACTAGGCACCAACATAACGTGGACGCCTCAATACAATGTAACGCTGATGAAACAATGGCTCACGACGACATTCAACGGTCAAGAGATAAACCACAACCAGCCGCAATTGTCTTTGCAACTTGGCAACATCGTAACATTGCCGCACGACTGGCTTCTACAAGCCGACTTCAGCATGCATACCCACGGCTACACGGGCTCAAACTTCAGAATAGAAACCACCAATGCCATGCTCTCGCTCAGCGTCAGCAAGGACCTGTTCAAGCGGCGCTTCAACATCAAACTCTCAGCCAACGACCTCTTCGATCAGGGCAGCGGTTATGGCACATTCTACTTCAGCCGCATGAAAATGACAAAGAGCGAGGACAACGACACGCGCTATGTATCCCTCTCCCTGCGCTACCGATTCAACGTCACCCCATCGAGATACAAGGGTACTGGTGCCGGCAATGCCGAGAAGAATCGACTATAAGTTCTAGGGCGTTTCCACGACATCGCTACCCTACCTGGCGGTAACATTTTTTTGCGTTTGGCCATGTCCTTTTTAACACGGAGATTTAAAAATTTTGAATCGAAAGGTCCGAAGGTTCGAAATAAGCCAGCCATGAAGCGTTAGCGCAAAACACTGATTGTCAGTTTGTTACAAACTTCGCGACAATTTTTCGGCCCGAAATTTCCGCTTTCTTGACAAAAAAATCTAGATTTTTTGCATCAAAAGCGGCAGTTTCGATGAGCAAAAGCGGCAGTTTCGGTCATCAAAAGCGCCAATTTCGATGATCAAAACTGTCGGTTTTGCTCAAACGGCTTTTCGATTGTAATCTCGGAGATAGCAAAAAGGGGATAGACATGTGGGTAGTTTTATGTTAAAAAGTTGAGCGTTTTTCGGACCGTTTTTTAACATCTACGGACGACAGAAACGTTAAATTGTGTATTCGCGTATACCCATTCACTCCTAAATTTTTTCGTTAAATCAAACTATTACTGTCCGCTAAACAAATTTTTAGCTCCATGTTTACGCCTTTTGCCGCTTGACAAGGTATATACGAACTATGAACTATGAACTATAAAAAGCCCGAAGGGCTGGTAAGAGCACAGGCAGGTGGTGTAGCGAAGCGGAACCCCTGACAAAAGTAAACCCAAAAGAAAGCCCCGAAGGGGCGACAGATTAAAAAAACGGGTGCATTCGTATTGTGTCGCACCTTCGGAGCTACCGTTTTTATGTTGTTGTCAGGGGTTGCGCTTCGCTTCACCCCTGCCTGTGGTCTTGTCACCCCTTCGGGGTTTAAAATTGCACTAACCCCGATAACCTAAATAGCCCTATAACCAAATAACACTAATCACTATGCACTATGAACTATATCGGCTGTCCGACAAAACTGGCATTTCTAAAAAGAACAAATTTTAAGCGGACACCAATAAAGTCAAACAAGCAAAGCAAACTCGTTTGAACATTGCCATAACGCAAAGACTTCATGCAAGATATGAAAATAGTTTCATACTTTCATCCTCGGCGAACTCTTTTTCCGCTTTGCTGAGGGCTGTTTGTGCGTTTTTTCATAACTTTGCTCACTATACATGAAGCACTACAAGCGATTTGTTACGGTGTTGGTTCTAATGTCAACAATCAAATTCACACGCAAGGTTCCTATAATGAGATGAACATATTTGTCAATGCTGTTGAAAACAACAATTCTGATATCGTTCTGACTGGGCTCACTGATTTAAGAAATACGTACCGCCTAATTGATGAAATCAAGCAATGAAACTATTGGAAGGTGTAGATAAGACGGCATTCTGGTAGCAGCTCGGATATACATCTACACTATCGTTATGCCGCTGAGTATCAACGCTATAAGCTGGATCGTGGCATAAACGCGCATATACATTTTGAGAAGGCGTTTTTCTAACATCATTATTATGCATATCTTTGCAAAAAACAAAATAACATGAAGAAACTGTTTCAGGTCGCGCTGATTGCTATGTTCGTCAGTTGTGGTAAAGCCAACAATGCTCCTCCGGCAGAAGAAGACTCTACGTTGATGGCTTTGCTCGACGAATTGGACAAGTGTCAGGCTTCGGGGAATCATGAAAAATGCTACGAACTCTATTCGCAGATCTCTGCCGAATACGAGAAGAAGAACTTCACCGCATTACAAAAACGCTACCAGCAAAAGATGTTGAGTGAAGCCGAAGCCATAAGCGACGACAACAAGAGACGGGGCCAGACGCTTATGGCCGACGCATTTCAGCAATTGGCCACCGCCTATATGGTGGAGGGGAAATTGGATAGCGCACTCATCGAGGCTCATCAGGCCTATCGGCTGGCACCCAAAGACACCTTGGATTTCCGCGGGCAGACGCTCCTGCTTCTGGCTCAGATACATCTCATGGCAGAAGAAGGCGATAGCGTCACACATTACATCGAGGAAGCGAAACGCATCTATCCGGATGTTGCGCATACCGACCTTTATCGCATAACACATGCGTACGGACTCGACTTGCAGAACAGGAAAGAGGAATTGACGGCGCTTCTCCCTTCCTATATTTCGGTAAGCGGGATTCACGCCCAAGCGGAGCTGACCCGTCTATTGATGTATTGTCACGAAGAGTCAAAGCAATGGCAGAAAGCGTACGACGATGCCCTCCACCTGATGGACATATCCGATAGCATCGCAAGTCGGGAAACCTCAGAGAACATGGCACGAATCCATGCACTCCAACATGAGCGCCAGATGGAGTTCCAGCGTGCCGAACGACAAGCAGAGCGAGCACGACTCTATGTCGTTATCATCGTGGTCCTGCTACTACTATTGGCCGCATCGATGGCGGGACTCTTCTATCGACGCAAAGCCCGGATTGCCCACGACAAGGAAATGGAGGCGATGCGCCTCTCGGAAGTGGCTCAAACCAACGAGAACTTAGCGCGTGAGGAGAACATCAAGTTGCAACGTCTGTACTACGAACACCTCTTTGCCATCATTCTGCCCATCCTCAATGCCCATCGTGGCAAGAGTGGGCATATCAATCTTGAGGAGTCTTCTTGGGAACTCATTGAGAAGAACACCGACATGGTTCTTCCCGGATTCACCGCTCGATTGCGCGGGCATCATCCTACGCTCACCACCGAAGACGTGCGCTTCTGCTGTCTGCTGATGATGCGTGTGCCCAACGTTCTTCTGGCCGACATCTATGGCATTGCGCCTTCGTCAGTATCGGTTCGAAAACAACGAATGAAGAAGAAATTGGACATCCAGAATCAAACAATAGAAAACTACCTCAATCAATATATCTGACCCCAAATGGTATTACCCACATTCATTGGCAATGAAATGAAAGGTTAAAGCAACAGAACCATGATGAAGAGAAGTTGCACCGTTGTTTACATCCTGTTGTCGTTGGCGTTCATCATCGTCAACCTCATCACGCTGAGCAATTTGACTCCTTGGATTGACGAGGTGATGATGCTCGACACCGCCTACAATGCCGCCTTTCACGGTTCATGGGAGACCACTGCCTGGTATCGCGTAGCGGGACAACGACCTTTCTCCACCTACCCTCCACTCTATCAGATGCTGGCTACCGTCTGGATGTGGCTCTTTGGTAGTAGCCTGACGACCGTGAGAAGTCTGAATCTGCTTATCACATTTATACTTGGCGCTACATGCCTACGGCTGATGAAGGGTCATGGGCTCCGTCTGGCTCCCTTGACGGTTGCCCTCTTCACCATGCTTTTGTGGGGCACTAGTGAAATGGCGTGGATGTATCGCAACGGGCGGCCCGACATGTTATGCGCCTTAGTCTTCGTACTCACGGCTCAGGCCATTGACCATCATTTGTTTTCGAAGTCGCCAACTACCGGCATCATCGTGGTTGCCACTTCGGCTCTGCTCGTATGTTCAGGAATCCAGGCGGCCGCCTATCTTTGTGCCCTCTGGTTGTTTCTCTTCGTCGTGATGAGGCAACGGCGAAGGGAGATTGTCCGTTTGCTCGTTCCCCTTCTGTCGGGCCTCTTGATGGGATTGCTCCTTGTGGCCCTCTTCATGTACGCTCATGGCCGATTGATGCCCTTTGTCTGTAGCATCATCCAGTATTCCACTACGCTTTCGAGTGTCGCCTTGACGGTGCTCCCCTGGGCAGGCGACGTGTTTGGTTTCGATCCGGCACCCTTCACGCATAAGTTGCTTGAGCTGACCACAGAGTCGACGCTCCTCGAGAGACTCGCCGCTATTGTGGAGTACCGTAGCTTCGCCATCCTCTCGATTACCGCATTGCTTGGGTATGTAGTTACTTCACGCGACAACTTGCGAAGACTCTCGTGCGACATGGGTTTCCTCTCGTTGCTTTTTGCGCTCTGCGTACCCGTTATCATGACTCTGGCGGGGCGCTTTGCCGTCTACTACCGCTGGATGGCCTTTCTCCCACTGGTGGTTGCCGTGATGTGTATCGCCGTCAGACATCGATTGTGGTGTGCCATTTTCGGTGCGCTCGCGGTGTTGCTTTGTGCCTTCGGTGTGAAGTCGTTGATGCCCGACGAAAACTATAACTATGGGAACATCTGTTCGTTTGTAGAACGCCAGCATTTCAAATCGTCCGACACGGTGGTCTGTCCCTTTTCGTTGTTCTATGAGATGAAGCCCGTTTGCGATACATGTTATTTTGTTGGCATCTTCCCGACGGAGTTCGTGGGACATGTCGACTACATCATCGAGGCGCCCGACGGCAACGAGTTTGATCAGCCCATCACCCATTACGTAAATATGCTCAGGGCCGACTCTACGGTCGTGCTTGCCGTTGTCGATCGTTGCGAACACCCGTCGTTAACACTCTATCAAGTCCGGACGAAGCATGAATAGACATCTCATCAAATTGCTCCGCCCCCACCAATGGCTGAAGAACGCCTTTATCTTCGCGCCCTTGTTCTTCGACCGCCACGTCACCGATTGGTGCTACTTATGGCCCAGCATCGTGGCTTTCCTGGCCTTTTGCTTGGCCTCCAGCGGCATCTATTGTTTCAACGACATCCACGACATTGATGCCGACCGCCAACACCCAGTAAAGCGGATGCGCCCCGTTGCCAGCGGAGAAGTCAGCATACGAATGGCCTACATCACGATGCTCACGGCTTGGGGTTCAGCTTGCGCTCTGGTCGTTCTGGGTAGTTTCAGCAATATACATAAAGGTCTGCTTGGCACGCTATTGCTCTACATCATCATGAACGTGGCCTATTGCGCGAGACTGAAGCAGACGGCCATTCTCGACGTCTTCATCATCGCCATAGGCTTTGTGTTGCGCATCATTGCCGGCGGACTCGCTACGGGCATCACCTTGTCTCATTGGATAGTGCTCACCACGTTTATGCTGGCACTCTTCCTGGCTCTGGCAAAGCGACGAGATGACGTAGTTATCTACCAGGCGTCGGGCATAAAGGCGCGGAAGAACGTGATGCACTACAACATGGACTTCCTCAACCTGGCCATCGCCGTTCTGGGTGGCGTCACCATCATGTGCTACATTCTTTACACCGTGTCCGACGATGTCGTAGCGCGTATCGGCAATCAGTATCTCTATGTCACGTCCGTCTTCGTGGTGGCGGGCATTCTTCGTTATATGCAACTCACCTTCGTAGAGCAGAAAAGCGGTAGTCCCACGAAAGTGCTGATGCACGACCATTTCATCATCGTCTGCGTTGTTGGCTGGATAGCCTTGTTTGCCATCATTCTCTATTGGTAGACATGCGAGAAGAGGCACATCGGGCGGAAGCCGTTAAAGGGCAGTGCCGGCACAAAGTCCGACAACTGCCCTAACGAGAGAGTTTCTATGATAAGTTTCTTATCGCACTAACAAGCGCTATGTATTGGCATTTAGTAGGCCAGCGTTGCCAGTGAGCTTTGCTTTTCGCGTATCCGTATGATATCGTACACATTGTTGATGATACTCATCAAACCGAAGGTCATCAACAATGCAAGCACCGAGGCTACGATGAGACGAGAGTTGTCAGACAACCAAAGGAGCAAACTCGTATGTAGCTTAAACGTGAAGAGAGGTACATCGGCAGGTGTTGAGAGGATGACAAACATGGTGGCAGCTCCACTAAGAATGCCAACTATGACAGCCATTATCATTGCCATCTTGTAACGACGTATAGTCGCCTCCTGATGCTGACGGATGAACTCCACCGCATCCAGTCGCTTCGTGAGGTTGGACATAAAGGTCTCCTTGTCTTCGAAACGTGGCTGACTGGAGAGGAACAGGTCCTCTAAGGCTTTATCTTTTGTCATAACTTCAGTATTTCTTTAAGTTTGTCTCGTCCTCTGGAGAGTTGTTTCTTCACGGCATCGACCGTGCTCTCGGTAATGGCGGCTATCTCTTTGATATCGTAACCGCTGAGGTAGTAAAGTGTAATGGCCGACCGTTCCTTTGGCGGCAACGTGCTCAAGGCGAGATAGAGTTCTTGATGCTTGAAGTTGCCATCGGCAAGATTCGGACTGACAAGTGTCCGGGCGTCATCGAGCGTTTCCATCGTACGGCAACTCGCCTTGTGGTTTAGAAACGTGTGATAGGCAATCTTGAAGATCCACGAACGGAAGCGTCCCTTGTCCTGATAGCCCGCCGACGAGAGATATGCCCTGACCAATGCATCTTGTGCGAGGTCGTCGGCATCGCTCTTGTTGCCACAACAGAGGGCGAGCAAGAAGCCTCTGAGTGCCTCCTGCTCACGCTCTGCATGGGCTATGAACTCGTTGCGTGTCACTTGCTTTCGGCTTGTGATGTCAGTAGCTGTTCTTCGGCCTCAATCTCCTTGGCGAGCATCTTCTTACCAACGTAATAACTGATGAAGAAGGCAATACCGATGGCCGTCAATATGCATCCAAAACACGTAGCGGTCAGTATGTCGGACGAATCGTATCCCCCGACAAGACCAAGGCCGGCGCCCAATCCGATTAAGACAATCCCTAACGAAACGGTGATGCATCCCCAAAGGAGCTTCGTGAGCAACTTCTCCTTCAACATTTTCTTCTTAGGCGAAATCTTATCCATCAGTTCCTCAACATCCATTTCCGGATTCTTCTCGATGGCCGCCAGCAGGATTTGCGTGCGTTGGTTGGTATCGTTCATCTTCTTTCGGATGATGAACCATATAATCATGATGGGAAGTACGCAACCACAGGCGATTGGAACTAACATGTTAACTAAATGATCTAAAACAATCATACTCTTATTTTTTTATTGTTAAACTTCTGTTTTCTTGAACCGATTCAAATATATAACAGTTCAAAGTAGCAAAAGGTGACATCGAAACGCGAAAAAATGACGAAAAGACATCCAATCAATCTACGCCGAAACATGAAAAGAGGCATGCTCGCGAAAGTGTAAACATGTTTCATACTTATCCGATTGGACTCACGAGACTAGGTGTTGAAGGTTATCTCCTTGCGGATTTTGGAAAGCATCTGGGGAGTGATGTTCAGGAACGAGGCGATGGCGTAGAGAGGCAGATGCTCCACGATGCCCGGACAACGTTGCATCAGCAGGTCGTAGCGTTCGCGGGGAGTGGCGCAATGCAAGTCGAGATAGCGTTCGTGGAACTGGCAAAGAACGTGTTCGCCGATGATAGCGCGAAGCTCCATCGTCTCGATGCTCTGGCCGAAGAACCGCATCAGTTGTTCGCCGCTGACCCTCAGGACCCGGCTGGGCACCATAGCCTCGATGGTGGACTTTGCCGGATGACCGTAGAGCAGACGGGGATAGTCTGCCACGAACTCGCCTTGGAACGAGAACCAAGTGGTATGTTCTTTGTCGACTCCCGCACTTCGCTCGCCTACCCGCAGCCCTTCGCCACCTCGCGTGTCGTACTTGAAGCATCCCTCCACGACATAGGCAAACCAACGGGCAGGCTCACCTTGCCGCTCCATCTGCTTGCCTTTGCCGTAGAGGAGATCTTCCCCTTCACGCTCGCAAAACTCGCGCAGCTGCTGGAGATCCAGCCCATTGGTCTTTGAATTAAACTTCTGTTCCATTGCTATTTCTTTTTATAAGGCAAAGTTCTGCTCTTGCTTCGTTCGTCATTCTTGGTTCAATTTGGGGACTTTGGTTATATGTAGATACCCACTGAGAGCGACTGGAACTTGGGCGCCTTGGAAGTTTTCAGAACGTTGCACGGAGAGTATTTGATGTAGAAATCGATGATTGGATTGCTGATAATTCCCATAAAGTCGATGGTGAAAAGGTTCGCGTGGGCGTTGTTGATAGATTCCTTGAACTTCTCTCCGTTGGATTTGTAGCTCGTCTTCAGGCTACTGTGCACGTTCAGGTTCAGCACTGGGCCGGCCTTCAGCCCGAAGTTGTTTGCAAACCTGTAACCATAGAGCAATGGCACCTGCACACTGAACACCTTAATGCGGGAGAACTGCTTTCGGATGTCCGCGACTCCGTAGGGAACGATATCGACATGGTCGTCGTCAGGTTTGCTGAAGCGCCAGCTGCCGCCACTCATCCGATAGTTGCGCCAGTCGACCCCGACACCCATGGAGAAGGTGTGGTGCGTTCCCTTGGGCGTGAAATTCCACTGGGCGATTGTCCAGAAGATTTCAAACGACGAGTTCATGCTGACGTCCATGTTGTCGGGAGCGTTCAGCGCCATGCATCCGCCTACTCCAATGTTGGAGGTGACTACATTCTCGTAGTAATTGTCCTCGTCCTTCTTGCCGATGGGAAGCGAGAAGTCCCAGCGGTCGGAATTGAGCGAGAGCGTGCTGACATAGTTACTATCGACAAGCTGGATTGTGTTTTCATAGTTGAAGTTGTAGTCGTCATGACGTCCCTCGATGCGAACGGTCTGAAGAGAATCGTTGGTGATGACCGTCACTTTCCGAGGGCTGATAACGATGAGCGTGTCGTTGTCGTCGTTGGCGAAATCCTCGCCTATCGACGAGAAGGCTGGAACACTGATGGCCAGCGCCAGAATTGTTGTTTGCAATTTTTTCATGTCTTCTTTATGTTTTATTTTTGTTTCTATTCATTAGTCGTTGAAAATCTTCTTCAGTTCGTCGAGCGAAGCCACCCATCCTTCAAGATAGATGACGGTCATGGTGTCGTTGACGACTTTAAAGCAGAGGAACCGATGGGTGGTGCCACGAGGCGCCAGTTCGTACATCTGCGTGAATGTCTTCCGCCCTTGTTCGTTTCTTCTCATGACCGAATTCTCGAGCTTGCGTTGCCTTACTTTCTCCGAGTTGGCCGCGAAATCGGCCGCCGCGAGCTGTTCGATGCGGCTCACCAAGGCCTCGTCGGCCTGGAAGCGTACGCTATGGAAGAATGTCAGTTTGTACTTGCTGACGGCCTTGCCGCTGATTCGTGTTTCCACCATCTGTCTTTTCGGCACAATCTTCCCTTCAAAGAGCGCGCTGATGTGCATTCCCGTCTGTGCATTGATTTGGTTGCAAATCATCAAGGTCAGTAGAATCAGTATTTTTCTCATATTCCTTATTCGCTAAAAAAATCTTTCATTTGTTGCTCCATTGTGGTCGTTGCCTCATCGTCGGTTAGTGAGGCCATCACGGTTTGCATCTCTTGCATCACGATCTCCTCGTCGGTGATGCGCTCGCCGTAGACGTAGGCCACGCATTCGTTTTGTTTCTCGTGTCCGTACCAGAGCGAGCCGAGCGTGAAAAGTAGTAGTAGTGAGGCGGCAATCGAAATCCAACTCCAGGAAGAAGTCCCCCTGCGGTTGTTCGCGACAAGACTCTGCTTGGTCGTCTCCGTATGGTCAGACTCTATCTGTGCCGTAGCGTCGGAAACCTTGCCGAGAGCCGCCACGTCGAGCATCATCTCGCGAAGGGGTGCCAGATCGGCAGGTAAAGACTCCGTCCGACGAAACAATTCGTAGAGTCTTTCTTCCTCGGCCAGCGTGGTATTGCCTTCGAAGAATTTCTCGGCCAGTGTTCTTATTTCAAGTTCGTTGTTCATATATTCACACATTATTCATTGTCAAGTATTTCTCCCTTAAAGCCTGTCGGGCGCGGCTTAAAGCCTTTCTCACGGCCACTTCCGTCGAACCGACGATCTCGGCAATCTCGCTCATCTCCATCGCCTCCATGTGGCGCATTCGGAGAATGGTTTGTTGCAGGGTTGGAAGCGATTCCATAACGGCGAGTAGGCGTTCCGTGCGGTCGTCGACAGATGGTTCCTCTTCGGAAGCGATGGCGTCGAGCGGTTCGTTGTATCTCCTTTTTCGCAATCGGTCGATGGAGAGATTCCGCGTGACCACCATAGCCATTCTCACCAGCGGCGTTTGCAATTCGGAATGCATCTGCCAGAGACGGAGCAGCGCATCTTGCACCACGTCCTCAGCCTCATCGGTGTCGCCCAGATACCGTTGTGCCTGACTGATGAGCTGATGGCGCACGGCCTGCGCCTCTTGCTTGAACTCTTCGGATGTCATTCGCTATGGATTCTTCCTTTTTGTATGTTTTACGTAGGAGTATTGGATTTGTGACACAAAAGTAATAAAAAAGTATCTGATTGCGGGGTTAATATAGGTTAAAGTGGGGGGAACCCTCTCAATTACGATGAACTATGCACTATGCACTATGAACTAACAAAGACTAGAATTAACTTGTTAGAATGATGAAGTTACATAATTTAACTTTTCCATCGTCCGGAGATGTTAAAAAATGGTCCGAAAAACGCTCAACTTTTTAACATAAAACTACCCACATATCTACCCCCTTTTTGCTATCTCGGAGATTACAATAGAAAAGCCGTCTGAGCAAAACTGCCGCTTTTGATCATCGAAATTGGCGCTTTTGATGACCGAAACTGCCGCTTTTGCTCATCGAAACTGCCGCTTTTGGTCCCCGTTTTTGGCGATTTTCTTGCATAATTCGTGCAATATTATACAGAAAGATTGTCGACGACTTTGTAATCGGTTGACAATCAACAACTTGCGCTAACGTCTCATGGCTGGCTTATTTCGGAGCTTTGGACTTTCGAATTCAGAATTTTCGAATTATAATGTTAAAACTACCCACATGAAATGTAAACAAATGTTTATTGCACACACCTGAAGGCTGGTCAGCAAAGCATCGAAAGCGAAGGGGCTATTTGTTCTCTAGGATTGCTAGATTATCTCGAGTTTCTGAATTTTCTAGGCATTCTAAAGATTCTATTTCATCTAGTTTATCTAGAGATTCAAAATTTCTAGAGCCTGCATCCTCTTCATTTAGCAACATGCTAGCGCAAGACCTTAATGTTTTTAAAAATGTGTGTAATTGTATTATAATATGGCAAAAATTGTCATTTTTTTACTATCTTTGCAACATATGACTAATCTTTTTCATTTTAAAACCACATTTTCGCGCAATGTATTCCTTCCAGGACTAATCGTACTTTTATCACTTTCAATCGTGTGCGCTCTGTTCCCCGATGCAACAGAGTCGGCACTTCAGTCCACTCAAAAGGCCATCTACGAGAACCTACACTGGTCGTATAGCCTGCTCGTCACCTTCTTCCTCATTTTCCAGCTGGCGCTAGCGTTCAGCAAGATGGGCAACATCCGCCTGGGGGCCGACAACTCAGAACCTCAATACGGTTTCTTCTCGTGGATAGCGATGCTCTTTGCCGCCGGTATGGGCATCGGCCTGATGTACTACGGCGTGGCCGAACCGATGTCGCACTACGTGGAGCCGGCGCTTCCGGCAACTACCGTCAATCCGGCCAAAGACGCACAACTGGCCACCTTCTTCCACTGGGGACTTCACGCATGGGGCATCTTTGGCGTGATGGGTCTGATACTGGCCTACTTCTCCTTCCGCTACAAGTTGCCGCTGGCCGTGCGAAGCGGACTCTATCCCTTGCTCCGCGACCGCATCAACGGACCCATCGGCGACGTCGTGGACGTGTTCACTTTGGTCAGCACATTCTTCGGAATCGCCACGTCGCTCAGCCTGGGCGTCGTCCAACTGAACGCAGGTCTTGTGCATCTCGGCATACTTAGCGAACGGAGTCTGTTGTTCCAGAGCATCATTATCGTCATCGTGACGGCAGCTGCCATCGCCTCAGCGCTGGCCGGACTGAACAAAGGCGTGAAGCGACTGAGCGAGCTCAACCTGCTGATGACCATCGTGCTCACCGTCTTCATACTGGTGCTCGGGCCCACGACCTTCCTCTTCAGTGCCTTTAGCGAAGGCATTGGCAACTACATTAACCAGTTTGCCGACCTCTCTTTCAAGACCTTTGCCTTCGAGAAAGACGGACGCGCGTGGTTCACCAACTGGACGGTGATGTACTGGGCCTGGTGGATCAGCTGGGCACCTTTCGTCGGATTGTTCATTGCCCGCATCTCGCGCGGACGCACCATTCGCGAATACATCCTCGCGGTGCTCTTCGTGCCCTCGCTCTTCATCTTCCTTTGGATGACCGTCTTCGGCAATGGGGCCATCTGGATCGACCAGAATCAGGCCGCCGGAGCACTCTCGAAACTGGCCGGAAATGCCGACATACTGCTTTTCGCCTTCTTCGAACAGTTCCCGTTCGCCACACCCCTATGCGTGCTCGCACTCATCATGGTGGTGGTGTTCTTCATCACTTCGGCCGACTCGGGCATCCTCGTGATGAACTCCATCGCGTCGGGCAACAAACCCAACACGCCCAACTGGCAGAACGCGTTCTGGGGCATTCTGCTGGCCATCATCTCCATCTCGTTGCTCTCGGCCGGCGGCATCAATTCGCTACAGACCATGACGCTCGTCACGGCCCTGCCCTTCGGGCTCATCATGCTCATGCTCTGCATCTGTCTGTTCAAGGCCCTGCGCACCGACGAGCTCTACCGTTCGTCGAAGATTCCCTACGGTAGCCGCTCGTGGGACGGCAAGCGATGGCGCGAACGACTACAACAGATTCTGACCTTCTCGCAAAAGCAGGACATCGTGCGCTTCTTCTCCGAGAAGGTGCGGCCCGCGTTCGAGGAACTCAAGGCCGAACTGGCGCAGAACGGCATCGACGCCTACATCCTCGAAGGCAAGCGCGGGAAGTTCTCGCTCGAGCTGAACATCCCAACGGCGCAAATACGAAATTTCCGCTACGGAGTGGCCGCCGAGAAGCAATCGGTCAGCGACTATCTCGTTGAAGACGACAACACGCCCGACGTCGAAACGGGCTTTCAATACATCCCCGTCACCTACTATAGCGACGGCCGTAGCGGCAACGACATCCAGTACTTGTCGCGCGAAGAAATCATCGCCGACGTACTCCGCGAATACGAGCGCTACCTGAGCATCATCTCCGATGACGAGAAGGCAATGGTCTTCATCGACAAAGATACGCTTTAGTCCTCACGGCAACAACACATCGGCCAGGAGAACACAACGAAAAATCACAAAATCAGCCCTCAAAAGGAAATACTTCATCAAGTTCATATATAAAAACGGGTGGTTCGTATAACGGACCACCTTTTTATATATGTGTGCAATGAATTATGAGTAGATTTGCATCGCGATTTGAGAGTCGCCGTTTGAAAAGAAGTATTAACCCTTTAAAATTTATAGAAATGCTTTACTTGTTATTCAGATTTTGTTGTGGTATCATCACTGTTATCTCCATGCTGACGGGCTTCACCTATGAAGAAGTCAACACATTCTTGTTCATCTATGTGGAGCCGCTCATCCTAATGGCAACCGCTTTGTACATCCCGATAAAGGGACGCAAATATCTGCGCAAGCCGATCAACAAGGCAATCTTTGGATTGTCCATCGTGTGCAACCGGAGTTTGCTCTGCTATTTTACCATTCCGCAGAAGTCCTCAATTTAATATTAATACTGAAAATATTTTTAATTAGGGAGGATACTCACCTTCAGCTTGGTCATTTGTTCCAGGAAGTACTGATAGCTATGCAAGAGCAGCTAGAGCCGCTGGTAGTAAAGTGTACATAATGAATCAATAATAATATTTTTTTTAAGATTTTTATTATGAAAAGATTATTTAAGTATCTGATAATAATCATTTTAGTGGTTATTATTGGATCTAATTTACCTTATAGATATAATAATAATTTAGTAGTTAATTATATTACAGAACATTCAAATGAACGTTCTAAATGTATGTGTGCTTGGTATTGTATGAAAGCAATTCATCGTGGAGGATGTTTTCAATGTCCAATTCTTCCAGCATATGCTTATAATAAAGTATTACCACAATTAGGGTATCAAGAAATTAATATAAAAAACTATGTTCCAATTAAAGGTGATATAGTTGTATTACCCCAAAATAACAAGTCGGTTTTTGGACATATAGCCATCTGGAATGGGAATCAATGGATTTCCGATTATAAACAAAAAGATATTTTTCCAAATAATTGTTATCGAGACAAAGGAGAATATCAGATTTTTAGAAATTCTGATGGTTGGCATTGGGCACATATTAATATTTCACCTAAAGACTACTATAATTATATAAGTAATTTAATACAAGGAAAACATAAAATAAAATGGTTTTAACAATTAATCAACAATCTCCTGATGGAATATACGTAGAATTTCCAGATTATTAGATAAAGGTTCCTGGACTTAGTAGAAAAATCGGTCTGGTCTGGGATATGTAAACGTCAACCTGCTGTTGTTCATCGTACTCTTCCTGATGGTGCTCTTCTTCAACATCGGCGTGTGCTACGGCCAGAAATGGCTCTACCGAAGGGCGGTAGCACGCGAGATGGCCGCTGAGGAATCCTTTCGCGTGAACATCGATCAGCCCAGCATCGAGGTTTGTAGATAGCGTTCGTACAACAAATCGACGGGTTCATACAATGCGCCGATTTCCGCTTTGCCCATTCAAAATAACTCCATAAATTTGCAATGTTTTTAAAAGACAAGCGACATGAAAAAGATGATTTTCACCCTGATGCTGATGCTCATGAGCATGGTTGCATCGATGCCCGCCAGTGCAGAAACTGGTAAGAACGATTTCATGAAGATGGTGCCAGAGAACATCATCGTGAAACAAACCACCCACTTCAACGACGGCCGCACGCTGACCATCTACTACAAGAAACAAGGCATGCAATGCGAGGTCTACTCTCCTTGCAACGAGCGCGACTACTCGCTGAACGATGCCTCGAAAATCAAGTCGACAAACTTCGAGGTGGTCAACAAGACCCAAGGCCGACTCTATCGCAAGGCCAGCGTTGGCGAGGTGGTGAACATCGTGAAGAACCTGGTCAAGCGGTATCTATGATGCTGATGACGATTGCTGAGATGGTGCTGCTGGGAGTGTGCATTGTCGTGCTCTCGGCAGCTACCAACAACGACGCGAAGCGAGAATGAGGAAAGCATCGGGAACAATGTGTCGGACAATGGCTACGAGATAGCGTCGGCAACTCCAATGAAACAGACGAAAACAAAATAATTCATAAATAACAACCGTCAGATGGCCGGGTTTGAAAATGTTTTGTTATCTTTGCATAATTAGAACAGATTCTGTTCGCAAACAAGAATAAAAAACACGCCTGTAACTTGTCTGGCAGATGATTGACGTTCGCCGAAAACCGAACCTGCCGAAGACATATCGACACACGACAAGCAGGTGAACTCAGGAATAAAAATGTGTACACAATAATCGAGAACCTATGGAATGGTTTAAAATATTCACATCAACGGGAATGGTGCGCGTCAGGACCGACGAGATAGTCTACGTCAAGGCCGACGGAAACTATTGCGAACTGGTGCTGACAAACGGCAGCAGCCAAAAAATGACATTCCAGCTGCATTGCTTTGAAGACTCTTTCCAACAATTGCGAAACAACACGTTCGTTCGCGTTGGGAGAAGTCTGATTGTGAACAAGCTGTACATATACATCATCAACCTGACAGAACAGATTCTCATTCTCAACGGGAAATCCATGAAAGAGCAGATTATTCTCCGCGGTAGTGATCTGCCCAGAAACCCCAGGAATATTCAGCTTTCACGAGATAGTTTAAAACAACTGATGAACCTCTTACTCACGGAGAAAGGAGATAACGACCATGAATGAAGATTTCAGAAACAGCATAGAGGAGCAACAGTCAGAAACTCCGATCATCATCATTGAGCGCGACGACGAGCAACTACCCGCAGAAACCGTAAAGCCCGACGTCAAGCCCCGCCGCCGATGGTTGTGGATGCTCGGCACCGTGTTGGCATCCATGCTTGCCGTGGCCCTTCTCTTCGGAGGGTATAAACTTTGGCGCTACTATTATCACTTCGGCGTTCCCGTTTCGTGTTCACCAAAGGAGAACATTGCCAAGCTGAAGACACCAGCGAAGAAGACAACAGCCGAGATCGTAATGACGAGCGATAGCATTCTCGGCGTGCGACTCAACTTCTACGAGCTGCGCGGACTCAAGGCCGAAATCTCTTTCCAAGAACCCGACACCACCGACACAAGCGTCTACCTCTACAGCCGTTGCGCCGACCATAACAGCGATGGCAACTACAATGGATCATTGGTCGTAGGCGGTAAGGAGTATTCGAGTGACGTCTCGCGACTAGGCTATTGCGGCATCGTCGACAACCAGATGGTCATTGGTATCTCTCGCTTCGAAGACGTCAAAGAATACGCGATGGAACAGGGCGGTAGCTTCTTCCGCCAGTTCATTTTGGTCAGTAATAATGTCATACCTCCCATCTTCCAGTTGCACGGCAAGGTGGAGCGTCGCGGTCTGGGCCGTATGAACGACAAACTCTACTACATCGAAGCCCCCTATCCCGAAACCATGTACGCCTTTGCCGACGCCATCCGTGAATACGGCTTCACCGACGCCATCTACATTACCGGTGGCGACGACTACAGCTTCTATCGCACGGCCGATGGACAACGCCACGATATCGGCAATGTCGAGAAATATCCCCACCAGAAATGGAAGGGCGTCATCCCATGGCTCGTGTTCAGGAAAAGCACCGGCCAATAGAAAGAATCCGGCTAAAGACCTCAGTAGTCTCTGGCCGGATTCCTTTTTCTATCTCCTCCTTATTTATAAAACAGACCTCTAAAGGCTCTTCAGCCACTCTATCATGATGCTGATGGCTTCGGGGGCGAAGGTTTCTTCTATTTGGGAGTATTCC